>NZ_KI912656.1:14427-15540 GCF_000519345.1 Deinococcus pimensis DSM 21231
GCGGGTCGCCGTCCCGGAAGCGCTCCACGACGGACGCGGCGGCCGTCACCGCACCCACCGCCGGGACTCGCCGAGCAGGTCGTCTCGCGAGTCGGGCTTGCCGATGCGTTCGAGGTGCGCGGTGTCGTTGAAGCACATCAGGGTGCCGCCGCCCTCGCTGAGCGCCACGCGCGTGATGGAGGTGTTCGCGACGGACAGACGCGCCCAGACGTCCTTCTCGTGCCCGCCGATGGCGAGGCTCACGGCGACGCGCACGACGCCGCCGTGCGTGACGACGAGGATCCGCTGGCCCGCGTGACGGGCGCGCAGCTCCTCGAAGGTGCGCGCGGCACGCGACGCGAGGTCGGCCATGCTCTCGCCCTCGGGGCGGCGGGCGTACCAGGGGTCGGAGCGCAGCGACGCGACGTACTCGGGAAATTCCGTCTCGATCTCGCGGCGCACCTTCCCCGCGAGGAGGCCGACGTCGATCTCGCGCAGACCCGCGTCCACCTGAACCTCCGGCGAGCCCGCCAGGGTCCGCGAGACGGCCTGGGCGGTGTCGTAGGCGCGGGCGAGGTCGCTGGAGTACACCGCGTCGAAGTCCATGCCGGTGAGCCGCCCGGCGAGGCGCGCGGCCTGCTCGCGGCCCGTCTGGGAGAGGTGCACGTCCGTCTGGCCCTGGTAGCGTCCGGCGGCGTTCCACTCGCTCTCGGCGTGACGGATCACCCAGAACTCGGTGTGGGCGGCGGCGTCGAGGGGCGCGAAACCCGTCGGGGTGGGGTGGGTGCTCACGTCAGGCGTTCCCCCCCTCGAAGCGCACGCCGGAGCCGCGTTCGAGCTCCCCGACGACGTACGGCGTCTCCCCCGCCGCGCGGAGCGCGTCCAGCGCCTGCTGCTGCTGCGCCGCCGGGACCATGAAGAGGAAGCCGAGCCCCATGTTGAGCGCGCGGTAGCCCTCCTCGCGGGACACGCGGCCGCGCTCCAGGATGAGCTCGAACAGGGGCGGCACGGGCCACGAGCCCTCCCGGACGACCGCGCCGAGCCCCTCGGGGAACACGCGCGGCGGGTTGTCCACGAGGCCGCCCCCGGTGAGGTGCGCCATGCCGCGTACGTCCACGTCCGCCGCCACGAGCG
>NZ_KI912656.1:15640-16121 GCF_000519345.1 Deinococcus pimensis DSM 21231
CCCCGAGGCCCGCGAGCACGTCGGGCGTGTGGGTGCGCGCGACCGCGTCCCGCATGAGGTCCACGGCGCGCGCCCCGGCGTCGATGTCCACTCCGGCGCGCCGGTACGCCGAGCCTTCTGCCGCTGAATCCGCGTTCACGGCGCCCAGTGTACCGCGCCGGGCCGCGCGGGCGTCCGTGCGGGTAGACTGGCCGCGTGCTGCCCGACATCAAGCGCCGGATCGACGAGCTCCTCCCCCGCCACCACGACCGCCCGGAGGTGGACCTGCTCTACCGCATGATGCGCGACTACCCCGAGCGGGGCGGCAAGGGCATCCGGGGCGAGCTGGTGCTGCTCGCGGCGAGCGCGTACGGCGCGCGGGACGGCTCGGACGCCTGGGACCGCGCGGCGTGGCTCGCGGCGACGGTGGAGCTCTTCCAGAACTGGGTGCTCATCCACGACGACGTGGAGGACGACAGCGAGGAACGCCGGGGTCGCCCCG
>NZ_KI912656.1:16221-23017 GCF_000519345.1 Deinococcus pimensis DSM 21231
GGCCCGCGCCGCTCTCCACGGCGGGCAGCCGCCCGTCGCGGATCCAGCGGCGCACGGTGCGTTCGTGGCAGCCGGTGTACTCGCAGACCTCGCTGACCTTCAGGAGCCTCGGCAGACGGTCGAACTGTTCGCGCAGGGTCACTCGCTCACCTCCGGACGGAAGAAGGGAAAGCAGGCAGGGCCGCCCGGCATGGGGCGGCCCTGATCGTGGGGAAGCTCGGGCAGGCGCGTGGCGGCGCGGTGGGCGGGCGGCCTGGCTGGTTCCTGACGACGGTGAATGGTGTTCAACGTGACCTCAGTGTAGCCCCTGGGCTGTCAGGCGCGCGTCAATGCAACGCCGGGCGTTCCTCAATTCGTCGCAAAGGAATGGAAGCCGCGCAGCAGGCCGGGCAGGCGTCCGCGCAGGGACGTGTCGGCGCGGCCGTCGCCCTCGATCTCGAGGTAGCCGACGCGGGCGCCCTGCGCGCCGAGCGCCCAGATGAGCTGGCCCGCGTCCATGATCCGCGCGAGGTCCGCGTCGGGGGTGCCGCCCTCCCTCGTGCCGACGCTGACGTAGTACGCCTGTCCGGCGCGCGGGGCCTTCCACGTCTCGCGGACGACGGAGAGGTCGGCCCAGTCGAGGGCGGGGCTGAGCGCGCCGACGAAGCCGAACGTGTTCGGATAGCGCAGGCCCGCCTCGACGCTGATGAGGCCGCCGAGGTCCGTTCCGGCGACGCCGGTGTGCTTCGCGTCCGCAAGGGTGCGGTAGCGGGCGTCCACGGCGGGCTTGACGGTGCGGACGAGGTCGGCGAGGTAACGGTCGCCGGCGCCGCCGCCGCGGGCGGGGTCGGGCGTGACGGTGTACTCGGAGGTGCGTGAGGTCCCGCCATGGTCCACGGCGACGAGGATGAGCTCCACGCCGGAACGGGCGAGCGTGTCGGCGACGTTCTGCAGGTCCCAGCGGCCGAAGAGGGTCTGGCCGTCCTGGAGGTACAGGACGGGGTAGCGGCGGGTGCCGCCCGCGTAGGAGGGCGGCAGGTAGACGCGGACGTCGCGGCGGGCGGCGAGCGTGGGGAGGTCGAGATTGCCGAGGACGTCGACGCGGCTCACGAGGGGCGCGGGCAGGCTGGGCAGGGCGCGCACGCCGGGCGGGACGGCGGCTTCCAGGCGGGACGGGGCGGGCACGCCCTGCGCGGCGGCGCCGGCGGCGAGGGCGAGGAGCGCGGTGGTGACGGCACGACCCACGAACTGCTTCATTAAAGACATCCTAAAGATCAGGACCACCTCTTTCCACAAAAAATTTACGTTCTTCTCAGGATCGGCTCACTTCTCATGAGGGTAGGCTGGGACGGTGAATCTCCTCTCGCAGCTCTCCGGAACGCTCGTCAACATCGCGACCGTCCTCGCCGGGACCGCCCTCGGCCTCGCCCTCGGCGGACGGCTCAGCGCCCAGACGCAGCGCACCCTCCTCCAGACCCTCGGCCTCGTCACGCTCTTCATCGGGCTCGGCATGGCGCAGGACGTCGGCCGGGTCAGCGCGGGCAGCGTGCCCGGCGTCATCCTCGCGCTCGTCTCGCTCGCCGTGGGCGCCGTCCTCGGCGAGGCCCTGAAGCTCGAGGAGCGCCTCGAAGGACTCGGGGAGAACCTGCGGCGGCGCTTCCGGGGCGGCGGACGCTTCACGGAGGGCTTCGTCGCCGCGAGCCTGCTGTTCTGCGTGGGCCCCCTCACCCTCATCGGCAGCATCCAGAACGGCCTGCTGCTCGATCCCGGCGCCCTGCTCGTGAAGGCCACCCTCGACGGCATCTCCGCCCTCGCGCTCGCCGGGGTCTACGGGATCGGGGTGGGCTTCAGCGCGCTCGTCGTGCTGGTCTTGCAGGGCGGCGTCGCGCTCGGCGCGGCGGGCCTCGCGTCCTCCCTGCTGCGCGGCGCGGACCCCTCCACGCTCGCCTCCAACCCGTACGTGCTGCTCGTCACGGGCGCGGGCGGCCTGATGATCGCCGGGATCAGCTGGAACCTCATGCTCGCCGGGCTCGGCTTCGATGACCGCCGCGTGCGCGTCGGCGCGCTGCTGCCCGCCCTCGTCGTGGCGCCCGTGGCGCTCTGGCTCGCGCGGCTCGTGACGGGCACCTGAGCGCCGCCGTCGGTATAATCCCCCTCATGATCGACGCGCCCGAAATGGAGCACCTCAAGAAGCTCGCGCGCCTCAGCCTCACCGAGGAGGAGACCGCGCACCTGCAGGGCGACCTCAACCGCATCCTGGGGTACTTCGAGAAGATCTCCGGCCTCGACACGGACGGCGTCGAGGAGATGCCGCGCCCCGTCGCGCTCGTGAACGTCACCCGCTCCGACGAGCCCGGCGACCTGCTCTCCTCCGGGGACGTCGCCTCCGTCGCGGTGGAACGGCAGGACGGCTTCTTCCGCGTGCCCCGCACCGTCGACCAGTAACGCCCGCTCTCCCCCAGCACGCGCCCGCGCACGCCCGGACGCCAAAGGATCCCCATGCTCGACCTCAAGTTCATCCGTGACCACGCGGACCAGGTCCGCCGCGCCATCGAGGTCAAGCACCTCGACCTCGACCTCGACCACCTCCTGCGCGTCGACGCGGAGCTCCTCGAACTCCGCCAGAAACTCGAGGCCGTGCAGGCCGAACGCAACGCGAACGCGAAGCTCGTCCCGAAGGCCACCCCCGACGAGCGGCCCGCCCTCATCCAGAAAGGCAAGGACCTCGCGGAGGAGATCCGCGCGCTCGAACCCACCCTGCGCGCCCACGAGGACGCGCTGCGCGTGCTGCTGCTGCAGGTCCCCAGCATCCCGGACGAGCGCGCGCCCCTCGGCGCGAGCGACGAGGACAACGTCGAGCTGCGCCGCGAGGGCACGCCCCGGACGTTCGACTTCACCCCGCTCGACCACGTGCAGCTCCTCGAGAAGCACGGCTGGGCCGATCTGGAGCGCGTCGCGCGCGTCTCGGGCAGCCGCTCGTACCTCCTCAAGGGCGAGCTCGTGCGGCTGGAGCAGGCCGTGATCACGTACGCCCTCGACGTCCTCGCGGACCGCGGCTTCACGCTGCTGAGCACCACGGCGCTCGTGCGGCCCGACGCGTTCGTCGGGACGGGACACTTCCCCGGCGGCGAGGATCAGGTGTACAAGATCGAGGGCGAGGAGCTCATGCTCGCCGGGACCGCCGAGGTGCCCGTCAACAGCCTGTACGCCGGCGAGATCCTCGACGCTTCCGCTCTGCCCGTCGCGTACGCGGCGCTGTCGGGCGCGTTCCGCAGCGAGGCGGGCAGCGCGGGCCGCGACGTGCGCGGCCTCATGCGCGTCCACGAGTTCCGCAAGGTGGAACAGTACGTCCTGTGCCGCCCCGAGGACGCCTGGACGTGGTTCGACCGCCTGCTGGAGGGCGCCGAGGTGATCCTGCGCGGCCTGGAGCTCCCGTACCGCGTGATGATCAACTCGACCGGGGACATGGGGCGCGGCAAGGTCCTGATGTACGACGTGGAGGCCTGGGTGCCGTCGGAGGGCCGCTACCGCGAGACGCACTCGTGCTCGTACCTCGGCGACTGGCAGGCCCGGCGCACGAACCTGCGCTTCCGCGACGAGGACGGCAGGGTCCGCTTCGCGCACACCCTCAACAACACCGGGATCGCCGTGCCGCGCGTGCTGGTGCCCCTGCTGGAGAACCACCAGCAGCCGGACGGCAGCATCCGCGTGCCCGAGGCGCTCCGGCCCTACATGGGCGGACGCGAGCGGATCGGCTGACCCGCCCCTGGAGGCCCAGGACCGGGAAGGGGCGAAGGTCGTCCCTTCCCGGTCCTCGTTTGGTTTCGCGTCCGGAGGCGCGGGAAGAGGTCACAATGGGCGCATGACGCTCTCCCCCGTCCGGTCCGCGCGGGCCCTCGGCCTGTCGCTCGTGGCGCTCGCGCTGCCCACCTTCGCCCTCGCGCAGACGGCCTACGTGAACAGGAAATTCTCCTTCACGACCACGTACCCGAAGGGCTGGCTGGTCAAGGAGGACCTCATGGGCGCGGCGGTGTTCTTCCTGGAACCGCCGAAACCCGGCGCGTTCACGTCGAACGTCAACGTGATCGTGGAGAAGGTGCCGCCGGGCGGGACCCTCACGGACCTCGTGGAGGCCGCGAAGACCTTCGGTCAGCAGGCCGTCACGGACTTCAATCTCCTCGCGGAGCGTGAGCGCAACGTGGGGGCCCTCAAGGGCCGCGAGCTGATCTACGAGGGCCGTCAGGGGCAGTACACGCTGCGCTGGTCGCAGCTGTTCGCCGTGCAGAACGGACGGGCCGTCGCGATCACCCTCACCGCCGACCGCGCGCGCTTCAACGACGTGTACGCGCGGACGGGCGAGGTGGCGATCAACTTCAAACTCAAATAGAGACAGAGACGCGCCAACGCCCCGGGCATGAGGATCGGACCGCTCCGATCCGTACGTTGCCAGAACGTGGACGGCCACTCCTCATCCATACGGAGACACGTGGACGGCCCAGCCATGACGACCGGGCCGTTCCCGCCTCCTTTCACGCGAGTTCGCGCGCGAGTTCCTCCACGTAGTCCTCCAGCCAGCCGGGCAGCCCGAGGGCGGAGCAGCTGACCTGGTGGTGCGCGACGTCCACGAGGCAGGCGGCGTCGCCGACCTGGACGCTGGTGCCCGCCACCTCGAACATGGCGACGTCGTTGTCGCTGTCGCCGAACACGACGGTGCGGTGCATGGGCACGCCGAGCTCGCGGGCGATGTCGTGCAGGGCGTGGCCCTTCGTGGCGCGTTCGTGCGTGACGGTCATGAACGACTCGTACGGGGCGAGGCCGCCCGTGACGGTGAGGCCGCCCACGGCGAGGATGTCGGGCGCGAGGCGGCGCGCGTCCGGGAAGCGGAAGCTGACCTGGTACACGCCGCCCCCCGCGGCCTCCGCGAGGGGACGCAGGTTGCGTTCGCGCAGCCAGTCGGCGGTGACGCGCCCGGGATCGCGGGTGTAGACGACGTCCGGTCCGAAGGCCCACAGTTCGGCGTCCTGGGGCACGAGGGCGTCCACCGCGCGGATCTGGGGGACGCTCAGGCCGTGCTCCGCGACGATGCGGTCCCCGACGCGGACGACGCCGCCGTTGCTGGTGGCGGTCGCCTCGGGCCGGACGCCCTCCATCACGTCGTCCGGGACGAGCGCGCGCCCCGTGATGATCGCGAAGCGCACGTCGTGGTCGCGCAGCCGTTCGATGACGTCGAGGCTGCGCGCCGGGATGGTCTTGTCGTGGTCGAGGAGGGTCCCGTCGAGGTCGAAGGCGATGAGGCGCATGCGGTCAGGATAGCGGGAGGCCGCTCGGGGCCCGGTGGCGGAAGGCTCCTTTTTCAGAGGGGCGCGTTCTCCTCGAAGTTCGGCTCGCGCTTCTCGCGGAGGCTGGCGAGGCCCTCGCGGACGTCGGGGCCGGTGAAGCCGAGGAATTCGAGGGCGAGGCTGGTGTCGAAGGTGGGTCCGGCGGCGCGCAGCCAGTTGTTGAGGGCGTACTTCGTCCAGCGGACGGCGGTGGGGCTGCTGCGCGCGAGGCGGCGCGCGAGGTCCATCGCCCTCGGCAGGAGGTCCGCTTCGTCCACGCACAGGCTCACGAGGCCGATGCGTTCGGCTTCCTCGCCGCTGAGGGGTTCGTTGAGCAGCAGGTGGTACTTGGCCTTGTTGAGGCCGCACAGCAGGGGCCAGATGATGGCCGCGTGGTCCCCGGCGGCGACGCCGAGGCGGGTGTGCCCGTCGAGGAGGCGGGCGGTGCGGGTGGCGACGCTGACGTCCGCGAGGAGCGCGACGGCGAGGCCCGCGCCGACGCAGGGCCCGTGGATGGCGCTCACGATGGGCTTGGAGCAGTTGACGACGTTGTAGACGAGGTCGCGCGCCTCCTTCCAGACGCGGGTGAGGGTGTGGAAGTCGCGGCTCATGTCCTCGATGAGCTCGAAGTCGCCGCCGGAGGAGAATCCGCGTCCCTCGCCGCGGATGAGGACGGCGCGGACCTCGTCGGACATGTCGATGTCGCGCCAGACGTAGGCGAGCTCGCGGTGCATGCGGTGGTCGGCGGAGTTGAGGCGGCCCTCGTTGTGGAGGACGATCTCCAGGATGCCGTCCTCGTGGCGGTGGAACTTCAGGGCCTCGTAGCGGGTGGTGTCCATGCCCCAGTCTAACGGCGCTCCTAACGCCCGTTCGGCGCCCCGTGGGGTGGGCGGGCTAGACTCCGGCATGTCGGCGGACCTTCCCCTCGTGCGGCTCTCGGACGTGTCCGTCACGGTGGACGGGCGCGAGGCGCTCGTGGGTGTCTCGTGGACCCTGCGGCGCGGTGAGACGTGGGCGGTGACGGGACCGAACGGCGCGGGCAAGAGCACCTTCTTCCGGGTCGTGGCGGGCCTCACGTGGCCGTCGTCGGGCGAGCGCACCTACGGCTTCTCGGGCCGGGAGACGCGCAGTCCACTCGCGGCGCGCGAGCGGGTGGCGCTCGTGTCGCCCGAGGCGAGCGACTGGTACCTGCGGCACGACTGGGCGCTCACGGCGGCGCAGGTCGTGACGAGCGGCGTGACGCGCACGCCCCTGCCCGCCTTCCCGGCGGTGGCGGCGCACGAGACGCGCGCGCGAGCGGTCCTCGCGGAGCTCGGACTTTCCCACCTCTCGGAGCGGGACGTGCGGACGCTGTCGCAGGGCCAGCGGCGACGGGTGCTGCTGGCGCGCGCGCTCGCGGGCTCGCCGGACGTGCTGGTCCTCGACGAGTTCTTCGAGGGCGTGGACGCGGCCTCGCGCGCGGACCTGCGCGCGGTGGTCGCGGCGCTCGGGGGGTCGGG
>NZ_KI912656.1:23117-24565 GCF_000519345.1 Deinococcus pimensis DSM 21231
CGGCGGACGTGGACGACGCCCCGGTCGAGGCCGCTGTTGCGCAGCGCGCGCTGCACGCGCTGCACGGCGTCGTCGAGCATGGACGCGCCCGTCACGAGCCGCGCGGCCTTCTCGCACAGGACCTCCAGGGCGTCCTCGTCCACGCGGGCGGGATTGATCGGCGAGAAGAGGACGCGCAGCTGCTCGGGAAGGTTGTTGTCGGCGTAGAAGGCCTCCTCGTGGTCGGCGGGCACGACGAAGCCGCGCGCGACGTGCGCGGCGACGCGGCTCAGACGGGCGGCCTCCGTGCCGACGAGGGCGGGGTCGCGGGCGGCGGCTTCCTCGAAGGTGAGCATGGACGTATGGTAGGCGCTGCGCGCCTGGTCGTCAGCGGTCAGCCGTCAGCCGTCAGAAGAGGGGCGCCCCTTCCGTCCACTGGCCGCTGACGGCCGAGAGCTGCCCGCTCCTCACGCCTGTCCGGGCTTGAGCGTCCCGACGGGCGGGCTGGGGTCGCGGGGGCTCTCCTCCTCGGGTTCGGGGTCGGGGAGGACGCCGCCGCGCAGGACCGTCTCGAACTCCTCGCCGGTGAGGGTCTCGCGGGCCAGCAGCGCCTCCACGATGCGGTGGACGTGGTGCAGGTTCTCGGTGAGGAGCGCCACGGCCCGCTCGAACTGCGCGTCGAGGATGCGCTTGACCTCCAGGTCGATGAGCTGCGCCGTCACCTCGCTGTACGCGCCCTGCTGGGGGCCGCCGCCGAGGTAGTTCTCCTGCTCGGTGGCGTGCGCGACCTTGCCGAGCAGGTCGCTCATGCCCCACTCGGTGACCATCTTGCGGGCGATGTTGGTGGCCTTCACGAAGTCGTTCTGGGCGCCCGTGGTGATCTGTTCGAGCGCGACCTGCTCGGCGGCCTGCCCGGCGAGCGCCACGCAGATCATGTCCTCGAGGATCGCGCGGGTGTAGTGCATGCGGTCCTCGGGGGTGTAGGCGGCCATGCCCGCGGCGCGTCCGCGCGGGACGACGGTGAGCTTGTGCACGCGGTCCGCGTAGGGCAGCAGCTGCGCGACGAGCGCGTGCCCCACCTCGTGGTACGCCGTGACGCGCTTGTCCTTCTCGGGGATGACGAGGGAGCGCCGCTCCGGGCCCATCAGGACGCGGTCGCGGGCCTCGTCGAGGTCACGCATGACGATGCGCTTGCGGCCCGCGCGGGCGGCGAGGAGGGCGGCCTCGTTGAGGAGGTTCTCCAGGTCCGCCCCCACCATTCCGGCGGTGCGCTTGGCGACGAGGCCGAGGTTGACGGTGGGGTCGAGGGGCTTCTTGCGGGCGTGGATCTTGAGGATGTGCTCGCGGCCCCGCACGTCCGGCGCGTCCACCACCACCTGCCGGTCGAACCGCCCGGGGCGCAGCAGCGCCGCGTCCAGCACGTCCGGTCGGTTGGTCGCGGCCAGCACGATGATGTCGTGCTTGCTCTC
>NZ_KI912656.1:24665-29974 GCF_000519345.1 Deinococcus pimensis DSM 21231
TCGGCGGCCTGCCCGGCGAGCGCCACGGCGATCGTGTCCTCCAGGATCTCGCGGGTGTAGTGCATGCGGTCCTCGGGGGTGGGCGCCGTGTTGCCCGCGGCGCCTCCGCGCGGGACGACGGTGAGCTTGTGCACGCGGTCCGCGTGCGGCAGCAGCTGCGCGACGAGCGCGTGCCCTACCTCGTGGTACGCCGTGACCTTCTTGTCCTGCTCGGGGATGACGAGGGTCTTGCGCTCCGGGCCCATCAGGACGCGGTCGGCGGCCTCGTCGAGGTCACGCATGGCGATCTTCTTGCGGCCCTCGCGGGCGGTGAGCAGGGCGGCCTCGTTGAGGAGGTTCTCCAGGTCCGCCCCCACCATTCCGGCGGTGCGCTTGGCGACGAGGCCGAGGTTGACGGTGGGGTCGAGGGGCTTCTTGCGGGCGTGGATCTTGAGGATGTGCTCGCGGCCCCGCACGTCCGGCGCGTCCACCACCACCTGCCGGTCGAACCGCCCGGGGCGCAGCAGCGCCGCGTCCAGCACGTCCGGTCGGTTGGTCGCGGCCAGCACGATGATGTCGTGCTTGCTCTCGAAGCCGTCCATCTCCACCAGCAGCTGGTTGAGGGTCTGTTCGCGTTCGTCGTTCCCGCCGTTGAAGTTCAGCCCGCGCTTGCGGCCGACCGCGTCGATCTCGTCGATGAACACGATGCACGGCGCGGCCTTCTTGGCCTGATCGAACAGGTCGCGGACACGGGCGGCGCCGACGCCGACGAACATCTCGACGAAGTCGCTGCCGCTGATGCTGAAGTAGGGCACGCGGGCTTCGCCGGCGACGGCTTTGGCCAGCAGGGTCTTGCCGCTGCCGGGAGGGCCGACGAGGAGGATGCCGTGGGGGATGCGGGCGCCGAGGGAGTGGAAGCGTTCGGGGCTGCGGAGGAACTCCACGACCTCCTGCAGGTCCGTCTTCGCCTCGTCGCACCCCGCCACGTCCGCGAAGGAGAGCTTGATGGAGCCCTCGGCGAGCATGTGCGCGCGGGACTTGCCGAAGTTGCCCGCCGCGTCGGCGCCGCCGCCGCCGCGGTTGCCGCGCAGCAGGTAGACCAGCAGCACGCCGATGAGGGCGACGGTGAGGAGGGTGGAGAGGACGGAGAGCCAGTTGAAGCGGCTGACGCCGGTGATGGTGACGCGCTCGACCTTGGCGTTGAGGTTGTCGATGTTGATGATGGGGTCGGTGGGGAGGGTGCGGGTCTCGAAGGCGCGGCCCGCGCGGTCGCCGGTGCCGCCCTTGTAGTTGCCGTGCAGTTCGACGACGCCGCCGGTGTTGGTGAGTTCGAGTCTCTCGATCTGGCGGGCGTCGAGGGCCGCCGCGAAGTCCGAGAGGGTGATGGCGGTGTCGCGCGGCTTGGGCGCGGCCACGCTGACGACGACGATGACGCCGATGACCGCGAGCAGCAGCCACCACACCCAGTTTCCCTGCTTCATGGTCCCAGTCTATTCGCCCACCTCGCCCCGCGATGAGACTTAGGCAACGCTCTCGTAGAGATTGCGGGCCACGCCGCGTCCACGTTTTCTTCGGTCTGGAGCGGGTCCGACGATCTCGCGGTCGTGGGCGTTCACCCCCACTTCAAACTTGATACGACTGCACTCAAGTCTGTTGACACGCTCCAAGTGTGGCCTTATGATGACTGCAGATCAGAACTGTTTCCGGAGCGGAGACAGGAATTCCACACCAGGAGAGTTCACATGCCCAAAGCCGTCGGAATCGACCTCGGGACCACCAACTCCGTCATCGCCGTCATGGAGGGTGGCAAGCCCGACGTCATCGTGAACGCCGAGGGAGCGCGCACCACCCCGTCCGTCGTGGCGTACAAGGGTGAGGAGCGCCTCGTCGGCCAGATCGCCAAGCGTCAGGCCGCCCTCAACCCCAAGGCCACCCTCTTCGAGGTCAAGCGCTTCATCGGCCGCCGCTGGGACGAGATCCGCGAGGAGGCCGGCCGCATCCCCTTCGTCGTGAAGGAAGGCCAGGGCGGCGGCGTCCGCATCGAGGCCAACGGCCAGGACCTCGCGCCCGAGCAGGTCAGCGCCGAGGTGCTGCGCAAGCTCGTCAACGACGCCAGCGCCAAGATCGGCGAGACCATCCGCGACGTCGTCATCACCGTCCCCGCCTACTTCGACAACAGCCAGCGCGAGGCGACCCGCCAGGCCGGCGAGATCGCGGGCCTCAACGTGCTGCGCGTCATCAACGAGCCCACCGCCGCCGCGCTCGCGTACGGCCTCGACAAGAAGGGCAACGAGACCGTCCTCGTCTTCGACCTCGGCGGCGGCACCTTCGACGTCACCATCCTCGAACTCGGCGAGGGCGTCTTCGAGGTGAAGAGCACCTCCGGCGACACGCACCTCGGCGGCGCGGACTTCGACCAGCGCATCGTGAGCTGGCTCGCCGACGAGTTCAAGAAGGACCACAACTTCGACCTGCGCAAGGACCCGCAGGCCCTGCAGCGCCTCATCGAGGCCGCCGAGCGCGCCAAGATCGAGCTCAGCCAGGCCAGCGAGACCACCATCAGCCTGCCCTTCATCACCTTCGATCCGGAGACGCGCACGCCCCTGCACCTGGAGCGCACCCTCAGCCGCGCGAAGTTCGAGGAGCTCATCGGCGACCTGCTGCGCCGCGTCCGCGAGCCCGTGCAGCGCGCGCTGAGCGACGCGAAGCTCAGCCCCGCCCAGATCGACGAGGTCATCCTCGTGGGCGGCAGCACCCGCGTGCCCGCCGTGAAGCGCATCGTGAAGGACATCGTCGGCAAGGAGCCCAACGAGTCCGTCAACCCCGACGAGGCCGTCGCGCTCGGCGCCGCCGTGCAGGCGGGCATCATCAGCGGTGACGCGAGCCTCGGCGACATCGTCCTCGTGGACGTCACGCCCCTCACGCTCGGCGTGGAGGTCAAGGGCGGCATGATCGCGCCCCTCATCACCCGCAACACCACCGTGCCCGCCAAGAAGACCGAGGTCTTCACCACCGCCGAGAACAACCAGCCCGGCGTGGAGATCAACGTCCTGCAGGGCGAGCGGCCCCTCGCGGCGGACAACAAGAGCCTCGGACGCTTCAAGCTCGAAGGCATCCCGCCCATGCGCGCCGGCACCCCGCAGATCGAGGTGACCTTCGACATCGACGCGAACGGCATCCTGCACGTCACCGCGAAGGAGAAGTCCAGCGGCAAGGAAGCCAGCATCCGCATCGAGAACACCACCACCCTCGACAAGACCGAGGTGGAGCGCATGGTCCGCGAGGCGGAGCAGAACGCCAGCGCCGACAAGGCCCGCCGCGAGAAGATCGAGAAGCGCAACGCCCTCGACAGCCTGCGCGTCCAGGCGCTCCAGCAGATCGACGAGAGCGCGGCCGACCAGGCCCTCAAGGACCGCGTGAAGGCCCTCGCCGACGAGGCCGAGGAGGCCACCAAGGGTGACGACGACGCCCGCGTCGCGGACGTGCAGAAGCGCCTCGAGGACGCGCTGCGCGAGCTGATGACCGCCTCTCAGGCGCAGGGCGACGCCCAGGGTCAGCCGAAGCAGGACGACGACGTCATCGACGCCGACTTCAAGCCCGCCGACTGAACGCAGACCACCGACGACCACCCGCGGGGGGCGAGGCGACGCCTCGCTCCCCCGCGCCCTGAGGCCCCCACATGCCGAGATGGCCCTTCCGCAGGAGCAGCATGACGAACGACGACAAGAGCATCAACGACGCCCAGGAGGCCCAGGCCGCCGCGCACGACGCCGAGATCGTGGACGCCGAGCAGGTGGAGGCGACCGAGACCGAGGACGAGGACGCCGCCTTCGACCCCGCGATGTTCGCGCAGGTCGAGGAGATGATGCGCAAACTCGAGAAGGCCGACGAGGCCGAACGCGAACTCGCGGACCTGCGCGGACGCTACGCCCGGCTCATGGCGGACTTCGAGAACTACCGCCGCCGCACCAACCAGGACGTCATCGACGCGCAGGACAAGGGCGTCGCGAAGGCCGCCGAGGAGCTCATGCCGATCTACGACGACCTCGCGCGCGCGCTGGAGATGGGCCGCGGGGATCCCGCCAAGCTCATCGGCGGGCTGGAGAGCGTGACGGGCACCATCCTGCGCACCTTCGAGAAGCTCGGGCTGAGCGCCACGGGCCGCGAGGGCGAACCCTTCGACCCGGCCTTCCACGAGGCCCTCACGGTCGTGCCGGGCGAGCGTGACGGCGTGATCGCGCAGGTCTACCAGGTGGGCTTCCGCATGGGCGACCGCCTCGTGCGGCCCGCGCGCGTCGTCGTGGAGAAGTCCGGGAACTGAGCGGTCGGTGTGGGTTCCGTCCGGCCACACCGCGCCCCGGGGCCCACGCGCCCGCATCCCCGTCCGTTGCCGTTCGACCTTCCTTCCTGACAGCTGACCGCTGACGACTGAGAGCTTCCCCATGGCCTACAAGGACTACTACGACATTCTCGGCGTGCCGCGCTCGGCGAGCGACGCGGACATCAAGAGCGCCTACCGTCGGCTCGCCAAGCAGTACCACCCCGACAAGAACCAGGGCGACGAGTCGGCCGCCGAGAAGTTCAAGGAGATCGGAGAGGCCTACGCGGTGCTCTCCGACGTGGAGAAGCGCAAGCTCTACGACCAGTACGGGCACGCGGGCACCGTCCCGCAGGGCGCGTATCAGGGCGGCGCGGACTTCTCCGGCATCGACCCCACGCAGTTCAGCGACTTCTTCCAGGGGCTGTTCGGCGGACTCGGGGGGCGCGGCGGCTTCCGCACGGGGGGCGGCGCGGGCGTGGATCTCGACGACCTGCTCGGCGGGCTCGGCGGTGGGCGGCGCTTCGTGCAGAACGTGGAGGGCGAGCTGAGCGTCACGCTGCGCGAGGCCTTCGAGGGCGCGGAGCACACCATCGCGGTGGGCGACCGCCGCATCCAGGTGCGCGTCCCGGCGGGCACCCGCGACGGCACACGGCTGAGGCTCGCGGGGCAGGCGCCCGGCAACGGAGACCTGCTGCTCACCGTGCGCGTCCTGGAGGACGCCCGCTTCGAGCTGCGCGGCGACGACGTGCACACCAGCGTGAACGTGCCCGTGCCGACCGCCGCGATCGGCGGGACGGTCCGCGTGCCGACGCTGCGCGGCGCCATCGAGCTGAAGGTGCCCGAGGGCAGTTCCTCGGGGCGGACGCTGCGCCTGCGCGGTCAGGGCTGGCCGCGCGCGGGCGGCGCGGGCGACCTGTACGTGAAGCTCAACCTGACGCTCCCGTCGGACCTCACGGAACGCGAGAAGGAGCTCTACCGACAGCTCGCGGCGCTCAGGCCCTGACCCGGT
>NZ_KI912656.1:30074-34123 GCF_000519345.1 Deinococcus pimensis DSM 21231
GGCGAGCAGGTGCGCCACGGCGAGCTCGGCGGCGCTCACGTTGTTCGATTCGGGCGCGTTGAGGATCAGCACGCCCCGCCGCGAGGCCGCGTCGAGGTCGATGTTGTCCACGCCGACGCCGCCGCGCCCCACCACCCGCAGCCTCGGGCCGTGCGCGAGGAGTTCGGCGTCCACGCGGGTTCGCGAGCGCGTGATGAGGGCGTCGTAGTCGGGCAGGCGGCGCAGGACCTCCTCGCGCGGCATGTTCGGGACGTAGTCCACGTGGAAGCCGTCGTGATCCAGCTCACCGGGCGTCATCTCGTCGCAGATGAGGACGCGCTGGACCTGCGCGGGCGAGTCGGGAACGTGGGCCTCCAGGGAGGGACGGACATCCGGGACACGCGACATGAGGCAATGTACCCCATTTGTGTACGAAGTGCACGAAGTCCCCCGCACGCTCCCGGGAGGCGCCTGGCACGTCGTCATTCCCGCGTCATGCTCATGTGGATATCCTGCCTTCACGCTCCCCCCACGGAGCTCAGGAGGACGAATGAACGAAGCACACACGCGGCCCGCCGGGCCGCACGGACACTCCAGGCTCCGCGCGTCCCTGCGCGGCTGCGCGGCCGCCCTGATCGGCGCGTCCCTGCTCGCGGCGTGCGGCGTCGACACGCCCTCGACCGGCAGCATCGGTGGGACCGTCAGCGTGGCGAACGCCCCGGCCGCCACGCGCGCCACGGCCGCGCCGGGTGTCGCGCCCGGCGCGTTCGTTCCCGGTGAGGTCGTCGTGAAGTTCCGCCCCGGCGTGCGCGCCCAGTCCATGACGGCGCTGAGCGCCGGAGGCGTGAGCTTCCAGCGTGTCCGAGCCCTCGGCAACGCGGACACCGCGCTGTTCCGTGCCGGCGCGAACGCGTCCGCCACGAGCGCGGCCGTACGTGAACTCGCCGCGCGTCCCGACGTGGAGTACGCCCAGCCGAACTACCTCCAGTCGGCCCTCGCCACGCCGAACGACCCCGGCTTCTCCTCACAGTGGCACCTGCGCGCCCTGAACCTCCCCGCCGCCTGGGACGCCGAGAAGGGGCTGAACCGCGCCGTCACGGTCGCGGTGATCGACACGGGCGTCCTCACCGGACACCCGGACCTTCAGGGCAAGCTGCTGCCCGGCTACGACTTCATCACCGACCCGCGCAACGCCAACGACGGCGACGGACGCGACGCGGACCCCAACGACCCGGGCGACACGCCGGGCGGGCAGTCCAGCTACCACGGCTCGCACGTGGCGGGCACCGTCGCGGCCGCCACGAACAACGGCGTGGGCGTCTCCGGGGTCAGCTGGGGCGCGAAGATCCTCCCGGTCCGCGTGCTCGGCACGCAGGGCGGCACCACCACCGACATCACCGACGCGATGCTGTGGGCGGCGGGCCTCCCGGTGGCCGGCGTGCCGAACAACCCCAACCCCGCGAAGGTCATCAACATGAGCCTCGGCGGGGAGCTCACCTGCGCTCAGGTGCCGCTCTATCAGGACACCATCAACCGCGTCGTCGCGACGGGCGCCATCGTCGTCGTCGCGGCGGGCAACTCGAACAAGGACGCCAGCGGCTTCGTGCCCGCCGGCTGCTCCGGCGTGATCACCGTCGGCGCGACCGGCCCGAGCGGCGCGCGCGCGTCGTACTCCAACTACGGCGCCCGGGTGGACGTGATGGCCACGGGCGGCGACATGCAGACCGCCGTCGAGGAAGGCATCCTCAGCCTCGGCAGGGACGACGCCAGGCAGCAGTTCGGCTACGTCTGGGAGAACGGCACCAGCATGGCGACCCCGCACGTCGCGGGCATCCTCGCCCTGATGGCCGCGCGGGACCCGGGCCTCACGGGCGTCCGCGCCCTCGACCTGCTCAAGCGCACCGCGACCCCCCTGACCGGCCCGCAGTGCGTGGCGGGCAACACCGCCGTGACCGCCGCCGGGTGCGGCGCGGGCCTCGTGAACGCGTCCACCGTGATCGCCCAGCTCGACGGCAGCACCACCACGCCCGACTTCAGCGTGGCGGTCGCGCCCACCAGCCTGACCGTGCGCCCCGGAGCGAGCGCCAGCGCGTCCGTGAGCGTCGTCAGGAGCGGCGGCCTCACCTTCTCCTCCGAGCCCACCGTCAGCGTGACGGGCGTTCCGGCGGGCGTGAGCACGAACGTCACGGGCTCCGCCGCCGCGGGCTACAGCGTCACCGTGAACGTCGCGGCGAGCGTGGCCGCCGGGAGCTACCCCCTCGTCGTGAAGGTGACGGGCGGCGGGCTGACCCGCCAGGCCAGCCTCACGGTCGTGACGGGCGCCGCGACGAGCGTCAGCGTGAAGGACACGTACGTCTTCGCCTGCGCCTACGACGCCGCCGCCGACGACTGCGACCTGGACCGTTCGTGGGTGATCAAGCTCACGGCCGACCGTGCGAACGACACGTACCTCTTCGACGATCTGCCCACCGACACCGGCTACCTGATGTTCGCCTGGAAGGACGTGGACGGCAACGAGAAGATCGAGGAGGGCGACTACCTCGGGCTGTACCTCCAGAACGGAGACTGGCCGCTCGTGCGCGCCACCCGCTCGGGCGTCGACATCGCGCTCGAACCCATCCAGGGCACGACGGCCCTGCCCGGTGGGCACGGCGCGGCCCTCGCGCGCAGCCTGGAGGCCATCGTCCGCAGGTGAGCCCGTCACGGCAGGGGAAGGGGCCCGCACTGGCGGGCCCCTTCCCCTGCCCTCACGTCAGTCGAAGCGGACGTCTCTCGTGACGGCGTCCGCGAGGAGGCGGGCGTACTCGCGCTCGCCCACCTCGTAGGTGCCGAAGCGCGCGAGGTGCGGGTTCTGGATCTGCGCGTCGAACACCGTGAAGCCGCGCGCGCGCAGGTGCCGGGCGAGCTCCACGAGCGCGACCTTGCTCGCGTCCGTGACGTGGTGGAACATGCTCTCCCCGATGAAGGCGCCGCCGACGACGATGCCGAGGACGCCCCCGGCGAGGCGGCCCTCCTGCCAGGTCTCGAAGCTGTGCGCGTGCCCGGCGTCGTGCAGGAGCAGGTAGAGCTCGCGCAGCTCGGGAGAGATCCAGGTCTCCTCGCGCAGGGCGCAGCCGTCCACGACGCCCGCGAAGTCCGCGTCGAGGCGCACCTCGAAGCGGCCGGTCGCGCGGCGCAGGGAGCGGGGGACGTGCAGGCGTTCGTCGAGCGGGACGAGGGCGCGGCGGCGCACGGAGTACCAGCGCAGGCCGTCCCCGTTGTCCATCAGGAAGGCGCCCGAGGCGTAGCCCGCGAGGAGCTCGCGGACGACGTCGTCACGGGCGCCTCCCTCGTTCACCGTCAGGGCAGCAGCTTTCCGACCCAGTCGGCGGGATCGACGGCCTCGCCGCGGACACGCATCTCGAGGTGCAGGTGCGGGCCGTTGGAGAGGCCGGTCGTGCCGACCTCGCCGAGCTTCTGGCCGCGCGTGACCTGCTGGCCGGGCTTCACGAGGACCTTCGACTGGTGGAAGTACATGCTGACGACGCCCGCGCCGTGGTCGATCGCGACGAGGCCGCCACGCACCGGGTAGAAGCCCGCGATGACGACGGTGCCGTCGTTCACGGCGGTGACGGCGGTGCCCTTCGCGGCGGGGAAGTCGGTGCCGTAGTGGTACTTCACGCTGCCGTCGGCGACGTAGCGGCGCGCGCTTCCGAAGGTGCTGGACACGAGCCGCACGCCGGGCACGCCCGCGAAGGGCTTCGTCCAGGCCTGCGGGGTGCGCCGGGCGTAGAGCTTCTCCACGAGCGCCTCCTCGTCGGCGCGCTTGGGATCGTCGAGGACCTTGCTGATCGCGTCGGGGAGGTTGAGGTTCGTGACGGGCGCGCGGCGCGGCGTGACGGTCATCTTGCCGAAGAGCCGCTGGTCGCCGAGGCGCACCTCGTACGTGACGGGCTGGCGCTGGCCGAGCACGACGCGCCCGAGGACGGTGTAGGCGCCCGCGCCGCCGAAGGGCGCGAGGTCCTCGGCGGGGGAGCGGACGTCCTCGGAGGTCTCGCTGAGGAAGCGGACGCGCGCCTCGGCGGCGCGGG
>NZ_KI912656.1:34223-34907 GCF_000519345.1 Deinococcus pimensis DSM 21231
GCGTTCGCCTCGCGGACCTGCTCTCCCGCTTCGACGTGCTGCTCGCGCCCGCCGTGCCGGACGTGGCGCCCCTCGTGGATCAGGACGACCTCGACCTCCCGGCGGGCCGCGAGCCCGTCCGGACGGCCATCCTGCGGCTCACGGCCCCGTGGAGCCTGCTGGGTGTCCCCGTGGTCGTGCTGCCCCATCGCGTGTCGGGCCTGTCGGTCGGCACGCAGCTCATCACCCGCTGGGGCGGGGACGCGGGCCTGCTCGCGCTCGCCGCCAGCCTGGAGGACCCCTCATGAACACACTCCGAGTCCGGACCGCCCTCACGTCCGTCGCCCTGCTCGCCGCCCTGCCGGGCGCGGGCGCCGCCACCGCGTGGGGTTCCGTGAACCTCACGACGCAGACGGCGGGCGTGAGCGGCGGCTTCTCGATCCTGCCGGTACCCTTCGTGGGGACCCTGGGTCTGGAGGCCGCCGTGGACCGCCCCTACGGCACGGACGGCACGCAGGTGTCCGTCGGCGCCACGCTGCGTGACCTCAACCTTCCCGCGACGGGGACGGACGCCTTCGTCGGGCTCGGGGTGACGCTCCTGAACCCCGGCACGGCCACGTACGTGGAGGGCGGCCTGCGCGCGCCCCTGGTGGGGCCGCTGGGCCTCAAGCTGGGCGTGCGGGTCCTGCCGGGCACGGGCGCGTG
>NZ_KI912656.1:35007-36256 GCF_000519345.1 Deinococcus pimensis DSM 21231
GCCCGGAAGCTGAGGTCGCCCCGGCGCCACTCGCCGCCCAGCGCGACGTTCGGCTGCTGGCCCAGCGTGCCCGCCACGAGCACCTGCGTGTCGCGGTTCACGCGGTAGCGACCCGTGAGGTCCACCGTCCAGCCCGACGCGGCGACGCTCGTCGGGGACTCCGCGAGCGGCGAGATGGGATCGAAGACGGCCAGGGGCGTCGTCCAGACGTTCGCGCTCACGCCCAGCGCGACGGGACCGACCGTCCCGGACGCGCCCGACGAGAGGCTCCAGCCGCCCCGGAAGGCGAGCGCGCCCGACAGGCGCACCCCCACCGTGCCGAGCACGGACAGGTCCAGGCCCCGTGAGAAGGCGAGGTCGACGGCGCGGTCGCTCACGCCGAACGCGGCGGTCCCGCCGCCGAACCCGAGGTCGGAGAGGCCGACCCGGACGGACGTGCCCGTGGAGCTTCCCGTGGTCGAGCCGCTCAGGTCGAGGGACGTGGCGAGCGCGGCCGACGGGCCGCAGGTCAGCAGGGCGATCAGCAGGGCGCGGTTCACGCCACCGAGCGTAGCAGGACCCGCGCGCACCGACCGTGCGACCGCACGGGGCGTCAGGAAAGCGTCAGCGCCGCTTCACGAGGCGCGTGTATGGTGTCCGCATGCGAGTCCACTGGCCCCTCGCGGTCGTCGCGTCGATCTCCATGGTCGCGTGCGCGCCCCGCCAGCCGATCCTTCAGGTTCCCGAGTTCAAGGTGCAGAGCGTCGCGCTGCGCAGCCTCACCCTGCCCGGCCTCGGGCGGCCCGCCGTCGCGACCCTCAGTGTGCAGCTGCGCGTCCATAACCCCAACCCGGTGTCCGTGCGCGTCGCCCGCGCGGGGGGACGCATCCTCCTCGACGACCTCGACGTCGGCACTGTGAACCTCCCGAACGTGGACCTCCCGGCGGGCGGCGACGCCACGCAGGAGGCCGTCGTGGATCTGCCCGTGACCCTCGCGAACCTCGCGACCTTCGTGAAGGTGGGGCGAGGCGAGGCCGTCCCGTACCGTCTGGAGGGCAGCTTCACGGTGGACGCGGGCCTGCTCGGGAAGCCCACCTTCGGCCCGTACGTGGTGGCGCAGGGCGTGCTCAAGCAGCCACGCATCCTTCCCTGATTCCCTACACTGACCGCCGTGGACCTTCCTGACGTCTCCCCTGCCGCCCCTGACCTCGGTCAGTGGGCGTACCGTCCCGACGCGCCGCTGCGCGGGCGGCCCGGCGGTCCCCTGGCG
>NZ_KI912657.1:0-1542 GCF_000519345.1 Deinococcus pimensis DSM 21231
GGCCGGGGAGGTGTGGGGCGCTCGGGGGTCCGCCAGGCGCCGGCCTGCGGGCGGTGCTGGGCGACGAGCCGTTCGATGAGTGGGGCGTGCTCGTCGTGGGCGCGTTGGATCGCGTCGTGCTGTTGCGCGCGCAGCGGCCGTCGACGGCGGAAGCGGGTCTCGACGTCGGCGAGGTCGTCCTCGGGGAGCGTGACGAGCGTCCGGAACCACGGCCAGAAGTCGTAGGGGCTGCGGAGCTTGTGGTCGCGGAGGTACTGGTCCCACTCGCCGGGGGTGAAGGGCCGGTCGGCGGTGCGGGGCAGGCGACGGGCGGTGCTGCGCGTCCGGGTGCGTGGGCGCCCTTCTCGCGTGCCCGGGGCGGACGTCGCGCCGCCCGAGGACGTCGATTCCGGTCTGGGGTTCGCCGGTGGCAGGGGAAGCGTCAGGCGGGGTCCGCGCGCAGGGGCTTGGCGTCCCGGGTCGTCCTGGGGTGGGGTGAGGGCGAGCAGGGCGCGGTACTCGCGGAGGGTGAGGACGTCGCGTCCGCCGAGCATGCGGTCGAGGCGGTCGTAGAGGTCGTCGCCGAGGAGGACGCGGCGGCGGGCGCGGAGTTCATCGAGGATCCAGCCGAGCCCGAGGGCCTTGAGGTAGCCGCGGAAGTGACCTTCGTCTTCGAGGCGGGCTTCGTGGGCGTGGCGGTGGCGTTCCTCGGGGGTGGCGTCGGGGTGGTCGGTGGCGGCGCCGACGTGGGTCTTGAGTTCCTGGCCGGTCGTCTCGGCGTCGTCGCCGAGGACGTGGCGGAAGAGGCAGGTGCTGCCGACGGGGCCGTGCGTTCGTCCGGTGAGGTCGGTGACGAGGAACTCGAAGCGCAGGGCGGGGTGGTGGGGGCAGGCCTGGCAGCGGCGGTCGGGGCGCCGCATGCCGTGGTCGATGACGCGGAGGCCGGTGAGGAGGTCGAAGGGGTACTCGGCGGGGTCGTCGGCGAGGGTGAGGACGGCGTGGGCGAGGCCGCGTCGGTGGAGCTGCCGGTGGGCGTAGACGAGGACGTCGTGGGCGGCGGGGATGTCGGTCAGGGCGTAGGTTCGGGTCATGGGCCTCCTGTCGAGTGGGGCTTCGGGGGGCGTCGTGAGGGGTGTCACGGCGGGACGGATGCAGAAAGATTAAGATCAGTTAACCAAGCGCTCACCTCTCGTCCACCGTACTACATGTGTCACTCCAAGAGAAGGGGGTGCTAGATCTAGCACCCCCGACGTTCCCTTCTCCGTGTCCACGTCCGCGCCACCACGAGGGTGAGCATCGACGCCGACGGGTCCACCGACACGCCCTCCAAGCGTCCGCGCCACCCCGCCGGGAACGCCCCGAGCCCGCGCCTGCATCCCGACCGACCCGTCGTCACACCCTCCCCCGAAGGAACGGCGGGACGGACCTCCGTCCGCCCCGCCCGCGCCGTCACCCCTCGTCCGTCCCGTCCTCCGAGACGTCCACGATCGTCCCTGACGTCAGGTCCAGCGTGACCCGGAGGGCCCGTAGCCCGAGCCTCGGCTCGAGCTCCACCACCAGCAG
>NZ_KI912657.1:1642-3076 GCF_000519345.1 Deinococcus pimensis DSM 21231
CCGCTGCGCGCGTCCCGCCGCCCGCGACCCCCACGTCGAAGCCTCCTCCCGCGAAGCCCGCGCCGCCCGCCGTGGTGGCGAGGAGCGACACGCCCACCGCCCGTGCCTCCAGCACCGACCAGCGATCGTTCTTCACCGTCGGCGACACCAAGGACGACGTGCTCCGCGTGATGGGCCAGCCCTCCCAGCTCCACGACGACTACTGGGTGTACGGGATGAGCATGATCACCTTCGAAGGTGGCGTGGTGAAGGAATGGACCAACACCAGCAGCAACCTCAAGGCCAAGCTGATCGTCAAGCCCGGCGCGAACAAGGGTTACTTCACCGTGGGTGACACCAAGGACGACGTGCTCCGCGTGATGGGGCAGCCGTCGCAGTTTCATGACGACTACTGGGTGTACGGGATGAGCATGATCACCTTCGAGGGTGGCGTGGTGAAGGAATGGACCAACACCAGCAGCAACCTCAAGGCCAAGCTGCTGTCCTCGACGAAGGCCACGCGCGCCTTCTTCACGGTGGGTGACACAAAGGAGACGGTCCTGAACGTCATGGGGCAGCCGTCGCAGTTCCATGACGACTACTGGGTGTACGGGATGAGCATGATCACCTTCGAGGGTGGCGTGGTGAAGGAATGGACGGACACCAGCAGCAACCTCAAGGCCAGGGCACAGTGACGAACGTGGTGTGACACGTCCGGCTCAGGCGCCGTGAGGACGCTCTCGAGGCGGTTCGATGCGGCGTGGCGGCGCGGCCGGGCGGAGCGATGGGCACGGACGCGGAGGCGCCCGGTCCGCTCCAGTCGAGAAGGGCAGGCGCCGTGCGCCTGCCCTTGCACCCTACCGGGGGACTCAGCGGTGGAGGCGGACACAGGGTCCGCCGTCGTCGTCAGGCGGGCCGCGCGGGGGTGAGCCAGGCGTGGAACACCCGCAGCTCGCCCGTCCGGGGTTCGCCGCCGCCGTGCAGGACGTCCCACTCGATCCGGTCCGCGTGCTTCACGGAGCGCCACACGCGCCAGTCACGGTCGTAGGCGCGGACGACGTAGACACGGTCGGAGCGCAGGCTCCCCTGGTCGTGCGGGAGGAAGAAGACGTGGGCGCCGTGCAGGCCGGAGGCGCGCCGCTCCGCGACGACGCGGGTGACGGCGTCGGTCTCGCCAGGGGTGAGTTCGCGGAAGTCGTCCTCGACGAGGCGGCGGTACAGGTCGGGGAGGTGCGCGCGGACGAAGTCGGACTGCGCGGCGGGTCCGGCGGTGAGGTAGGCGGCGTCCGCGGTCCGTCCGGCGGCGTGCAGCGCCTGCGCGAGGCGTCCGATGAAGCGTGGCAGGTCGGGTAGCACGGGCAGGCCCTCCGCAGCGGGGAAGCGTTCCTCGGTGGTCGCGCCCTGGGAACGGTGAGGCTGCTCGGGCGCGGCGGGCGCGGGCGGGTCGTCGCGGCG
>NZ_KI912657.1:3176-3743 GCF_000519345.1 Deinococcus pimensis DSM 21231
CCCCTCCCCGAGGAGGCGCGCGGGCCTCACGGGCCACACGCCGTCCGGGTCGACGTCCACCCACGCGAACGCCCCGACGGCGCCACGACGCGGGCTCATTCACGCCTCCACTTCACGGGCACGTACGCGCCCGACTCGACCAGCCGGTCCACCAGCGCGAGCGAGACGCGTTCCTCCCCGCCCAGCGCGGCGAGCGCGGCGAGCTCGACGAGGTCGCGGACCTCCCCGAGGACGCCGTCCGCGAGCCGCACCAGCCGGTCCGCCAGCACCTTGTCCTTCAGACCGCTGGGACGGCGCAGCGGCGTGACCCGCTCGAGCTCCCCGAGCAGCACCAGCGCACCCTTGAGGGCGTCGCGGTCCGCGTCGAGCCTCGGGATCGCGAGGATCCGGGTGCGGCGGCTGATCTGCTCGTCGGCGGTGACGACGGCGCGCAGCTCGGGCTTCCCGGCGAGCAGCACGCTCACCTGCGCCTCGCCGCTGAACACCTTGAAGGCGTTGAGCAGGTGCCGCTGCCGGACCGGGCCGGCGCTCGCGACGTGGTGCGCCTCGTCGAACATCGCGAGCCGC
>NZ_KI912657.1:3843-3950 GCF_000519345.1 Deinococcus pimensis DSM 21231
GGCGCCCCTCGAACACCCGCAAGGTCGCGCCGACGACGTCGTCCTCCCGACTGCCGGTGACGCGCGCGAACCGCGTGAGCGCCCGGTCGTCCCGCACGCGGTCCACG
>NZ_KI912657.1:4050-36561 GCF_000519345.1 Deinococcus pimensis DSM 21231
CGTGACGCGCGCCCGCGTGACGCCGCCGGGGAGGTTGACGTCGACGGGGTGACGACGCTCGACCTCCGCGAGCAACGAGCTCTTGCCCGCGTTCGGGGGCGCGAGCAGCGTCAGCCACGGCATCCGCACCCGCCGGGGGACCTGCGCGAGCGCCTCGGCGCGTGCGAGCGCCTCGGTGACCCCGTGGTAGGGGATGAAGCACCCGCGCTGGATCCAGGTGCGGCGGACGTCGTCGCCTTCGTCCATGACCGCCGCGACGTTCGGCGCGAGGTGCGGGAAGCGCGCCGCGAACTCCGCCGCGCGAGCCTCGTCGACCGGCACGGCGGGCACGCCGTCGTGGGGGTCGTGGGGATCGTGGTGGGGGGTGGTCACGCGGTCACCTCGTCCGTCAGGGCGTGGGCGTCGTCGGCGAGGCCGTCGAACAGGTTGGGGGTGGCGGCGGGCTTCGCGGCGCGGTCACGCCGGGGGTCCCCCTTGCGGGCGCCCCGTTCGGCGCGGACGCGGCGTTCCTCCGCGCGGGCGGCGGTCTTCTTGGCGTCGATGGCGGCGTCGACGATCTCCTGGCGGTCCAGGACGCTGTCCATGACGCGGCGCGTGTCGACGGCGTGGTGCCCGGCCTGCTTGTCCGCGGCGAGCGCGGCGCGGTACTCCCACAGCGTCACGGCGGGCAGCGCGGTGTCGCGGTAGCCCAGCTCGAGGTAGCGTTCCTCGTCGGGCAGCCACAGGTACGCGCGGCTCACGTCTCGCGGGTCACGCCGAAGGATGTACCTGGTCCCGTCGAGGACGCGGGGGCGCAGCGCGTCGTCCCAGTAGCGCAGGTAGTCCCAGACGACGCCCTCGCGCTGCACGGTGACGGTGGTGTGCGGCAGGGCGTGCAGGCGGAGCAGTTCGGCGGCCTCGCCTTCGAAGCGGTCCTGCATGCCGGGGCCGCTGAGGCCGTCGTCACCGCCGACGTCGCGGCGGTACCGGTCGAGGGGGGTGGTGTGGATCCTGCTGTGGACGGTGTTGTTGTACTCGTCGATCAGCTTCGCGACGAAGCGGTCCGCCCCGTCGAAGTCGAGGACGGCGTTCCCCTCCGCGTCGTACTCCCCTTTCTCGTGGACGCTCGAGAGCGTCGCGCCGGGGACGCCCTTGACGCGGCCCATCAGGGTCCCGACGACGCGTTCGACGTGCCCGCCGAAGTGCGGGCGGCCGCTGGGGCGGAACTTGAGGCGGAAGCCCAGCAGGCTCGCGAACAGGGCGAGGGTGCGGCCGCGGAACTCCCGGGCGTTGTCGACATGCAGGGTGACGGGCACGCCCCAGACCTGGAAGGGGTGCCGGAAGCCGTACTCGGCGACGAGGCCGTCCTTGGGGAGGATCGCCCGGGCGAGCGCGAGCGTGACGGTCAGGGCGCTGGGCGCCTCGAGGGACACGGACCACCCGACGATGACGCGGGAGCGGACGTCGATCACCACGGTCAGCCACGCCCGCCCGATGGGCTTCCGGGTGCGGCGGTGCACGATGATCAGGTCCAGACGAGTGTGATCCATCTCCCATTCGTCGTTGACTTCGAGCACCTCGTGCTTGCCGCGGGTGCCGCGCCGGGCGTGCGCGGCCTTGCGGCCGCCGCGCGCCATGATCAGCTCGACCTCGTCGAGGTCCGCGACGCGCGCGCGGACGGTCTTGTCGCACGGGACGGGACAGCCGACCTCCTCGCACAGCGCGCGGACGAGGTGGTACAGGTCCGCGAACAGCGTCCGCGCGGTCTCCGCCTGCCGGGCGCGACTCCGGGCGAGGCTCGTGGGCGTGACGCCGGCCTTCTTGACCTTCTTGGTCTTCTTCTCGGTCTGCGCGTCGAGTTCGGCCTGACGGCGCGCGCGGGCGGTCTGGGCGGCGCGAGTGACGCCGTCGGGGGTGAGGACGTCCGGGCGGGGCGCGTCCTTTCGGCCCAGCAGTTTGGTGTCGAGGGCGTACGCGACGATCTGCTCGGTGACCTCGTCGAGCCGCGTGACGCCCTTGTCGGGTCGGTCGACGCGGGCGAACACCCCGGCGCCCGCGTCGAGGTAGGCCTTGAGGGTACGGTACGCGGTGGCGACGCTCACTCCGAACTCCCGCGCGACGGCCGTGACGGCGGCGCGGGAGCCGTCGGCGTCCACGGCCCGCTGCACGGCGAGCGCGAGCGTCACCTTGGGTTCGACGCGGGCCTTCCACTCGCGTTCGGGGATGCTGGCGAGGTCCCGGCGGACGCGGCGGTCCTGGGCGGGCTGCGCGTCGGGATGCGCGAGGTTCGCGATCCGCAGGGGCTTGGTGGACGTGTTGGGGTGACCGCTGCCGTGCGGACGTCCGAAGACGGTGCCGTCGTCCTGCACGCGGCCCGCGAGGGTGAAGAGCAGGCCGGTGCTGACCTCGCGGACGAGGGCGCCCTTGCGGGCGGGGGTGGCGAGGAGCTTCACGCGTCCTCCGGGAACACCCGCAGGTCCGGGTCGTCCTCGGGGTGCGGGGGCGCGGGGAGGATGGGGGCGTGCGGGGTGAGGCGCGCGGTGAGGTCCATGCGGACGCGGCGGTGCGCGACGAGCGTCCAGAGGGTCTGCACGGCGTGCCAGTACGCGTCGCCGCCGGGCTCGCCGAGGGTGAGGGCGAGGTCGTGGGCGGTGGTGGGGTCGTCCGCGCGGGCGTCGAGGTGGCGCAGCAGCGTGCGCGCGACCCGTTCGTCGACCTGCTTGACGGTGTAGCGCAGCAGCCGGGTGAGGGTGGGCAGCGTCGGGGTGTGGATGAAGCGCTCGTCGAGGACGACGAAGGTGAGGTCGTTCGCGTCGGCGTACGCCTCGGCCGCGCGGAACTTCGGGTCGAGGGCCTCGGCGTGCTCCTCGAGGTCCTGCGCGAACTTCACCTCGACCAGGCGGTCGGGGCGGGGCGTGCCGTCCCGGCGTGGGTGGAGGCGCACCAGCAGGTCCGGGGTGTAGGGCGTGCGGCCGCGGCGGCCCGGGTAGTCCAACTGGACGGGTTGCGCGGTGTAGGCGCGCACGGTGGGGTCGAACGCCACGCGGACGTGCAGGTCCGCCTCCAGCAGGCTCTCGTAGGGCACCGCGGGGTGCGGTCCGGCGGCGGGGGTGACGCCGGTGGGGTTCCAGCCGCTGACGGGCACGCGGTCGGGGCCGCGCCGGCGGGCGCGCTTCTTGCGGTCGGGCATGTGGGTCTCCCGCTCCCCCGTCGCGGCGGAGTGGATACCGCCGCGTGCCGCGTCTGCGGCGGGGGAGCTCCTCACGAGTAGCACATTCGTGAGTTACGCTGCAACCGTAAGGCCCGGGGGTGACCGGACCGTGAAGGTGCGACCCCAGCATGACACGGTTCGCGCGCGGAGATGCTGCCGATGCACGTTCTCGTCTCACCGCAGTCCCGGAGGGGCGTGTGGACGGGCGCGCGCGCCTACGGCAGGGGCAGAACGAGCGGGACAGCGGGCCGCGGGCCATGCAAGCCTCCTCGGCGGACGGAGAACGACGCCACCGCCGTCAAAGGCTGCCCCTGAGGCGAGCCTCGGCGTCACGCCCCCGTCTCCCCTTCCCTCCGGGGTGAGCTCGTGCGTCGGGGTGAACCGCCGTCCCGGCGGGTGACGGTCAACGCGCCGTACGCAGACGGCGGCGCCCCTACACTGAAGGCGTGCCCCTCGGTGAGGCCTTCGCACCTACGATCAGGACGCGATGGAGGAACATGCTCGAGGCTGAGATCAAGGAACTCTACTCGCTCGACGTCCCGGAGGCGCTCGAACAGTTCCGCCCTGATGACCCGCGCGACGTCGGGATCACCGTCCGCATGATGGTGGGTACGGCGGGGGATGACGCGGCGGACTCGTTCGACGTGCTGGTGTGCACCCCGAGGTGGCTGGAACGCGAGATGGTCAACGGGAGTCATCTGTGGGGAGACGGGCTCCTCCTGGTCAGCGAGTACGACTGGAGCCTGGTTCAGTCCGTGCTGACGTCGAGGGTCTCGCGCTGCGTGGGTGAACGCTGGGAGGACGTCGCGGCCCGGCTCTCCAGGTTCTCCCGCTGGGAGTTCGAGGGTTACCAGCCGTACCAGCCGTAGCCGGTCCGCGTCGACCAGCTGAGAACCCCACCCCTGCCTGCCGCGTCCGCCGCCGCTTCGCCCCGTCGCGCTCCACCGCGTGGGTATGCCACCCGGGGTCCCGCGCGGGGCTCCTCAGGTGGGTCGCGTCCTGCGTTCGGTGCGGGCCTCGCGTGCGGCGACCGCCTCCTCCTGCGTCTCGAGCGCCAGCCGGCCGCGCCGCACGCAGATCCACTGCTCATGCCCGTCCTCACCCGGGGGCGGGTGGAACAGCGCCCACTGCGGCTGCGTGTCCAGCGCCGCGAAGGCCTGCACGGCCCGTCCGTCCGCGAACGCCAGTCGCAGTTCCGGCACCCGCAGGGCGAGCGTCACGTCCGACACCTCCGCGCCGACGAGCCCCGCGATGCCGCGTTCCATGCGGCGGTCCGGGCTCTGCGAGCCGAACAGGATCGAGCGGGGGCCCTCCACCCGCCAGTCCCACGGGATCATCACGCTCCACGGCCCCGCGACGAACGTCCGCGCGGGCAGGACGCGACCGCTGGACAGCACCAGCTCCTTACGGGAACCCACCGGCACGAGCTCACCGAAGTCGAGCAGCAGCGCCGTCCCCCCGCCCCGGTACGCGCGGCTGACGCGCTGTCCCACGAGGGGCCGGGTGAGGCGTTGGAAGTCGTCCGCGCTCAGGATCCTCGGCACGGACGGACCGTACCACGCGCGTCCACCTGCCCGCATGCAGACGACGCGCCCGGAGCAGACCTGCGGACGCCCGCCCGGGGTTCGGCGTGTACCCTCGGAGCATGACCTCCGCCGAGGAGTACCACGACGAGCCCAACCGTCGGCCCGGAGGGCGTGTACGCGCCCCTGCGGCACTTCCTGATCCTCCCGACGACGCATGTCGTGGAAGTCGTCGCGTACGAGCCTCCGGAGGTCGAGTCGTCCGGCCAGCACGAAGCGGGAGCGACACCGGGATGGGTTGGCCGGACGAAGGCACGGTCAGCGAGGACGAGAAGGGCCGCTCGGCGTTCAGGTTGATTCTGCGCTGTGAGGGCGCGACCATCGCCGAGCCAGGAAGGGCGCTGCCAGACCGCGTGCTCGGGAACGCGGCGTGGCAGGACACCAACCTCGGTTGCTGGACGGCGCCGTGAGGCGAGGCAAGTTCAGCGAGACGGACGCGCGGGCGCTGCTGGCCTTCCTCGATTCAGGCCAGCTCGGCCCGGTGCGGCCCGGCATGACCCGCGAGGAAGTCGTGACGGTCCTCGGGCCCCCCTCGGTCATGAGCGACCCTCGCGTGGTGAACGAGGGGTACGAGATCCTCTGGTACGGCGCGTCGCTGGAGCTGCTCTTCGGTGACGGCGTGCTGTTGTCCCTCAAGCTGCAATACAAGTGGCAGCGTTGGCGACACCGACGCTTGAAGCTCCCGGGGGTGTTCGGCGCGCCTTGGGCGAGGACCATGGCGAGCTGGAGTCAAACGCGCATGAGGACGTTCCTGCACGCGCACGGGCAGGGCTTCGCGCTGTTCAAGGAGTACGACGGGAGGCTGTCGATGCGGTTCCCGGGCGGTGGGCTCGTCGTGTGCTCCCCGCGTGGGCGCATGGGACTCCTCGAGGTCGTCTACCACACCAAGCCGTACGTCTTCCCGATCTCGGCCGGGGCATGGCAGGCGCCGCCGACGCCACTGAGCCCACGGGCGCGACCGCGCCGATCGGGGTGACGGGACGCGCGGTCGTGTGACCCGCGTCAGGAGACGCCATGTGCAACGACCGCCTCCAGGGCGGCTCGGGCTTCACGGGAGGGTGACATGCACGATCAAGCGAGGTCAGGGACGTCCGACGTCGACACGCGGTTGGCGCGGGCGTTACGCGCCGTCCTCGACCCTATGCCCGAAGGCGCGGTCTTCGAGGTCCATCCCTCGTCGGACCTGGCGTCCCTGCTGGAGGTTTACCTGCCGCGTCTGCTCGCGCGGCGGTACCCACAGTGGGCGTGGGAGACGCTGGACGCCGTGTTCGTGACGCGCGCCCGCAAGGTCGGGCCGCGCGCGGCGGACCTCGCCGGCGCGGCCCTGCTGATGAGCGACCAGACGCTCACGCCCCTGTCCGTGCGGCTGGCGCTCGCCGAGTCGGGTGACGAGGTCGCGTCGTACGAGGTGCGGCTGGGTGAGCCGGGCGGGGGTCGGCTGCGCGTCTCCGGACCGCTCTACGGCAGGAGCGGCGTGTTCGTGGAGTCCGTCGCCGCGCGGTTGGACGACATCGCGTGGGTGTACCGCGTGGCGGGCGACATGGAGGACGACTGAGCGCCCACTTCTACACGCCGAGCACGATCCGCAGGGCCGCCACCGCCCACCCGTAGGCCTCCACGAGGTCCTCGTCCTCACGTTCGTACGCCAGGCGACGCCCCGCTTCGAGCCGGGCGAGCGTCTCGGAACGCATGAGCCAGATCCGAAGCTGCGCGCCCTGCCCCGGCCGGGCGTCCCAGAAGCCGTCCGTGACCAGCGCCGCGCGTTCAGTGTCGAACAGCGCGTTCACGACGCTCGCGAGGTGATCCGTGGCCGGGTCGTCCGTCCGCGCCTCCCACGCGTGAAGGTACGGCGCGAGGCTGAGGTTCGTCTGCGCCACCGCGCCCAGCGTCGTCACGGCACGTCCGTCGCTCGACTCCACATTGGTGTCCAGCACGTCCGCCCACCACGCGTCCAGGAAGGCCAGGATCGCCGCGCGCTCACGCTCGGGCCAGGCGCGCCACCCGGCCGCCTCGAGCTTCCCGAGCACGATCTCCTCGTTCGTGACGAGGTCCCGGCGAGCGGTGAGCTCCAGCAGACGCGGCAGGGCGAACCGCAGGAGGTCCTCGTCCCCGACCGTGGTGATCGCGTGCGAGGCGTACGCGTCGAGTTCACCCGCGGGGACGTCCCGGAGGGGCAGGCGGCGCAGCGCGCCCAACTCACGCTCCGGGTCACGCAGGGAGGACATCTCCACGTGTGCGGGCATGCCGTAGGAGGAGAACGCCGCGTACAGCCCGTCGATCGCGGCGCGCAGCGAGTCGTTCACGCGTCCCGGTACCAGGCGCGGATGCCCGGCGTGCTCGACGCGACGAGCAACACAAGGGCGAGCAGCACGTGCAGCGCGGCCAGGCTCACCGTGACGCCTCGGGCGGAGTCACTCGCGGCGCTCGACAGGAAGAGCGTGACGAGCAGCCCGCCGGGCACCTGCACCGCACCGAGCACCCTCGCGGTGTTCAAGACGCTCGTGTCGCGGAAGCGCAGGGCCCACGCGGTCCCCGCGCACAGGACCGCCCAGGTGAGGGCGCCGGCGATCACCGGACTAAAGATGATCGCGCCGATGGGCTCGCTGAGGTTCGCGAGGATCATCGCGACCAGGAACGCGGCCGCACCCGCGGCGAGGACACTCGTGACGAGCAGGGGCGCGGTCAGCAGCCAACGTCCAGCGGGCCCAGCGGCAGGTGAGGTCATGGTGAGCCGATCGTACGAACCCCGGAGCGTGCAGATGTCCCGACGTGACGAAGACGCCCGAGGTCGCGCGTCTCGTAGTAGTCGCGTGTCGTACAACAGAAGCGTGACCGCGAACGTGCGGCTGACCCTCGACCTGGACGCCTCGTCGAGCGAGGCGGTGCGGCTCACGCGCCTGCTGGGCCTGCTCGACCTCGTCGAGCGCGGCGTGGTGCACGTCGACGACGCCGAATGCGTGCTCCTCAACCCCTTCCGCAACACCCGCCCCGCCGCGCTCGGCGTCCGTCCGGAAGTCCTGGAGCTTCTCGAAGCGAGCTTCTTCCTCGGAGACACCTGGAGGCTGGGCGACGCGTCCTTCTGCAGCACCCTCAAGCAGCTCCGCGAGGACGCCCTGAAGTGCCTGACGGCCGAGTCCCCGGCGCCCCTGCGGGTGCGCCTCTCGGTCGAGGGAACCTGACGGGGTGGCCACCACCTTCGAGGTCTACCCCGGCAGCGCGGTCGTGCCCTCGTTCGAGGCGGTCCGCGCGCTCAGCGAGCACAAACTCCACGCGTTCCTGCGTGACCACGACCTCCCGGCGCGGCCACGCGTGAATGTCGAGCGGTACCGCAGCCGCATCAGCGTCTGGGGTGACGAACCCGTGGAGCTCGACGTTCACGCGCCGTTCCTCATTCCGGATGGTGAGTACGCGTGGTTCACCGTGCAGGGCGAGTCCAGCGGGACGGACGCGTCCACCCACAAGGTCCGGACGCTGACGAAGCAAGACCCTGACCTCGGCCTGCCGTTCCCCGCCGAACACCTGCTGGACGGCCGGGTGCTGGACGCGGCGCGCACGGTGGGCCGCTGCTGGTCGTTCCGGCGCTCCGCCGGGCAGCCCGCGCTGGTCAACGTGCTGTACGGGACGCTCGCGTCCGCGCTGGCGGAACTCACCCTCGGGGTGGTGTACTCGGACGACGGCGCCTGGGACTACCAAGCGTTCCCGGCGCGGCCGGACGACTTCGACCGCGTGTACCTCCGCGCGGACGCCGCGCTGAGCGACAAGTTCCGCACGTGGAGTGAGCTGAACCTGACCTGGCTGCGCGAGACGCCGGGCACCTGACGAGGTCGAAGGAGACCACATGTACGAGTTCCACGGCTGGGTGTGCATCCGGAAGTCCGTGCAGGAAGACATGGGGGGCGTCACGAGCACGATCTTCCACGACATGCTCGTCGGCGCCGTCCGCGACAGACTCGCCGAGCAGAACCTCGACGACACCGGCCACAACCCCTTCTTCCGCTTCACCCCGATAAACGGGGAGTGGTTCCTGACGTTCGGCGGGAACCTCGACCACCGCACGACGTACGAACCGCTGATTCACGACCTGCTCGGCCTGATCGCGCGGGAGGGGCCCGGGTCGTACGGGCTGATGTACTGGCGTGACGACGAGTACGACCCGCCCGCCGGTGCGGAGAACTTCCAGGTCCTCGTCCTCGCCCGGGGCGTCCTCACGACCCGCTTCGACCCGTTCCTGTCCCCGGTCGTCCCGCTCATCCAGGACCCGTACGTGGACGACGAACCCCACGGGCAGGCCCCATGAAGCGCCCCGCGCGTGACGCCCGCGGCGGGCGTGGAGGACCCGGATGACGACCGAACCCCTCGTGGTGAACCTCTCCCTGACGCTGGAGCAGGCCGCGCTGATCGTCCGCATGCCCAGCGGCGTGCATTACACCAACCAGACCGGCGGCACCTCATGTCACCACCCCGAGGCGGAAGGCGTGCTGGTGCCCCTGGAAGACGAGAACAGCTGGTTCCAGAAGCAGTTGGAGGCGATCTTCGAACCGGCGGGCGCGACCGTCGGTCGGTCGGGTCTCACGACCGCGACAGCGGACGCGCTCGACGAACTGCTGCGAGGTCAGCAGGAGATCTCCATCCGGGTGGACCGCGCGCGTCTGCTGGAGTCCGAGGAGGCCTGGGTGTACGTGCACGTCCACCCGAGGGAGAGCGAGCTCCCGATCATGCAGGGCTTCGGCGTCCGGGAGGCCGTGCTGACGTGGCTGAACAGCGACTGACGCCACGCTGGGCGTACCCCACCCACGAGGGCGTGTCCACCCTCGCGCGAGTGGGTGACGTGGTCGTGACGGCCGTGCGGCGCTCGCAGGTCGCCGCGCTCGACCTCCGCACGGGCGAGGAGCGCTGGCGAGCGAGGCATGTGAACGCCGCCGGGTGGGACCTCGACGTCAACTCCACGCACGTCGTCGCGCGCGGGCGAGACCACCTGATGGCGCTGCACCTCGCCACGGGTGAGGTCGCGTGGCGCCGGGACGTCCCGTCGTTCTCCGGGTGGCCGCGCGTGCACGGCGACCGCGTCCTGGTCGGCGGCTGGAGAGCGTACACGCCACTTCAGGCCTTCGAGCTGCACTCGGGCGCGCCGCTCTGGCAGCGCGAGGTGACCCAGGCGCCCCTCCGGACGGCGGTGTACACGCCCCTCGCCGCAGCGACGGTCGTGACCCCGGATGGCCGCGTGACCTTCTTGAGTCTCGACAACGGACGTGTCCTGCACGAGGTGAGCCTGCCTGACCTCACGTCCGGGCAGAAGACGGACTGGATCCCGACGGGACCGCTCGGCACGCCGGGTGAAGCGCTGCTGTTGCGCGGTGAGGGCGACCGCGTGTACCGCCTGTCGGGTGAGGACGTCCGGGTGGAGGAGCGCTCGCTGGGCGCCGTGCCGTTCACACGGGCCCTCCGGGAGCGCGCGGGCGAGGTGTTCTTCCAGGACTCGGAGCGTGCCCTACGCGTTTACGACGTGGCGCGGGACACGACCGTCCGGCTGGGCTGGCCGCAGCACAACGCGTCGTGGATCCTGCCGGTCACACGCGTAAGTGACGGGTCGGTGGTGATGGGCACGTCCTTCGGGCAGCTCCTGCGCTTCTCCCCGCAGGGTGGGATCATCGGCGCGGCGCTGGTGGGACGGCGGGTGCAGACGGAACTGCACGTGGAGGGCGACGTTGTGGTGTTCGGGACGCGGGACGGGAGCGTGATCGCCCTCCCCTGGCGGGCGCTCCGCTGACCGAACGCCGCCCTCACGGCGTCCAGCCAGGGCCGCCTGCGGTCGGGATGCCGTGCGTGTCACACCACGTCTGGATGGAGTCAAACGTGTCGTCGTGTACGACGTCCGTGAACAGCAGTTCCGACAGTCCACCCGACCCGTCGAACAGCACGGTCACGCCGGTCTCCCCCACCTGGGTCGCGCGGACGTGCTCCGCCGTCCCGAAGGTCAGCAGCATCCGGTCGTCGTCGTACGCGTCCCCGCAGGACCCCTCGGGGAGGGCCATGAGGGTCACGTCCTCGGACGCCACGATCGTGGGGAGTAAGGCGAGCGCGCTCAGGTCCTGCCGCGTCCCGCCCATCTTCTCGACGTCCACCACGGTCCCGTCCCTCCGGACGGTCACGAGCGCGCTCGCGAAGGCATCGTCCGGGTCGCCCAGCCATACGAGCCAGTCGTCATCCTCGTCCCCGACGGAGGCGTTCACGTCGAGCCGACCCAGGGTCGGCGCGACGAACGCGCGGTACCGCAGGTCGAGCGGCAGGCAAAGGGGGCTCATGGGTCGAGGCTACGCCCAGGCGTGACGGTCACGGCTCCGGTTCGTCCGGCGGACCGCTGAGGTCGACCAGCGGCAGGGCACGGGCCTGGGCGTACCCCGAGGCGTCCCACTCCAGCGCGACGCGCGACCCGATCGTCCGGTACCCCCACGGCAGCATCGACGTGGGGACGTCCGTGGTGTGGTAGAGGACGCGAGGGTCATCCTCGTGCCGCTCCAGCAGGAGTTGGGAGTACCCCTCGGGCAGGTGGGAGAGCACCTGGGCAGGCTCCCGGAACGCCCACGAGCCCACGGGCGGCGTGGACGTCCGCTCGGGTCGTCGGACGAGCGTGAGCTGCGACGCCGGGAGTCGCCCGCCTGTCCAGTCGGTGAGGTCCGGCGTGTCGAATCGCACGAGGTATTCGCCGAAAGGTTTCAGCCAAGTGAGTTGCACGAACCCGACGCGTCCCGCGCGCAGCTCCAGGTCGGGTCTGTCGATGAGGAGCCGCACGTCGTCCCCCGCGTCGAACCGCTCTTCTCCCGTGGTGATCACGATCACGCCTGCTCGCCGCTGGCGCGCCGCGTTCACCGCGTCGAGCAGGGTGGGCAGCGCGCCCCACCCGGGGTCGAGCACGAGCCGCTCCGCTTCGCGCAGGCCGCCGAGCAGGTCGTGGAGCCGCTCGACCTCCTCCAGCGTCCAGAAGGCCAGGGTGGGTGGGCTTTGCGGGTCGTCCGGTACGAACGGCTGCACCTCCGGGTCGCGCAGGACCGGTCGACCCGTGAGGATGAACGTCACGAGCTCCGCCGTCTCCGTCAAGCCGCGGTCCACCAACGCCTTTTCGAGCTTGACGATCTCGTCCCGTCGGATCGTCGGGACGGCCGCCCGCTTCCACCCGTCCGGTGGCAGGTGGGTGTCCGTGAACAGACCGTAGTACCACGACAACGTCTCGTCCACCATCCAAGGCACCCGCGTGCTCGCGGCCGCCAGGGCGTCCCGTCCACCCTGCCTGACTTGTCGGATCACGTTGAGGACCCGACGGCCGAGGAAGTCGGGGTGCTTCTCCAGCCGCTCGGCGTACCAGTGTTCGAAGTCGTCCAGCGGTCCGGAGAGGAAATGAGAGACGAGTCCGTCGGGCGACCCGAGGTAGAACGACGCCGAGACGCTCATCGTGGCGGCTCGTCCACGCACAGGACCGGCGTCGACGCGAACACCACGCCCGACAGGCGGCACGCGTCAAGGACGTCCCGCACGTCCTCGGGGAGGTCCTGGAGGTGCAGCGCCCGCGAGGGGAAGAACATGGCGCGCAGCACCTGCTGCGCGGGTGACCCGCTGTCGTCCCACTCGGTGTCGTAGGTGTACAGGCCGCGCTCGGCCAGCTCCTCCCAGGAGGCGTAACACCCGTCTCCATCGTCTTCGCGCATAGGACGGGCGTCGCCGAGCACCGGGAGGCCCTCGATCACCTCCAGGGCGCCGTCGAACATGTTCACATCGACGACGAACTCGGGCAGCAACGCGCTCCCGGCCGTCATGAACGCGCCGACATGGCCCTCGTCGTCCACCGCGAGCCACACCGGATCCAGCCCGGCCGCTTCCTTCAGGAACCGCCACGTCGTCATGGGCCCAGCCTCCCCCTTCGAGATCGTCTTCCGCTCCACGCGCTTCTCCGCGTCCACCTATGGTGGCACGCCCTCGTCCCCGCCCTCACGTGATCAGAGGGCGGAGCAGCGAGCCCAGCAGGACCAGGACCACCGCGACCAGCACGTTCGTGGCGATCAGCAGGCCCAGCGCGTTCAGGACGTTCCGCATCTCCACCCGTGCCAGACCCAGGACGAGCAGCACCACCGACCACACGTTCGCCACCGCGAACAGTGCCGACTCCACGGGGCTCGTCCCGACCGCCGCGCCAGGCGCGCCGGGCGTCACGAGGCGGGCGAGCACCGCCAGCGCGGCGAGCAGCACCAGCGGCAGGAACGACCACGCCACCACCCGCCGCGTGACGTGCACCTCCAGCGGGTTGCGGAACGGCCGCGCGACCAGGACGAGCAGCGGTGGGTACAGGGCGAACACGAGGGTCACGAGGAGCGCCGAGATGATCAGGGCCGAGAGCAGCCCTACGACGGCCGAGCACGCCGTTTCTCCCCCAGGCGGCTGAACCCACGCGACGAGCACGAGCACGACCGTGAGCGCCACCCCGAGCGGTACGAAGGGATAGGCGCGAGGGGAGCGGGCGAGGGCGCTGAACGCGCGGCGGGGCGCGAGCAGCACGTCCCGCACGAAGCTCAGGATGGCCGGACGGTCGGACTCGTGCAGCATGAACCCTCTAGGGTGGGGCGGGCGTGACGTCAGGGGGTCGGCGCGGCGGGCGGCCTCGCGTGGGTGAGGGTGCCCGCGAGGGACGGGGCACCCCACCGTAGTCGGACGGGCGGACCGGGCGCGTTGGGGTGACGCTCAGACGATGGGGGCGTGTCCCCGCGCGGACGACAACTGGCCGGACGAGGAGGGCGGGCAGCGCTGCACCTCAAGGATGGGGCCCCACACGCCGGGAGCGACGCGGCGTCCGGCGGCGGTGTTGAACCGATCCTCGCGGAGGTGCGAGGCTGAGGGGTGACCAGCACCGACGAAGGCTCCCGGCACGACGGCCCACCTCAGCTGCGGCGCGTCGACGCGTCCGCGTCCGCCTGGGTCCGTGCTGCCACCCGACCCTGTCAGGAGCGCGCGGTCGTAGGAACGCTGCTGCCCGGCGGGTACGACGCGTACGTCAAGGTCCTGCATCCGTTCTGGCTTCCGCGGGGCATGACGCTCGACGCCGCTCTCGCCCGGCGGCATGACGACGAGACGGTCGAGGAGCTCGACGAGCCAGGCACGACGCGCGCCGGGCCCTTCGAGTGGGCTCGTTTGACGTGGCGGGATCTGATGGGCGCCCTGCGCCTGCCGCTCACGCCTGAGGTGGACGAGGACGTCGTGCCGGACCTTCCCGAACTGAGGTACCCCTTCGTGGGCGTGCCGGACCCCGCGACCCTGCGGGCGCTTGGTCGGGTGCTGACGTCCTTCACGAGCGGCGGGTGCCTGTTGAGGCTCGGCGAGCTCGGCGGGGCGGACGTGATGCTCGAAGGGACGCTCGCGGACGTCGTCGAACACCTGACGCTGGGCGTGAGCGGCGACCGCGTGACGTGGTGGTCGGCGGACCGTGCGTGGTGCGTGGCCGCGCACGAAGCGGCAGAGTTCACGCTGGTGGCGGGCAGCGAGACGCTCGCGCGGGCGCTGCTGGCGTGCGCGGACCTTGAAGGGCTGCGGGTCGAGCTCACGACGAGTCTGCGCAGCGATGCTCGCGGGCGGGATTGAGGGAGAAGCGGCCCGGTGTGGTCGCCAATGCGTTCCCACGAGCGTGCCTCGTGGTGTTCAAGGCCCGCCGTGTTCGGTAGGCTCGGGCATGACGACCATAGGGGACGAGGCGCTTTACCGCGCGCTGGCCGTCGGGGGCGCCACGCCCGTGGAGGTGGCGCGTGAGGCGCGGCGACGTGGGGTGCCGGCGATGACGGTGATCCTGCTGGTGCGGCGGGTGTTCGACCTGTCGCTCGTGGTCGCCTTGGACGCGTACGTGCAGGCCGAGCACAGCGTCACCCTGCACGAGGACCAGGGGCAGCTCGGGGAGATGGTCGAGGCCGAGGCCCGGCAGGCTGAGCTCGACCGGACGTGGGAGGACACGCTGACGCGGGCGCGGGACGTGCTGGGACAGGGCAGGAGCGTGGAGGACGTGCTTCGTCTGCTACGGAGCGCCGGGTACGGGAAGATTGACGCCATGCGCGCCTTGAAGACCCTCGGCGTGATGACCCTCCGGGAGGCGAAGCGCGCCGTGCACCTCAGCGACGCCTGGGCAGACCAGCGCGCCCGCGACGACACGCTGCACGACGAGGCCGAACGCGCCCTCGGACGAGAGGACGAAGGGACGGACACGGGCTGACCTCGCGAGGGCGGGGCTCGTGCGTCCCACAGGAGGGGCCTGGATTGTATCGGGTTGATGTCCTGACGCGCGGACAGGACGACCCTCCGGCGGGCCTGGAGAACGTTCGGGTGCTCGGTCCGTCGGCGTGCACGCGTACACCTCAGGCATGCCGAAGCTCATCCTCGACGTGCCCGACCACCTCCTCGGAAAAGGGCTCCGAGCTTCCTGGGACGACGGCTTCCGGATCGCCGTGCGCGTGGAGGAGGGTGAGGTGTACCTGCACGCCAACGACGCGGGTCTGCGTTCACTCGCCCGGCTGCTGCTGGGCCTCACTCTCGACGGCGTGCCTGACGCGGCCCATGGGCACCTCGACGACCTGGGCGGCCTCGAGGAAGGCTCCGCCGGACTCACCGTCGGGAAGCTCCCCGACCAGCCGTGAGTCGCGACGACGGGCACGCGCGGCGCACCCACGCTTGCCCGAACGTCCCCGTCTGTTCCTCTGGACGCCCCGTGGACGTGATCGAAGTCGGGCGGGCAGACCGGGCGCGTTGAGGCGGGGTTGAGGTGATGGGGGCTTGTCCCCGCGCGGACGACAGGCGGTCGGGAGCGAGGACGCTGCCGGCATTCCAGGGCGGTCCGCGTCGATCGAGCGGCCTTCATGGCTTCTTGACCGACTCGGCGGACGCCGACTTCGCGCGGTCGCCCGTGCGCCAGGGGTGATAGTCAGAAGCGTGCGGGATCATCGGCATGAAGGGCGCGAGGCGCGGTACGTCCGCCTAGTCGTGACGTTGCGGGCGCTGGCGGGCGTGTCGTATCTGAGCGTGGTGGCCGCCCAGTTTCGGTTCTTCGGTTTCAGGGAACAGTGGTGGAGCGTCTTGTTCATGAGCGTGCTGGGGTTGTCGTTGATCTTCGAGCCGTGGCTGCGCCGCGCGTCCCTGAGCTGGTGGCGACCCCGGCCCCTCAACGGGACCGTGTGGAACGTGCTGCTGCACGTGGGACTCCTCGTGGTGCTGGTCGCGATGAACGTGGTGCTCTGGTCCCTCGCTCCCTGAGCTCGGGCCCCTCGCGACGCCGTGGGACGGTCGGACGACTGCACCCTCCACCCGCGGCTTCCGACGGACGCTGCTCCTTCGAGGGTGGCTGACGCACGGGGTGTCCGCTCACGAGGCTGCCCGAGCGTCAGCTCGTCGGCCGAGCCGTGCCCCTCGGGCGGGGCACGGTCACGACGCGGCGGGCGCCGCCCCCACCGGACCTGCGCCCTCGACGGCCACAAGGAAGGCCACGCCGGGCTCACCGTCGGGAAGCGTTCGGAGCAGCCGTGAGCCTCGACGGAGGGAACCCTTGCGGCGACGGGCGGTCTCCTCGGTGGCCCAGGCGCCCGTCACGTCCTGCGGAACGCGCGGCGCAACCCCTCGGCGTGCACCTCGCCCCACGCCCTGAGCTCCTCTCTGAGCGCGCCCTCGGGGCGCAGGTACCACCCGTCGAAGTCCCACGGCCAGGCCGGGAACCGCTCGGCGTCCCATGCGCCATCTTCGGAGTACACCACCCCGTGCGTGAGTTCCGCCGTCGCGGACGCCAGCAGGCCGTACAGTAACACGATGGCCGAGGGCTGCCCGGCGGAGCGGCGGAAGGACCAGCAGCGCCCGGACGCCCGCGCCGTCTCGAGCACCGCGGGCGCGTCGAAGGTCTCGACCTTGAACGGCAGCTCCCACACACCGAACTCGTCATCGGCGACCTCCAGCCTGACCGGCTTGGTGTCCGCGTCCGTTCCACCCAGGACGCCGTCAATGGTGAACCACGCGTACTGATCCTCCGGCCAGACGAACGGGAGGTCGAGGGAGAAGGGGGCCGCATGGTGGTCGTCCCATCCTTGCAGCGCGACGTGCACGGTCGGGCGCGCGTCCACCCCGAGGGATCGCAGGTACCGGTGCAGCTTGTCCTGCGTGAGGTCCCGCACCGCTCGGAAGGTCGGGAGGTCCGAGTTGCCCGGAAAGACGAAGAACGTGGTCGACACGCCACATCGTCGCACGCAGTTGATCCGGGAAGGGCGGCGGGGTCATCCGCGAGGGTGCCCAACGGACGCTGAGCCTCACGCTCAGCCCTCACGCGTGCCCTGAGCGTACCCTCACGGTGATGCCCGAGCTTCACCTCGCCGACCGCGTCATCCCGCTCGGACGGGGAACGGTCACCTTGCAGCGCGCCCTGCCTCGCCCCGACCTCGCCCTGAGCAAGCAGAGGGAGCTTCTCCAGGCGGACCTGCTGGTCGTGACGTACCCGAACGACGGCACGTTGCAGGTCGGCTGGAGCCCTCCGCACGACCCCGAGGGGGAGTTCGTCCTCACGATGCGCTTCACGTACGGCGACACCCCACTCGTCCAGGAAGCGCGGACGGGGTCGCTGCACAACCTTGTCTTTCTCGTGGAGGAGGCCGCCGCGCAGCTGGACGTCCAAGCGGACGGCGCGTCATGGCGGCTGCTGCCCGGCGTGCCGCGCTACGAGCGTCTCGGCACCGCCCTGTGGTTCACGCGGGTCATCCACGAGCGAACTCGGCTGTACCTGCCCGTCACCGCGGTCGAGGAGAACCTCGATTCCGCGCGGGTGGTGGCGCTCGTCGACGCCGGTGAGTACGGCGAAGGTCTCGGGTGGGATGCGCAGGACCGCGAGCGCCTCCCTGAGTTCGCTTCGCCCGCCCTGGTAGGAGAGGTGTTCGTCACGGACACGGGTGAGACGTCGTTCGTGACGGTGGAGGACGCGCAGTCCTGGGTGTGGGACGCCTTGCAGCGAGGAATGGACGAGGCGGCGCTGGTCGCGCGTTTCGACCACGCCCGTCGTCATGGCGCACCCCTAGATCCACCCGCTGCGGAGGCGGAGCTTCCCCTGGAGCGCCTGTCGTTCCTGTGGGACGGTCGTGAACCCGGGTGGGAGGTCCGCGAGGTCGGCCGGGAGATCCTGTACCACCGACCGTCGAGGTCACCGCTGGCGTGGTGGGCGTCCGAGGAGGCGTACGTGGCGCTCGTGCGGATCGCGCGGACGCACGGGGTTCCGCGGGTGACCTGACGGGGCCGAGGCGGACTCGCTCGGGTGCGGCGGCTTGCGCTCGAACGGCTGGGGTTGTGACGGGCGTCTGAGGGTTGTCGGTGGGTGAATCTGGTCGCACGGAGGGCTGGTGAAACCAGCGGTGTCAGGCCGTCTCAGTCGCGCTCATAGTTGCGCGTGACACCCCGGAACGGACCGCGCTGACGATGCCCAGCCGGGTCGTGACGTCCCAGGTGCCCATCTCGACGGTCGATTCGAGATGACGATCCAGGCGTTCCACCTGACTTGCAGGCACCGAGTAGGTGTCCGCCAGGATCATCAAGGCCTCACGGTGCGCCCGCACCCGGCCCGTCACGATCTCCAGACCTGCTCCCGGGAAGACCGCCCCGACGAGATTCAGGAGCGCGTCCTGGGGCGTGTCCGTGTCCTCCCGCTCCAGCGGGTCCCCGACGGCTTCCCAGAACTCGCGGAGGTGCCCGGACGCATTGACGGCCGCTACGAGCGTCCCGCCCGCCGTCAGCACGTCGTGACAGGCCTGTAGGACTGCGATCGGATCGACGACGTGGGCGAGGGTATGCAGGACCGTCACGACGTCGAAGCGAGCTTCCAGCGAGCGGAGGTCGGCCGCGTCCATGATCTCGAAGGTGGCTCCGGGCACCTCGGCACGGGCCCGACCGACGAGCCGTGCGTCCACGTCCACCCCGACCCGCGACCGTGCGCCCGACAACAGCGACAGAAAGCTGCCCGAGGCACAACCCACGTCCAGGACCGCCTCGTGGGGCGGCACGCGTGCCGCGACGAGCCTCACCGGGTCCCGGCCGAGCTCCGCGAGCAGCCGGCGTCGTCGCTCGTACCGATCGGGTTCCTGTCCCATCACGCCTCACGCTAGCAGGGGCCGGTCGGCGAGCGGACACAGAGGCACAGGCCCTACGCACTCCGGCTTATTTGTATCCTGATCTATATAGATGGCTGTCTATATAGATCAGGATCTAACCGTGACCGCCGATCTCCCCCTCGACCAGTTCAAGGCACTCGCCGACCCGACGCGCCTGCGCGTCCTCGCCTTCCTGCTCAAGGTCGAGCAGGACTTCCGCCGCGACGGCACCTGCTTCGGCGGCAGCATCTCCGCCCACCTGGGCCTGTCGCAGCCCACCGTCAGCCATCACATGCGCGCCCTCGTGGACGCCGGGCTCGTCCGGGCCACGAAAGAGGGAACCACCGTCTACTACGACCTCGACCCGGCCGGCTTCGAGCGCGTCGAGCGTGCGCTCGCGCCCTTTCTGGCCGTCTCACGGACACCACGGGAGGACCAGCCATGAATCATCGGAACTTCGCCGACCACGTCGCCCGGCACGAGGAACGGGTCCAGGCGCATCTGCTCGACCGCCGCCTTCGCAGGGAACTTCCTCACCCTGGCCTGCGCCACGTGCTGGCCACGCTCTTACGTCTCCTGGCCGACCGAGTCGAACGAGGTGGGGTTCCCGTCTCGAACCCCGCCCGTCCCGCCTGAACCCCAAAGCAGCCGGAGATGAGGCGCGAATGAAGCTCCTCCGGACCAACCGTCTTGTCACGAGCGCCCGGAGCGCCGACGATATGAGGACACAGACCTTCGTCAACGCGCCGCTCACCCTCCTTCCCCGGTGACGGGCCGCCCACGTCCTGCGGTCGAGTCCACGGTCCGGAGAGGTCACACATGCACCAGCGCGGGTCGTTCGTCACGACGCTTCTCATCGTCTCACTCCTCGTCGCCTGCGGATCCGCACCTTCACGGGACGGCCTCACCGGGGCCGGCGGCATCGAACCGGCCGCGCTGCCTTCTCCTGCCCTGCTCGGCGTCTACTACGGCAATCAGGGCTGGCGGATGGATCAGGTCCAGGCGCTGGAGCAGTGGAGCGGACGCAAGAACGCGGCCGTGCTGCTCTTCACGGACTGGTGCTCGCGGAACATCAAGAATCTGTTCGCGCAGCAACTGCCGAACATCTGGAACAACCGCAACGTTCCCATCGTGACCTGGGAGCCCTTCCTCTGCAGCGGCGATTCGGACGACATCGAGGTTCGCATCGCCCGGGGCGAGTTCGACGGGTACGTCACGACCTGGGCGGAGAAGCTCCGGAGCTTTCTCGCCGGGACCGACGGGATCTACGGGTCATCCGACGATCGCAGAGTCTACCTGCGCCTGGCGCACGAAATGAACGGCGACTGGTACCGCTGGGGCGCCGCCCTCGGCGGAAACGACCCCAGGGACTACGTCGCGATGTGGGCTCACGTCTTCGATCTGGTGACGAACGTCGTCGATCCCGGCGGCGCGAGCGGCACGCCTCGTGCTTCACGGCTTTCCTGGATCTGGTGTGTCAATCACCAGGACGTCGGGGGCCGAACGGCGGAATCGTTCTTCCCCGGCCGCGACCGTGTGGACTGGATCGGGATCGACGGCTACAACTGGGGCTCGTCTCAGACCTGGTCGACGTGGAAGTCTCCGGCCGAGACGTTCGATCCGATGCTCGCGCGGGTGCGCTCGATCGCCCCTGATCTTCCGATCGCGTTGACCGAGGTCGCCAGCAGTTCGAGTGGGAGTGCGACCTCAGGAGCGGGAAGCAAGGGAGGATGGGTCCTTGACCTGACGTCGTACGCCTCGTCGAGCGGGATGAGGATGGTCGTTTGGTTCGACGAAGACAAGGAGACGGACTGGGCCGTGTTCGGCGGCTCGGGCGGCAACGGAACCGTCAGGATCGGCAGGACTTCCTACCGTGTGTACAAGGAGTACCCTGCCGCCGTGGCGAACCTGACGACCTCGCAGATCGGGAACCCTCGCCTCCTGACGGACGCGCAGTTCGTCCTGGGAGGCCCGTGAAGGCCTTCGGAGGGCCCGGCACGACCAATGAGACGTTCACGAGTCCAGAAGGGCCTGACGGGCCGCTCGTGCGGGATCGGCGGCCTCCTTGACGAGCGCCTTGAGAAACGCCTCGACCCGATTCTCGTACAAGGCCTTGAGAGCCTCTCGTTCGATCGTGACGGCGTCGAGCACACCCGCGGCGACAGCGGAACGGATGGCACCCACTCGAGCCGGTCCGATCTTGGACAGGTGAGTACGGCAGAGCAGCGTGAGCCGTTCCACCACGTAGTCCGCCTGTTCCTCCAGGGTGAGGGCGCGAATTCTGCTCTCGTGGGCGCGGCGCACGGCTTCAGGGTCTTCCTCGACGACTTCGGAGGTGGGTGTGGTGACCTTTGGTGTCGGGACCTGGCGGGAGGGAGCCATGAACCCGGGGGGGTCCGGATAGCGTTCGCCGTCGTCCTTGAGCACGCTCACGACGAATCCGGCGTGATTCTGGATCCGGTCCGCGTCCCTGGCCAGCAGGAACTCGGCCTTGGACAGGCGATGGATGAGGTCGTCACGGGAGATCTCGTTCACGATGCTCAGCGCGACGTGCCGACCAACGCCGTGACGCACGATTCGTGATACGAGGTCAAGCCCGTACGGGAGTCCATCTCCGAAGCGGTAGACGATGCTCTGCTGGCTCCCTGTGCCCTCGTACTCCACCGCGGAGAGGTACCCACGCTCTCGCAGATCGTCGTGTGCCTTCTGTAACGTTCGCTTGATCCGGCTGGGGATGAGGTCCTTGAGTTTGCACTCCTCGCCCCAGGCGACGAGGGACATGCGCAGCTCCATGGTGATGACCTTCGGGTCGGTCGGGTCGTAGCGTTTCGCGTCGAGGAGGCGGTAGACGCTGCGGGTGAGTGGCCGTTCGAGTTGTTCGAGCAGGACCGGGTCGAGCGGTTTGATGTACTGCGCGCGGACGCTCTGGACGAGCGCCTTGGGCAGGCCGATGCGAATCACGGTTCCCTTGCCGATGCCTCGTTGCGCGCTGTCGTAGGCGAGGCGTTCGAGAAGCGAGAACGTCTGCGTGGTCCAGCGCCGTTGTCCGTGATTGCGCCAGGCGTTCTGGGTCACGAACTTGGCACTGTTGAGCCGGTGAAGGCTCGCGTGGAGGTTCTGGTAGTAGCGTCCGCCTGTGTCCAGTCGGGCGTACTGCAGGATCTGGTGGGCGGTGGCGATCACGTCTCCGTCCTCGGGCGCTCCACATTCCGCGAACAGGGCGAGGATGGCGTTGAGGATGTCACCGTCGAGGCCGTGTGGAACTCCACCGAACTCACTGGGCGCGACGCACGAGAGGCGAGCAGGTTGCCCGTCGAGGTCGAGATCGACCTCCCAGCTGGTGTAGTCGTCCGGAATGCGCTCCTGGATGCAGATGAGTCCGAGCCTGCCGAGGTTGAGCTCGTCGATGCGTTCCAGGCGATCTCCCGGGGACATGGGCCGTTCACCGCGAAGCCCTGTCATGGACCGCTCTGTCTTGGTACCCTTCCGCTCCGCGTTCACCCTGAGGTCATTGAAGCAGAAACCCCGCTGATGCTGCCAGTCTCTGATTGGAAAAGAAGTTGATGATTAAAAAAAAAGATTGATCATCATCAGAGGGAGGCGAAAAACCCCGTCCTGGAGCGGACTACCCCTCCAAAACTGACCGAGATGTCCGAACTTTTACCCCCAAAACTGACCGAGATGTCCGAACTTTTGCCCTCAAAACTGACCGAGATGTCCGAACTTTTTCGCCAAACTGACCGAGATGTCCGAACTTTTACTGACCGAGATGTCCGAACTTTTGCCCCCTGAACTGACCGAGATGTCCGAACAAATGATCCGAAATCGGACCTCGACTGACCAAGATGTCCGAACAAAACGGCCCGATTCGACGCCCGCCCGTTCGGACATCTCGGTCAGTCCTCCTGGACTTCCTTCGGAAAGAAAAGCTCGTCCAGGACGAGATCCGACCGCTGAAGACCGACTGACTGACCGAGATGTCCGAACATCGACTGACCGAGATGTCCGAACCGCCGCCCGCTTGACCCGCCGGGCGTGCCACACGGGAGGTCGTTGACCTCTCGAACACGCGTAAGCGAACAAAAACACCGATGGGAACGCGGGTCGCGATTCGGACATCTTGGCTAGACAGGCTATTCGGACATCTCGGTCAGTCCTCCCTTCGGCCATCGTCATCCCTCGAAGCCGGGAGCGCTCGACCACCGAACCCCCGCAAGGCTCACCCTGGCCGACACGACCGAAGCGAGGACACGATCGTCGCCCCCGACCTCACCAGCGGACACACCGGACGCACCCCACAGGGTGTCGCCGCACCCGGAAGTGCGGACCCACGGGACCCGACCACGGCCGTCGGGCCCCGTGGGTCCGGACCGCGTCACTCGTTGAGCAGCCGATCAAGTCGGTCGAGCAACTCCTCGACCGCCCTGCGCCGACGCGCGGGCAACTCCTCGATTCGCTGCCAGTTCGCGAGCGCGGACCTGACCCGGGCGACATGGCCGGGCACGAGCGCCTTGCCCGTCGGCCTGTCGATCTCCGCACGCAACTCCTCGACCGTCGCACCCCGAACGGCAAGGCCGATGAGGTGCCCACGGACCTCCTCGTCGGCGACGCGGGCGATCACGCGCCCCTTGGCGTGTTCGAGGCCCTCCCGCATGGCCGTCAGCACGTCGTGGGGAAAGCGGAGGATGGGCAGATGATGAACCAGGTAAGTCTGCCAGGACCCACCGATGACCCTGAACATGGCGTCCAAACGTTCGGCGTCCTCCAGTGCCTGGCGGTACTCCGTCGTTTCCTTGGCGCGGCGGAGTTCGGCACGGACCTTGCTCAACCGTGCCGGGACCTGCGCGACGTCGATTCCGAGTTCAACCGCGATCAGTCGCGCCGTGGCGTCGGCCCGGTCGATGGGATCGAGGTCCGTGCGCTGAAGGTTCTCGATGATCGCCACCTCGAACGCCTCGTGATCGTCGAGGGGACGCACGATGACGGGCACCTCGGTCAGACCCGCGCGATGGGCGGCGCGCCAGCGGCGCTCGCCCGCGACGATCTCGTAGCGGCCGTCGGCGGTCTTCCGGCGAACGATGAGCGGCTGCAGGACGCCCCGGGCCATGATGGAAGACGCCAGCTCGTCGAGCTTCCGCTCGTCGAACTGGCGTCGGGGCTGACCTGTCATCGGCGACAGGGCCGTCACGGGAAGGGTCATGACGTCGGACGCCGACGCCTCGTCCCTGGCCTCGCCGAGAATGCTGGAGAAGATGCTCTTGCGGTCGAGCGGCCTCTTCGGCCTAGCGGGCACGTTCACCCTCCAGGACGGACAGGAGCTCACGCGCCGTGCGCCGAATTTCGTGATCGGCCGGGGAGCCCGGCGCGAACAGCCCGATCGGCTCGGCGGCGGCCTGGGCATCGTTGACGACAGGACGGTACGCCATGGGGCTCGCCAGGGGACTCAACTGCTCCTGCAGGGCCTCGAGGACGGAGCGGGCATGCTGGGTGCGGCTGTCATAGACGGTCGGGACGTACAGACCCACCTCCAGCGCGGGTGCCAGCTTGCGGTACTTGCGCGCCATCGCGTTGACGGTCGGCAACCCTTTGATTCCCTTCCAGTTCACCGGAATCGGGACGACGAGGCGGTCGGCGGCGATGCAGGCGAGGGCCGAGAGCTGGCCCAGGCTGGGACCGGAATCGATCAACACGACGTCGTACCCGCTCAGATCGTCGAGGGCGAGACGAAGGTTGACGATCCCACCGGGATTTCCGGGCAGCACGGCCTCGAGTTCTGCGATCTCGATGCTCGAGGGGATGAGGTGCATACCGTGCACCTCGAAGGGTTCCGGCAGCGGCGCCTCACGGTGGGCGACGTTGTAGACGGTACGTTCCAGGGGGGCGTCGACCACGCCCAGCGACTCGCTGAGGGTGCTCTGAGGATCCGTGTCGATCAGGAGGACCTTCTTGCCGTGGTGGCGGCTCAACGCGTATCCCACCTCGCGAACCACGTAGCTCTTGCCCGCTCCTCCGACGTAGTTGAACGCGGTCAATCGATGCATCTGACGTCAGACTACTCGCTTTTCCAGGGCCTGTTACAACTTGTAACAAGCCCCGGGCGACCTGCGGTTACAAGTTGTAACAAGCTCGCGCCGAGGCTGGTCTACAGCCCCAGGAAAGCAGGATGGGCGTTCAGCTTCCGCGTTCTTCGAGCCCCATGATCCGCTCGAACGACGCCGCCGAGTCGTACTCGTGGGCCGTCCAGCCGGCCTGTCTCGCCGCGACCACGTTGGTAGGGCTGTCGTCCCAGAACACGATCCGCGAGGGAGCGATGTCGAGCCGACGTGTGACCTCCTCGTAGTACGGCGCGTGGGGCTTACGATGACCCACCGAACAACTCGCGAACTCGCCGTCCACCAGATCCGACAGTCCCACGACCTCGAGCAGGTACGTCGTGCGGTGCCGTTCCTGATTGGTCGCCAGATAGACACGCCACCCCCGTTCCTTCAGCCGGCGCACCGACGCCCAGAGGGCCAGATTCGGATGATGTTCCGATTCCAGCCAGGTTCGCAGGAATTCGGCTGGGGAGAGGGGCGATCCGAGCGCCGAGACGAAATCCGGCAGATGGTCGAGCAGATCGGACCTTCCCGTGGAGGCCGAGAGGAACGGCCCCTCGAAGAAGGCGCGGGACAGTTCGGGCGCCTGACGCAGCAGACGTGTCCCGAAGAACTCGGGCGGCGTCACGAGGACGCCGTCCACATCGAGCAGCAGAACATGAGTTTGCGGATTCACGAGGACAAGTCTAGGACGAACGTTCAGGGCGTGAGGCCGAGCGCGCTCCTCGACAGGAACAACGCCTCGTCGCCGTCCGGCTCGCGGCCCTGCAGGCGGTTCGCGACGAGCTCTCCAATCACGGGCGTGAACTTGAAGCCGTGTCCGCTGCAGGGACTCGCCACCACGGTCCGGTCGGACAGGGGGTGCGTGTCCACGAGGAAGTCCTCGCTGGGCGTGAGGGTGTACAGGCACGCGCGCGCGCTCATCACCTCGCCCGCCGCTTCCGGCAGGTAGGTTCGCAGCCAGGAACGCAGACGGGCGACACGTTCGTCGTCTCCGACGCTTCCCACGTGAGAGGACGTCAGGTCCGGATCCACGAGCGGTCCCCGCGCGTGCAGGGCCACCTTGATCCCCTCCTCGCCGAAAAGGGGAAACCCGTAGGTGAGGTCGGAGTCCTCCTGAATGAAGAGCGGGAAGGCGCCCATCCCGAACATGTCGGGCAGGCGGGGACGAAAGAAGACGGTGAGGTTCTCCTGCACCCGCAGGTGGGCCGACCAGGGCTCGACGAATCGACGCGTCCAGGCGCCGGCGCCGATCACCACGTGTCCTGCCAGGATCCGTCCCCGCGTGGTCACCACGACCGGACGGGCAGGCTCCGTCAGGTCCACGTCCTCGACGTGAACCCGCTCGCGAATGACGACGCCTCGCCGCCGCGCCAGCCGGGCAAGCACCGGAAGTGTGACGTCGGGACTCACGACGCCGCCGTCAGGACTGTAGAGGCCGTGCCAGCCGTCAGGGAGCCGCCACTGAGGCCATCGGCGCATCACCTCGCGCGCGCTCAACCGTTCGAAGGGGGCCCCGGTCTGCTCCATCGCGTCCGCCAGTTTCGAAATGCCCTGCTCGGTGGCGCTCAGACTCAGGATGCCCGTCGGCCAGTACAACTGCTCTCCGGACTCGTCCTCCAGTTCGCGCCAGCGGGCGAGCGCCCTCCGCGCCAGCCGGACGTAGGCGGGATGATCGTAGGTGAGCCGGAAGATTCGTGAGGGGCCGTGGCTGCTCCCCCTGGTATGGCCGATCTCGAACTGCTCCAGCACGAGCACGCTCATGCCCCGTCGGGCGAGTTCGAGGGCGGAGCTCAACCCCGCGGCGCCCGCGCCGATCACCACGACGTCGAACCGCGCTGGCGCCATCAGGCCTCGAGGACCCGCGCCGCCCAGAACCGCAGGGTCTCCTGCACGACCTGCACGAAGTCGTCGAAGGACATCGGCTTCGTCACGTAGGCGCTCGCGCCAGCAGCGAGGTTCGCCTCGACATCCCGGGAGGCTTCCGAACTGCTGAACACCACGATCGGCAGACCGGAAAGGGTCGGCTGCGCCCGGACGACCTGCAGGACCTCGAGCGCGTTGCGGCGTGGCATGTTCGAGTCGAGCAGGACGAGATCCGGCCCGTCCTGACCGTGGAACGCGCCGTCGCCGAGCAGATAGGCCAGGGCCTCCTCCCCGTTCGTGACGACGTGAAGGCGGACCTCCACGTCCAGCGCGTCGATCGCCTCGCGGACGAGAAGCACGTCTGCTTCGCTGTCCTCCACGAGCAGGACGTGGAACGCCGTCACGATCCCGGCCTTCGGGTCATGCTCTGTGGGTTGACGACTCGGTCCTTGGGCATACGTTCATGCTAGTCAGCCGACGCCCGGAGCGCGCGAACGTGAAGAAACGCTGAGCTTACGACGGCTCCGGAACTTCCTTTCGGACATGCTCGTACCTGGGAACACGTCGGGCGTGCGGACACGTCCGACCGGAGTGCCCCGACAGGGTACGATTCAGGCGCGGGAAGCGCGCGAAGCGCCCCGCCACAGGAGGAAGCATGGCAGTTTCACTCGTGAAGGGCGGCAACGTCAGCCTCACCAAGACGGCCCCCGGCCTCAAGAAGATCACCCTCGGCCTCGGCTGGGATCCCCGCCGCACGGACGGCAAGCCCTTCGACCTCGACGCGATGGTGTTCATGGTCAACGATCAGGGCCGCGTCCGCAGCGACGCCGACTTCATCTTCTTCAACAACAAGCAGAGCGCGGACGGCAGCGTCGTGCACGGCGGCGACAACACCACCGGACAGGGCGAGGGCGACGACGAGACGGTCCTCATCGACCTCGACAAGGTCCCGGCGGACGTGCAGCGCATCATCACCGCCGTCGTGATCTACGAGGGTCCGGAGCGCGGGCAGAACTTCGGCATGGTGGACCGCGCCTACGCCCGCGTCCTCAACGCCGAGGGCGGCGCGGAACTCGTCCGCTTCGACCTCACGGAGGACGGCGGCACCGTCACCGCGATGATCTTCGCGGAGGTGTACCGCAACGCGGGCGAGTGGAAGTTCAAGGCCATCGGGCAGGGCTACGACGCGGGCTTCGCGGCGCTCGTCCGGTCCTACGGCGTGAACGCCTGAACCCCACCTGAGTCCCCGACGCACGGGAGAAGCCTCGGCCTCTCCCGTGCCTTCGTCCGGTCTCACCGTCCACCACAGGAGCGACCATGACCACTGCCGCACTGACGCGGGGCGAACGGCGGCCCCTCTCCGACCTCACCCACCAGACCACGGTGGAGGTGAGCCTGGACAGCGGGCTCGACGGCGCCGACGTGAGCGTCTTCGGTCTCGACGCCGAGAGGCGCCTGCGCGACGACCGCTACTTCCAGTTCTTCAACCAGCCCGAGAGCCCGTCGTCGGAGGTCACCACGACCTCCACCCCGAACTGCACCCGCGCGGACTTCCGCGTGGACCTCGCACGTCTGCCGCAGGAGGTGGCGCGGCTCGTGTTCGTCGTGACGCACGACACCGGGCCGTTCGGAGCAGCCCGGGCGGGAACCTGGGTGCTGCGCGCCGGAGGGCAGGAACTCGCGCGCTACACCTTCGACGGTCGCGACTTCCAGGCCGAGCAGGCCGTCATGATCGCCGAACTCTACCGTCACGGCGGCGGCTGGCGCCTGCAGGCCGTGGGGCAGGGCTTCAACGGGGGACTCCAGGCCCTGCTGGAATACTTCGGGGGCGAGGCGTCGCAGGAGGCGCCCGCGTCACCTGCCCCCACGCCCGCGGTTCCACCCGTGAGCCTCAAGAAGCAGGCGCAGGTCCGGCTCGACAAGCGCATCGAGCAGGACGCGCCGCAACTCGTCAATCTCGTGAAGGCCGCGACGGTCAGCCTGGAGAAGCGCGGCCTCGGGGAGCACACCGCCCGCGTCGCGCTCGCGCTCGACATCAGCGGCAGCATGACCGACGAGTACCGCAGCGGCGCCGTGCAGGCCCTCGTGGAACGCGCCCTCGCGCTCGCCACGCGCTTCGACGACGACGGCGTCATCGACGTCTTCACCTTCGGCCAGGGCGCCTACCACGCGGGCACCGTGGACATCGGGTCCCTCACCGGGTACGTGAACCGCATGCGCGTCCGTTTCGAGGGCGGCACCAACTACGGCAAGGTGATGGCGCTCATCCGGCGGCACTACTTCGGCGACGCTCCCTCGCGCTCGCGCGCCCTCTCGCAGCCCACGCCCGTGTACGTCATGTTCGTCACGGACGGCGCCACGCAGGACCGCGCCGTCACCGAGCAGCAGATGCGCGACAGCGCCTTCGAGCCCATCTTCTGGAAGCTCATGGGCATCGAGCAGGGCGGGTACGGCAGCGAATTCCAGTTCCTGGAACGGCTCGACGACCTGAAGGGCCGCTTCCTCGACAACGCGGACTTCTTCAAGGTGCGCGCGCCCATCAAGATCACCGACGCCGAACTCTACGAACTGCTGCTCCACGAGTACGACGTGTGGATCACACAGGCACGCGCGAAGGGCATGCTGCCCCCCCAGGGATGAACGGCGGCATGAGGACCCTCACAAGCCGTCCTCGTCCGCCTCGTTCCGTGACCTGAACGTACGGACGCTACAACGGAGGGAACGGTCGGGCGGCCTCCCTCGTACCTGATCCGGACGCCCACGAACCGACCGGCCCCGGCCCCCGGGAGTCCGCGGAACGCGGACGTCCGGAATGCCCACCCCACAGGAGTTCAAGTGACCATCTCCCTCAAGAAGCAGCAGACCATCAGCCTGGAAAAGCAGGGCCAGGGCCTCACCCGTGTGTTCATGGGTCTCGGCTGGGACGTCGCGCGCGGCCTCTTCGGCCTCGGCGGCAGCGACATCGACCTCGACGCGTCGTGCCTGATGTTCGACGAGCGCGGCAACGTCGTCGACACCGTCTGGTTCCGGCAGCTCTCCAGCCGCGACGGCAGCGTCCGCCACGGCGGCGACAACCTCACCGGCGCGGGCGACGGCGACGACGAGCGCATCTTCGTCGACCTCGGCCGCGTCCCGCAGAACGTCCGGTCGCTCGTGTTCACCGTCAACTCCTTCCGCGGCCAGACCTTCGCGAAGGTCAAGAACGCCTTCTGCCGCGTCGTCGACGAGACGACCGGGCAGGAGATCGCGAAGCTCGACCTCAGCGAGCAGGGCAACCACACGGGACTCGTGATGGCCCGCATGCAGCGCGGCGGCTCGGGCTGGCAGCTCACCGCCATCGGCGAGCGCACCGAGGGCCGCGTCGTGGAGCAACTCGTCACGGACGCGCGCCGATTCCTTTGAGGCGCGCCCTCAACACCAGGAGCGTCATGTTCAAGCACTTCGGGTTCGGCATCATCTTCAGCGTCCTGTGCGTCGTCGGGGCCGCCGCCTACGGCTTCTTCACGGGCAACCTCGCCGCCGCCGCGTCCTTCGCGTTCATCGCGATCGTGCTGGGCGTGATGGAGGTCAGCCTCAGCTTCGACAACGCCGTCGTCAACGCCAAGGTCCTCACCGGCATGGACGCCGTGTGGCGCCGCCGCTTCCTCACCTGGGGCATCGCCATCGCCGTGATCGGCATGCGCTTCGTCTTCCCCATCCTGATCGTCATGGCCACCGCCGGACTGGGCTTCTTCAGCGTGGTCGAACTCGCCTTCAACGACGCGAACGCCTACAGCGAGCGTCTCGAGGAAGCGCACGTGATGATCAGCGCGTTCGGCGGGTCGTTCCTGTTCCTGGTGTTCCTGCACTACTTCCTCGACGCGGGCAAGGACGTCCACTGGCTCGCCCCGATCGAGCGTCGCCTCGCGAAGCTCGGACACCTCGACAAGATCGAGGTGGCGCTCACCCTCGCCGCGCTGGTGGGTCTGGTGTCGTTCTTCGTCGCGCCCGCCGAGAAGCTCGAGGCGCTCACGTCGGGCGCGCTGGGCATCCTGACGTACCTCGTGGTGAAGGCCTTCGCGGGCTTCTTCGAACCCGCCGAGGACGCGGACGGCGAGGAGGCCGAGCAGGCGCGCGCGAAGAGTCAGGCGGTCATGCAGACCGCGACCCGCGCGGGCGCGATGAGCTTCCTGTACCTGGAGGTGCTCGACGCCTCGTTCTCGCTCGACGGGGTGATCGGGGCGTTCGCGATCAGCAAGGAGGTCGTGGTGATCGCCGCGGGCCTCGCGATCGGCGCGGTGTTCGTGCGTAGCATGACGCTGTGGCTGGTGGACAGCGGCACCCTCAACGAGTACCGCTTCCTGGAGCACGGCGCGCACTACGGCATCGGCTCGCTCGCGGTGATCATGCTGCTGAGCATGAACCGCGACGTGCACATCCCGGAGCTCGTCACGGGCCTCATCGGCCTCGCGTTCATCGTGCTGTCCGTCGTCGCGTCGCTCGCGCTCAACCGGCGCGAGACGCGCGGCGTTCGTGGCACGGACTGAGAACGTGCGAGGAAGCGGGGGTGGCCGTCGGCCACCCCCGCTTCCTCATGAGGAGACGGCCCGGAATGCCACGGGTGAAGCACGCAGGGTGCGGTAGCATCCCGTCATGAAGACACCTTCATGTTCGCGGCCGCCCGCCTGCCCTCCCACCCGACGGAGGCGGGCGTGACCACCGTCTGGTTCAACAAGAACTTCGCGGTGATCCGGGCGTACGCGGACGCCCTGCAGCTCGAGGGACGCCGCGTGCTGGTCTCGCACACCAACGCCGACAGCCCGCAACTCCAGGGCGCGGCGGCGGCGCACCTCGAACCGCGTGGTCTCGTCGGGGAGGACTACGTGGCGTGGGCACTGGACTTCGCCCGGCGACAGGACGTGGACGTCTTCTGGCCCGGCAAGGAACTCGCCGCGCTCGCCCGGCACCGCGAGGCGTTCGAGGCGGCGGACGTCCGGCTGATCGTGCCCGCCGAGCCCGACACACTCGATCACCTCGACGACAAGGCCGCCTTCCTGCGGGCCCTGCCGCCCTTCCTGCGAACCCCACCCTTCGAGGTCGTCACCACCTGGGCGGAGATGCACGGGGCCTTCGAGCGGACGCTCGCCCTGGGCTGGACGCCGTGCTTCAAGCCGGCGCGCGGCGTGTACGGTCACGGCTTCCGCATCGTCACGCCGCGGCGTCGCCTCCAGGACTTCCTCGCGGGGGACACCCTGCGCGTGACCGAGGAGGAGGCGCGCGCCCTGTTCGAGCCGCACGAGCCCTTCGCGCCGATGCTCGTGATGGGCTGCCTCCCGGGCGTGGAGCGCAGCGTGGACGTCGTGTGCTGGCGCGGCGAGCTCGGCGCCGCCGTCGTCCGCGCCAAACTGCCCGGCCTGCACGGATCGCAGGTCGTGGAGCGCCGTCCCGACGTCGAGGCCCTCGTCCGGGCGGCGGTCGCCCACTACGGCCTGTCGGGCGTCGTGAACGTGCAGTTCAAGGACGACGCGGACGGTGCGCCCCACGTCCTGGAGATCAACGCGAGACCGTCCGGGGGCAGCCACATGAGCGCCCTGGCGGGCCCGGACCTGCCCGTCTGGGCCGTGCGGCTCGCGCTGGGCGAGGCGAGCGCGGGCGACGTCCCGCCG
>NZ_KI912657.1:36661-37355 GCF_000519345.1 Deinococcus pimensis DSM 21231
GCACGGCCCGGGACCTCGCCGCGGACGTGGCGCCGGGCGTCTTCGCGCGGCTCCACGAGACGCACGGGCAGCCCCTGTACGTCGTCTTCAAACACCCCCGCCGCGCGCCCGGCGCACTGAGCGTCCTCGGCACGGCCCTGCGCGAACGCTGGGGCGACGACGCGCGCTGGCACGTCTTCGGCAACGACAGCACCCTCACGCTCATGCAGGCGTGCGTGTCGAAGCGGCGCGCGGTGGAGCACGTCCGGCATGCCCTCGACCCCCGGGAGGAGGCCCTCACCGTCGGGTACGGCGACACGCTCTCCGACGTGGGCTTCATGACCGCCTGCGACGTCGTCATGACCCCCGCTTCGTCGCAGATCAGCCGCGTCCTGGGAGGCCTGCACCATGTCCACGACTGAGCGGACGACCCCGCAACTCCTGCGCAGCACCTTCGCGCCCGGTGACGTCACGTACCTCCTGCGGGAGGTCACGCCCACGTTCGTGACGTTGGAGGAGAAGGAACGCCTCATCCAGTCGGGCGAGCGGCACTACGGGCACCTGCTGAGCCCGGAGGGGCCGCCGCGCGCCGAATACCGCGCGCTCTTCGAACGCACCCTCGCCGGCGGAGCGCCGGAGCTCGCGGCGCAGGTCCTGCGGCTCGCGCGGGTCCTGCACCGTGAGGTGCGCGACGTCCGGGGCGAGCGCGGAAGGA
>NZ_KI912657.1:37455-39035 GCF_000519345.1 Deinococcus pimensis DSM 21231
GCGAGGCGAGCGCGGGCGACGTCCCGCCGCCCGCGTACGGCGCGCGGCTGCTCAACCTCCACGTGGCGCACGTGGTGCGCGGCGTGCCCCGGGAGCCCGTGGGGAGCTCCTCATGAACGCCGTCGTCACACCCTGGATTCACGACCTGCCCTGCGGGCGGCTCACCCTCACCCTGACGGAGGGAACGCTGGACGCCGCTCGGCTCCTCACGGTCGGAGTCCGGCAGAACCCCAGGCGCGGCTTCCTGCTGCTCAGCCGGGTCCTCGGCAAACACCTGCCCGCCCGCCCGGGCGAGATGAGCCTCACGTACGAACTCCTCGGCCGGCAGGTCGCCCCGGACGTGACCCTGGTCATCGGCATGGCGGAAACCGCGACCGCCCTGGGGCGCGGCGTGTTCGAGGCGATGGGCGGCCACGCGGACCACGACGGGCGCCTGTTCGTCACCACCACCCGCTACCGCGTCGCGCCCGACTTCCTGACCTTCGAGGAAACGCACAGCCACGCCACCGCGCAACTGCTGCACGTTCCCACCGAGCCTTCCAAGCGGGAGGTCTTCCTGTCGGCCCGGCACATCGCCATCGTCGACGACGAGATCAGCACGGGTGCCACCGCCCTGAACCTCATCCGGGCGCTCGCCGCGCGGCTCCCCGCGCTCGAACGGGTCACGGTCGTGAGCCTCAAGGACTTCGCGCCGGCAAGCGCGTACGAGGGCTCGCCCGTGCACGTCGAGCGTCGCTCGCTGCTGCGGGGCGTCCTCTCCTTCGCCTCCCGCCCCGACTGGGCGCCCACGTTGCCGGACGTACGCGGCGAGGGCGAGCACCGCGCCCCTGCCGGGGGAGAGCGTCTCGGGGTATGGGCAGGGGAGACCGGCACCCACGTGAACGAAGCCGCACCCGGAGAGCGGGTGCTCGTGCTCGGCACCGGGGAGTACATGAGCGCCGCCCACGCGCTCGCCCGGCGCGTCGAGAACGCGGGGAGCGTGGCGTGGGTGAAGGCCACCACCCGCAGTCCCGTCCTGCCCCACGGCGAGATCCTGGAGCGCGCGGAGTTCCCGGACAACTACGGGCAGGGCATCCCGAACTACCTGTACCGCTCGCCCGGCGAGACGTACGACCGCGTCCTGATCGTGGCGGAAACGCCGGACCTGCCCGCCGGGCTCCTGGACGTCCTGCGGAACTGGTACGGCGCGGAGGTCACGTGCGTCTGATCGCCTTCGTCGATCTCGACGACACGCTCTTCTCGTCCCGGCGCAAGCACCCCGGTCACCTCACCGACACCGACTTCACGGTGGGCGCCGTGGACCGCGCCGGACACCCGCAGGGCCTGCTCACCTTGCGGCAGGCGGCGGTCTTCGAGCACATGAGCGCCCACGGCGTCGTGGTGCCCGTCACGGGACGCTCCTCCGAGGCGTTCGGCCGTGTCCGGCTGCCGTTTCCCTCGTACAAGGTGCTCGACCACGGCGCGACGGTCCTGAAGCCCGACGGCACACCTGACGCCCGGCACGCGGAGGGCGTCAGGTGCGCCCTCGCCCTGCTCGCCGCCGAGTTCGCGGACGCGGCGCGCACGGCCCGGGACCTCGC
>NZ_KI912657.1:39135-40516 GCF_000519345.1 Deinococcus pimensis DSM 21231
CTGCACGTCCTGAGCGACCCGGCCGGGTCGGCGGCCTCCTGCGCCACGCGCGCGGACGTGCTCGTCCCGAACGCGATGCTCGGCGCGACCGTCGCGGGGCTCGTGTCACGGACGGTGCTGCCCGACCGGCCGGGGGAGCTGCACGGCGCGGCGTTCCTGGAGCACCTCGCGCCGCACGACGTCACCCGCCACTTTCTCGACACGGTCGGGGCGCACCTCACGGGGGCCGACGACGCTGACCTGCCCGAACCCTCGCCCGCGAAGGACGCGGCGGCCCGTGCACGCGCCTTCCTGGAGGACGCGCAGGTCCGCTACGGCCCCAGGCCCGTGAACCACGTCAAGCCCGGGCTGGGAGAGGCGACGCGGGTGCTGCTGCGCCGCGCGCCCCAGCTGCTTCTCGTCCGCGACGAACACGCCCCCGGGACGCGGCACCTCCTCGACCTCGCGCGCGAACGCGGCGTGGAGATCACCGTCCGCACGGACATGCCGTACGAGGCGTGCGCCCTCATCAAGAGCCTCGACCTCGACCCCTGACCCCGGAGATCACCATGGAGAATCCCGCCCTGCGGCTCGGCGCGAGCCTGTACGTGCCCGCCACCCGTCCCGACCTCGGTCTCATCGGCAACGGCGAGCGTCTGCCGGACGCGCGCTCGGTCATCTTCTGCACGGAGGACGCCGTCAGCGACGCGGACCTGCCGCGCGCCCTCTCGAACCTCACGGCGGCCCTGTCCGAGTTCGCGCCGCGCCCCGCCGAGCGGCCCCTGCGGTTCGTCCGTCCCCGCTCGGACCGCGTGCTCGCGACGCTGCTCGCCACGCCCGGCATCTACAACGTGGACGGCTTCGTCCTGCCGAAGGTGACGCCCGCGAGCGCCGCCACCACACTCGACCTGCTCGCGGGCTCGCCCTTCCGCGCCATGATCACGGTGGAAACGCCGGAGGCGTTCTCGACCCGCGAGATGGAACGCCTCCGGGACGTGGTGCTCGAATCCCGCGCGGACGTGCTGTCGGTCCGTGTCGGAGGCAACGACCTGCTCAACCTGCTCGGCATGCGCCGCGAGCGGGGCGTCACCGCGTACGAGACGCCGCTCGGCGCGGTCGTGGATCGGCTCGTCGGCGTGTTCCGGCCCTTCGGCGTCAACGTCAGCGCGCCCGTCTACGACTTCACGGACGACGCGGTCACGCTCGCGCGTGAGGCCCGCGAGGACCTGCGGCGCGGCACCTTCGGCAAGACCGCCATCCACCCCGACCAGATCTCCGTGATCGAGGCGGCGTACGTCGTGACGCGCGAGGACGTCGTCGCGGCCGAGCGGATCCTCGCGCCCGACGCGCCCGCCGTGTTCCGCGTGGGCGGGATGATGTGCGAGCCCGCCACGCACCGCCA
>NZ_KI912657.1:40616-40780 GCF_000519345.1 Deinococcus pimensis DSM 21231
CGCGTGGGCGACACGGGAGAGCATGATGGGGCGCATGACCGACCCTGCCACGTCCCCGACCGCCCCGCTCGGCAAGGCCCGCAAGCTCCTCAACCTCTACCGCGGCGCCCACGGCGGTGAGCGCGACAAGGCGCGCGTCGTGCTCGAACGGCTGCTGCGCGCGC
>NZ_KI912657.1:40880-52234 GCF_000519345.1 Deinococcus pimensis DSM 21231
TACCTCGCCGAGCTCTGCCGTCTGCTGTCCCGACTGCCCGCGAGAGTCCGGCAGGACGAGCGCGGCGCGTGGAGCGTCGTCGCGAACGTCAGCGCGCACGAACTCGGACGGGTCCGCGCGATGACCGACCGGGACGCGCTCGCGGCGGCCCTGGAGCGCGCGGCCCGTCAGGCGGCCCGGGAAACGGCGCGGCGGCACGGACTCTGAAGGTCCTCCGCACGTGACGGGCGGCCGCCCCTGCGGTTAGCATGAGGCCGTGCCGCCGGACAGGGAGGACATCCGCACCCGTGAGGACCTCACGACCCTGCGGCGTCTCGTGGACGCCAACCCGATCGGGGTGGTCCTCGGTCACGCGGACGGGCGCCTGCCCTACGTCAACGACGCGTACCTGCGTCTGCTGAGGATCAGCCGCGAGGACTACGAGGCGGGCCGCCTCAACTGGCAGACCGTCACGCCGCCCGAGTGGCTCCCGGCGGACGAACGCGCCATCGAGGAGACCCTGCGGCGCGGCTTCTGCGCGCCCTACGAGAAGGAGTACCTCCTGCCGGACGGGACGCGCGTGCCCGTCCTGGTGTCCGTGGCGCGCGCCAGTCCCGACGACGAGTCGCTCGTGGCGTACGTCGTGGACCTCACGGACCGCAAGGCGCTCGAACGCGCCCTGGACGATCAGAACGCCCGCCTGCGCGCCCTCAACCGTCAGATCCTGCAGAGCGCCGCGGAGGGCATCTTCGGTCTCGACGCGGAGGGCCTGACCACCTTCGCGAACCCGGCGGCCCTCGCCATGACGGGCTTCACGGCGGAGGAGATGCTGGGCCGCCCCCAGCACGCGCTGATCCACCACACCCGCGCGGACGGCACGCCCTACCCGGAGGAGGTCTGCCCGGTCCGGCTGGCGCGCGAGGACGGCGTGACCCGAGTCGTGGACGACGAGGTGTTCTGGCGTCGGGACGGCACCAGCTTCCCCGTGGAGTACACCGCCACGCCACTCAGGGGCCTGCGCGGCGAGATCGAGGGCGTCGTCGTGACGTTCCGCGACGTGACCCGGCGCCGCCTCACCGAACAGGAGCTGCGCCGCACCGCGGACGACCTGAGGCGCAGCAACCGCGACCTGGAGCAGTTCGCGTTCGTCGCCGCGCACGACCTGCAGGAGCCCCTGCGAACCATCACGAGCTTCGCTCAGTTGCTGGAGCGCCGCTACGGGGACGTGCTCGAAGGCGACGCGCGCCGCTACCTGAACTTCGTGACGGGCGGCGCGACGAGGATGAAGGCCCTCGTGGACGCGCTGCTCACCTACGCCAATCTCGGCGCCACCACGCCGCCCGTCACGGACGTGGACCTCGACGTCGTCGCCGGGGGCGTGCTGGAGGACCTGCGTGACGCCGTGGAACGCTCGGGGGCGGTGGTGACGGTGGGTCCGCTCGGCGTCGTGCGCGGCGACGAGGACCGCCTGGCCATGGTGCTGCGCAACCTCGTCGCGAACGCCCTGAAGTTTCGCCGCGAGGGTGTTCCGCCGCGTGTGCACGTCAGCGCGGAGCGCGTGGGGAGCGCGGTGCATCTCCGCGTGAGGGACAACGGCGTCGGCATCGGGGAGGCGTACCTCACGAAGGTCTTCGGGATGTTCCAGCGTCTGCACCGCAAGGACGAGTACGAGGGCACCGGGCTCGGGCTCGCCATCGTCCGCAAGGTCGTCGAGAGCCTCGGCGGCGACGTGCGCGTCGAGAGCGTTCCGGGCAAGGGCAGCACCTTCCACGTGCGTCTGCCGCTCGCGCCCTAGCGCGGCCTTCAGGCGAGCGGCGCGAAGAGGTCCACGGCGTTCCCGTCCGGGTCGTGCAGGACTGCGTAGCGCATGCCCCAGGGCGCGTCGAAGGGCTCCAGGTGTCCGAACGCGCCGTGCGCGGTCACGTGCCGGTAGGTGGCGTCCACGTCCGTGGGCGTGGGCAGCGCGAACGCCAGGGACATGCGCGCACCGCCCGTCGGGGCCCGCCACTGCGGGTCGAAGCTGCGGATGACGTCCTCCGTGTCCCACGCGAGCCGCAGGTCGCCCACGCGGACCTCCACGTGACCCTCCGTGTCGGCCTCCGCAGGAAGATCGAGGCCGAGCAGTCGGTAGAAGGCCAGCGACGCCTTCATGTCACGGACGACGATGCCGACGAGGTCGAGGCGGGGAATGGGACGCGCGGGTGTGCTCATGCCCGCACCTTACCCTGTCCGGGTGGGCGCGGCCGCGGAATCCATCTGAAGGTCTCCCGACGTCGCGAGCCCGTCGCGCCCTCGGCGCTTCACACGGTACATCGCGGCGTCGGCGTGACGCAGCAGCGTGTGCGCGTCGGCGCCATGGCGGGGATATTCGCTCAGTCCGGCGCTCACGGTGAGGTGGTGGGCGTGCCCGTCCAGATCCACCGGGCCGCGCACGGCGTCCACGTACCTGCGCGCGGCCTCCTGCCCGCCGGCGAGATCTAGACCGGGCAGCAGCGCCACGAACTCGTCGCCGCTGAGACGCGCCACGACCTGCCCGTCCTCACGGCAGTCGTCGAGGCGACGGGCGACGTCCTGCAGCGCGGCGTCCCCTGCCGCGTGGCCGTACGCGTCGTTGATGGTCTTGAAGCCGTCGAGATCGAGGTACACGAGGCAGAAGGACGTCCCCTGCGCGCGGGCCTCCTCGACGGCGCGGCCCAGCAGCCGATCGAGGTGCCGTCGGTTCGGAAGTTGCGTGAGCGCGTCCGTGAGCGCGAGCGCCTCGGCGCTCTCCGCGAGGGCGGCGGCGCGCGCGTAGCGCTGCGCGCGCAGATGCGAGGCGCGCGCGAGGACGTGGATGGTCGCGCTCGAGAGCAGCAGTTGAACGATGGCGTTGGCGCCGTCCGGATCGACCGGGCCGGGCCGCAGGATCACCGCGGCACCGACCGTGAGGGGCAGCGCGAGCATCAGCGCGAGGTTGAAGCGCAGCGCCACCCGTCCGCTCGGGAGGAGGTACGCGAGGGAGAACACGGCGGGCAGCCACAGGAACGACGAGGCGACCCCGAGCGGCAGGGGCCCGTCGGTGGTGAGGACCAGCACCCCGAGCTTCGCGACGAAGAAGGCCGCGGCGCTCGTGAGCGTGACGAGCACGACGGCGAAGCGGTCCCCGGGCCGGAGCCCGATCCAGAGGGTGAGGATCAGGAAGAGCGCCCCCATGGCCGGGTAGACCACCTCGTCGAACGGGTGGACCCGTCCGGTGGCGCGCTCCAGCAGCAGGGCCGCGCCGAAGGTGACCGCGACGACGGGCAGCACCCGCACGAGCGTCCGGGCGGTGAGACCGACGTCGAGCGCGGCGTCGGCGGCGGGCGTGGAGGAAGGTGGGGAAGGGGGTGTCACGGAGACCTGTCCTCGCAGCATCGCGGTTGCGTTCTGACGAAAGTCTTACGCGGGACGCCCCGAGGCGCGAGCTCGCCTCGGGGCGTCCCGCGTGAGGCTCAGTGGGCCGAGGGCGGCTCTTCCTTGCCGCCGTGACCCTCGATCTGGTTCTTGATGCTGTCGAGCGCCTTCACGATGCCCTCGTTGATCTGGTGCTGATCCGGACCCTGTCCGGGCATGGGGCGGTTCGCGGACTCCTGCGGGGTCGGATCGAACGTCAGGTGCACCGTGACGTCCGTCTCCTCGTTGCTGACGGGCTTCACCTGCAGCCAGCCCGCGTACCTGAAGTCCCCGTCGGAGCTCCACTCCATCCGGCGGCCCGCGTCGTCGCGACGGAAGAAGCCGTCGCTGGCGTACTGATGCCCGTGCGCCTCGCCCTCCACGTGGACCTTCTCGCCGGACGCCATGTGGGCCTCGCGGGTGGTGGGAAGGTACTTCGGCAGGTTCCGGACGTCGGAGACCCAGGCGTACACGTCGTCCACGGGCGCCTGGATACGTTTGGTGTTCTCGAACTCCATGAGGTCCTCCGCTCGAAAGGGGCGAGATGTCGATCTTCGCCCCTTTGTACGCGTCGTGTGGGGAAGCGCGGTGAGGATTCCCGGCGCTCCCCTTCACCGTCCGCGCATCAGGCGGGGCGTCGGGCGAGGTCGTGCTCGGTCATGGGCTCGGCGCGGGGGCGTCCGAACAGGTAGCCCTGCCCCAGACCGCAGCCGAGCGTGTCCAGCGTCCTCGCCTGCGCGTGGGTTTCGACGCCCTCGGCGACGACGTCCAGCCCCAGGCTGTGAGCCATCGTGATGATGGCGCGGACGAGCGGCAGTCCCTCGTCCGGCAGGCGCTGCACGAACGATCGGTCGATCTTGAGGAGCTGAACCCGCAGGCGGTGCAGGTAGCTGAGGCTGGAGTAGCCCGTGCCGAAGTCGTCCACCGCGACGCGAACGCCCAGCTCATGAAGCTCGTCGAGCTTCGCCACGGACCCGGCGAGATCGTCGATGAGGGCGCTCTCGGTGAGTTCGAGGACGAGCGCGCCGCCCTCCACGCCGCCGCTCCTGAGGGCGTCACGGACGTCACGAACGAAGGAGTCCCGCGCGAACTCGTGCGCGGACACGTTGACGCTGACGTACAGGTCGGGTGACGCCTCACGCCACACGCGCACCTGCGCGAGCGCGCGGCGCAGTGCCCACGCTCCGAGCGCGTGGATGAGGCCGTGTGCCTCCGCGACCGGGATGAACTTCAGCGGGCTGACGCTGCCGAGCACGGGCGAGTTCCAGCGCAGCAGGGCCTCGAAGCCGAGTACCCGCGAGTCGGTGAGCCTCACGATGGGCTGGTAGTGCAGTTCGAATTCCTCCGCGGTGAGCGCGAGGCGCAGGTGCGTGTCGAGCCTCAACTGCTCCACGGCGGTGTCGTCGTAGCGGTGGTCGTAGGCGCGCCAGGTGTTCTTGCCGTTCTTCTTCGCCTCGTACATCGCGACGTCCGCGTAGCGCAGGGCCGTGTCGGGGTCGGCGGTGTCGCGGGGGCACAGGGCCACGCCGATGCTGGCGCTGAGGAACACCTCGTGCCCGAGCGCGTCGATGGGCTGGGAGAGGGCGCGCAGAAGGTGCTCGTTGAACTCGGCGAGGTCGTGATGGCAGCGGACGTCTCCGCGGATGATGACGAACTCGTCCCCGCCCGCCCGCGCCACGAGGGCGTCGGCCCCGGCGCCCTCGCTCAGCCGGGCGGCCATGACGCGCAGCACCTCGTCACCGACGCGGTGGCCGTAGGAGTCGTTGACGAGCTTCATGCGGTCGAGGTCGACGAACAGCACCGCCGCGAGGTGCCCCTGCTGCCGCGCCACCTCGATGGCGTGCTGCAGGGAGGCGCGCAGGCTGACGCGGTTGAGGAGGCCGGTGAGGTGGTCGTGGCGGGCCTGGTAGGCGAGGCGGCGGCTGAGCCGCTGGTTGTCGCTGAGGGCGAGGACCTGACGGACGAGGACGAGGAGCGTGACCCAGCCGAGGACGGGATCGACCCGGTCGCGGTGCGGTGCGAGCGTGCCGAGGTGGAGGAACGCGAACAGCGCGTAGGTGACGATGATGGCGGTGTTCGGCACGACGACGCCGCTGGCGCTGCCGTGCTCGTCGGCGAAGTCGACGAGGTCCGTGGCCCGCGTGGGGGAGGTTCCGGCCCGGTGCGCGGCGGCACCGAAGAGGACCGCGCCCCAGACCCAGAGCGTGTCGAGCGGACCGCCGACCTCGTAGGTTCCCTCACCGGTCTGATAGGCGTAGCCGAGGTCGGCGCCGAGGAAGAGCGCGAGGCCGCCCGTCAGGAGGCCCACCTGCGTCAGGGACAGGTGGCGTGGACGCCACAGCAGCAGGGCGAGCAGCAGCGCGCACAGCACGAGGTCCACGACGGGGTAGGCGAGCGCGACGGCGAGCGCGAAGGGCTGCCCGGCGTACGAGGTGATCGCGTCGTGCGCGTGGACGTCCCACAGGACGTCCCCGACGGCGAGCACCACGATGACGATGTCGAGCAGGAAGCTGAAGGTCTGGTGACGTTCCAGGCTGCGGCGGGGCAGGTGCGCCACGCCGATCAGGAAGCACGGGACGAGCGAGAGGTAGCCGACGTCCGCGAGCGACGGGAAGGGGCTCTCGGACGTGAACAGGTCGATGAAGGTATAGACGACCTGACCGGCGCCCCAGGAGAGGATGCCCGCCGCGATCCAGGCCCAGGCGGACCGGGTGGGGCCGCGCCGACGTCGAGCGGCGCCGAACGCGAGGGCCGCCGCGAGGGCGTAGACGGGGAAGAAGAGGAGGTTGCCGACCGTGGCGCGCCAGGCCTGCGGGGGAGCGCCGAGCAGGGTCCAGACGAGGTGCAGGGTGGCGAGGGCGAGGAGGACGGCGAGCGCGGTGGTGGGGAGACGGGTACGGTGAATCAAGGCGGTCCACTCCAGGCTCCATCCGACAGCGATGAGAGTACCGTGAAGCTAGCACGCGGCCTCTGACAGGCCCGTCACAACGGCGGCCTCCTCACATGAACCCGCGTTCCTCCATCTCCACGGCGGAGCGGTACGCCGCCTGATTCGCCGCCGAGGACGGCAGCAGCGCCACCGCCTTGAGGACGTTGCCGCGCATCTTCATCCGGCCCTCCGTCAGTGCCTTCATGACGTTGAGTTCGCCCGCCCAGAACTGATGGGCCGTGAGCGCGTCGGGCAGTTCGAAGAGGAGGTCCGGGGTGTCCGGCAGTTCGTCCCAGATCGCCGTGGTGCTCCCGCTTCGGCCGTCGAGCAGCAGCACGAGGTCCGGTTCGCGGTGGACGAACGCGACCGCCGCGCGCGCCCGGCCGAGCGTGTCGGCCTCCCCACGCTCGGCCTGCAGTTCCATCATGCGGGTGAGTCGGTTCCTGAGTTGCTCCGCGCTCGTGTGGACCATTGCGCACCTCCGTCTCCGGCCCATGGTAGCCACCGATGGGGTGCGTCGGTGTGCGCCGCCACCGGATTCACACGTGCATCAAGTCAATCTCGGCTCACCCCTCATCGTGCGGGCGCCCGCGCGCCCCACACTCGAAGGGAAGGGGTGTGTCATGCAGCAGCGGATCCTTCTCGTGGAGGACAACCTCGACATCGCACAACTCATCAAGGAGGACCTCGAACACGCGGGCTTCGAGGTCACGCACGCCGCGAGCGGCGCGAGCGGGCTCGTGAGCGCCCGCGAACACCTTCCGGACCTGGTGCTCCTCGACCTGGGCCTGCCCGACTTCGACGGGATCGAGGTGGCGCGCAGGCTGCGGCATTCGAGCGCCGTGCCGATCATCGTGCTGACCGCCATGGACGCGGTGGAACGCAAGCTCGCGCTCTTCGAGGTGGGCGCGGACGACTACGTCACCAAGCCCTTCAGTTCGGACGAGCTGCTCGCGCGGGTGCGGGTGCAGGTGCGCCGTCAGCAACCGCGCTCCCTCCTGACGCTCGGTGAGCTCGAACTCGACATCGTGCGCCGCACCGCCCGGCACGAGGGACGTCCGCTGAAGCTCTCCCCGAAGGAGTTCGAGATTCTCGCGTTGCTGATGCAGAAGCCCGGGCGGGTGTACTCGCGCGAGGAGATCGTGGCGTCGCTGTGGTCGGGACAGCCGCCGCCGGGCGCCGGCCTCATCGAGGTGCACATGGCGAACCTGCGTGAGAAGCTGCGTGCCTGCGGCGCCTTCGGCGTCCTCAGGACGGTCCGCGGCGTCGGGTACGGGGTCCGTCCGGCCTGAGCTCAGCCGTCGGCGCGCAGGGTGTAGCCCACGCCGCGAATGGTCCGCAGCAGCCCGTAGGCGCCCTCCTCGCGGAGTTTGCTCCGGAGGTTGGCCATGTGGACGTCGAGGACGTTCCCGGCGGGCGTCGGGCCGTGCCACAGGCCCCGAGAGAGCTCCTCACGCGCGAAGACCCTCCCGGGATGACGGGCGAGCATCGCGATGAGGTCGAACTCCTTCGCGGTGAGCCGCAGCCGCACGTCCCGGTAGAAGCAGGTGCGGTCGGCACAGCGCAGGGCGAGCGGTCCCACACGGATGTCGTCGCCGCGTTCCGGGACGAGGCGCTGGGCGATGAGGGCGAGCAGCGCGCCGAGATCGACGGGTTTGCTGAGGTAGTCGTCCGCGCCCGTCCGGTTCGCCTGGGGACTTCGGTCCGCGGCAGGAGGCGACGAGAGCACGATCACGGGCACCTGCCCCGAGCGTTTGAGCCGGGCGATCACTTCCCCGGCGTCGAGGTCCGGGAGGTGCAGGTCGAGCAGGACGAGGTCCGGGTGGAACTCGCGGACGAGCGTGAGCCCGCGAATTCCACCTCCTGCGTGCCTGACGGCGTATCCGGCCTCGCCGAGCTGACGGGTCAGGATGCGGGAGGCGTCGGGGTCGCTGTCGATCAGGAGAAGCTGACGGGGCATGTGATCCTCACGGGCGTGTTCTACGTGGAACGGACGGCACGGTGGAGATCATGTCTCGTGACGGAGAGCGTGCGGAGGTCGGCGAGGACATGAAGGAGCGGGTCCATCCCTGACGAGGGGAAGGCGCTCGGGACGGACGGGAATCGCTCACATCTGACCGCGACGGCGCGGCGGCAGCGTAAGAATGCCGTTCAGAATTTCTTGAGGAGACGTCAGGCGGCGGGCGTGAAGGTGCCCTGCGCGGCGTCGTGGGCGACGACGCCCTCGCTGCACAGCAGCTGCAGCTGGCGCTCCACGTCCTGCGCGCGCTCGCCGAGGACGCGGGCGAGCTTGGCGGGCGAGGCGGGCGCGATCGTCTTCAGGACGCAGCGGACCCGGTCGCGCAGGCGCGTGGCGGGCGTGCTGTGGGTGAGCCAGAGCGCGTCGAGGATGACCTCGCCGGTGCTCGTGAGGATCAGGCCCTCCTGGGTGTGACGCAGCAGGTCGAGCCGGACGAGGACGTCGATGACGTGTTCGGTTTCCTCGTCGTGGGGAAGGTCCGCGCGGGGGCGTGCGGCCGCGCTGGTGCGGTTGAGGACGGCGAAGGTCTGCGTTTCGGTCAGGTGGTGTTCGGCGAGCAGTTTCATTCGATCCCTCCTAGGCCAGGATGGCGTGGACGTCGTGGCGGTGTTCGACGTAGCGGGCCGCACGGTCGATGCTGCCTTCGAGCGTTCCGGCGTGCCAGCCGCTGACGGGCATGGAGCCCTTGAAGATGACGAAGGCCGCTTCGGCGGATTCTTCCTCGTCGACCGTGAGGCGGTCGTCGTCGAGGAACCAGCCGAAGGTGTAGCCGAGCGCTTCGAGGGCGTCGAGACGGTCGCGGAGCTCGGACGTCAGGCTCGCTCGCCATTCAGGAAGCGTGAAGGTTGCGCTCATGGATGAAGCATAAGCAAAGAAAAGCTCTGGATGGTAAGAACGCAACTTCATGAAGGTCATTGATTAAGGTCGTGAATTTCATTACACGACTCATGAAGTCAATGAGGTCATCCGCGCTCAGGACGCCCGCAACCCCACGGCCGTGAGCGTGTACCCGGAACCACGCACCGAACGGATGGACACGGACGGGGACAACACGGCCAGCTTGCGCCGCAGGTTCGAGATGTGCACGTCCAAGACGTTGCTTCCCTCGCCGCGGCGCGAACCCGTCACACAGACCATGAGCTCCTCGCGCGAGAACACACGCCCCGGAAAACTCACGAGCGACACCAACAGCCGGGACTCCGTCGGGCTCAACTGCGCCCGCCGATCCTCGCAACGGACGGTGTGAGCCGACGGGTCCACCTGCAGCCCGAGCGCCCGGAGCGGCGGCTGAGCCCCTCCGATCTTCCCCTCCGGGCCGGAGGGCGGCCGGACGACCCGGCGCTGCTTCGCGGCGTACATTCGCGCGTCCGCCTCCTGCAAGGCGTCGTGCGCACGCACCTCCGCGCCCACGCGCGACCCCGTTCCGACGCTGGCTCCCACCCGGGGGAAGTTCGACTGGCGCACCACCGCCACCGCGACGTCCACCAGTTCCTGCAGGGCGTCGTGAGCCCCCGCCTCGGGCCGCAGGAGGACGAACTCGTCACCGCCGAGACGGAAGACCTCGTCACCGTCGGCCGCCTCGGCGCGCAGGGCCTCCGCGAAGAGGCGCAGCAACGCGTCGCCCCTGGAATGTCCCAGCGTGTCGTTCACGGCCTTGAACCCGTCGAGGTCGAGCAGGGCCAGCGTGAAGGGCCCCCCCGAGCGGTCGAGCGCCTCCAGGGTCTCGTCGAAGGCGCGGCGGTTCGCGAGCCCCGTGAGGGCGTCACGTCTCGCGTCCGTCTCCGCGGACCGCAGGGACGCCAGACGACCGAGCGCCGCCTGCACCGACCTCGACGCCGCCGACAGCAGGGCGCGGTCACTGCCGCGCCAGGGCCGCCCCTCCACCCGCAGCGCGCACAGGGCGTAACTCGTGCTCCCCACGCGGCCCAGCGGAAGCGTCACGGCGGCGCTCGCCGCGGTCTCACCCAGCGCCGCCCGGACGTGAGCGTCGCCGAACGTCGCGTCGACGAAGCCGGACTCGCCCGTGCGCACGAGCCCGGTCATCAGGCGCGACATCCGCGCGTCGCCCGCGTCGAGCGCGCCGGACGACCACACGGTCTGGACGTCGGTGGCCCCGGCGTCCTCCACCGTCAGAAGGCCCGCCCAGTCCACCGCCGTGGCCGACGCGACCTGCTGAACGGCCGCCCGGCACGCCTCCTCGGGGGAGAGGTCGTACCCGAGAAGCTCGTGGATCGCCGTGAGGATCTGCGCGTGCTGCACGCTCTGACGCAGGTCCTCGGTGACGCGTTCGCGGGCGCTCACCTCACGTTCGAGCTCCAGGGTCCGCAGGCGAAGCTCGAGCTCGTCCACGACGATGCCCGCGAAGTCCTTCAGGACGCGGCGCTCCCGGTCGCCGAACTCGCGCGGCTCGCTCTGCGTCACGCACAGGGTGCCCACACGGTGCCCGGTGGGCGTGACGAGCGGCGCGCCCGCGTAGAGTCGGATGTGCGGCTCGCCCGTCACCATCTCGTAGTTGCGGAACCGCTCGTCCGCGACCGCGTCGGGAATCACGAGCACCTCGTCGGACAGGATCGTCCACGCGCAGAAGGATTCGGAGCGGGGCGCCTCCGTGTTGTCCACACCGACGCAGCTCTTGCCCCACTGGCGGTCGAGGTCCACGAAGTTGATCACCGCCAGGTCCGTGCCGAGCAGGTCCGCCGCGAGGCGCGTCACACGGTCGAACGCCTCCTCGGGAAGGGTGTCGAGGATCTCGTAGCGGGCGAGGGCGAGCAGACGCTCGAACTCGTCGGAGGGGAACGGCGCGGCCATTGGGATGAATGTAGCGTAAAGGACGTCCCTGTTTCAGCGGCGGATGTCGTCTCAAACGCGAATTCTCGTCACGTTCCGGTCACGCTCGTCCACTGCGCTCTCCCGGTGCGCCGCTCCCACCTGCTGCCCGCCGTCCTCGTCGCGATCGTCGCCACGCCCGGCCGGCGCGAGACCGCCGTGACGCCCGCCCTGCCCACCACGCGGCGC
>NZ_KI912657.1:52334-58287 GCF_000519345.1 Deinococcus pimensis DSM 21231
GTGCTCGCCGTGCAGTTCGTGGACGCGGGCGTCCTCGGGCTGGGGCAGGCCCTCGCCGCCGCGCTCGGCGCGGGCGTGGGCGGCACCGTGATGGTGCAGCTCCTCGCCCTGCACGTCGGACACCTCTCCACGGGCCTGCTCGCCCTGGGCCTGCTGCTCTCCGGGAAGCGCGTGCTGGACGGCCGCCCGGGACGCGTCGCGCTCGGCCTCGGCCTGCTCTTTCTCGGCCTCGACACGCTCCTCGCGTCGCTCGCGCCCCTGCGGGACGACGCGCTGTTCGCGCAGGTGCTCGCCGCGCTCGCCCACAGTCCGCTCGTCGCGGGCGCGCTCGGCCTCGGGCTGGCCGTGCTGCTCCAGAGCAGCAACGCCGTCGCCACGCTCGCGCTGGCCTTCGTCACGGGCGGCCTGCTGCGGCCCGAGGAGGGCGTCGCGCTCGTCGTGGGCGCCAACGTCGGCACGACCGTCACGGCGCTCCTCGTCAGCCGTGACGCCAGCGTCCTCGGACGGCGCGTCGCGGCCGGGCACCTCGCGCTCAAGAGCGTCGGCGCGCTCGCCGCGCTCGCCCTGCTCACGCCCGCCACGGGCCTGCTCACGCTCCTCTCGCCCGAGCCCCTTCACGTCATCGCCAACGCCCACACGCTCTTCAACGTGGCCGTGCTGCTCGTCGCCCTGCCGTTCACGGGGCTCGCCACGCGCGCGCTCGTCCGCGTCATGCCCACTCCGCCCTCCGAGACGGGCCCACGCTACCTCTCGGCGGACGCCCTCGAGGATCCCGCCCTCGCGTACGGTCTCGCTCTGCGCGAGGTGGTCCGCGTCGCCGAGGAGGTCCACGCGATGTACGCCCTCGCCGCCCGCGCCCTCTCGGGCGAGCACCACCCCGCCGAGATCGTGCGGCGCGAGAACCACGTCGACGAGCTCGTGCACGCCGTCGTGCTCTACCTCGGACGGCTCAGCGGCCACGTGAGCCGCGAGGCGCTCGCGGCGCTCATCGGCGTCGCCAGCGAACTCGAGGCGCTCGCGGACCTCAGCAAGCGCCTCGCCCGTCAACCGCTCAAGCTCGACGCCGTCGGCGGACGCTTCTCCGAGGCGGGCGGACGGGCGCTGACGGACGTCGCGTCGGAACTCGAGTCGCACATGCGGCGGGCCTTCACCGGCCTCGCCACGAGACGGGTCTCCGCGCCCGACCAAACCGACGCCGGGTTCACCCGGCACGTGGAACGGCAGCGGCTCCATCACCTCGAACGGCTCGCGGACAACGCGGACTCGCAGCGGTCCAGCAGCGTCCACCTCGACGTCCTCACCATCCTGGAGCAGATGAACGCGGGCCTCATCCGCATCGAGCGCCTCACCCGGGACGTGTAGACGCCGTCTCGCCCTGGCCCTCGCCCTCTGCTTCCGCGTCGTCCTGCGCGCGCTGCGTGAGCTTCACGCGGCTCAGCGCGCCCCGCACGACCTCCAGCGTGTACGCGCCCTCCCCGAAGAAGTTCGGCGAGAGGTCCTCCGGGAGGTCCACGACGAGGCGGTGGTGCTCGTCGTCGTACCGCAGCGTGACCGCCCGGCGCGCGTGCCGTTCCTTCGTCGCCGCGAGCCTGCGCGCCGCCGTGTTCACGAACGCGCCCCGGCGCCGACCGCTGTCCTCCAGCGGCACCACCTCGCCCGCCGAGGGAAGACTCACGTCGCGCTTCGTGTCGAGGAAGGACTTCAGGCTCTGTCTCGGCGCGACCTCGCCGTGCGTCAGGATCGCCTTCGGCGAGGGGTAGCGTGCCAGCAGACCCAGGATGCCGCCCCGGTCCGCGTGCGCGCTGAGGTAGAAACGCTCCACCCGGCACAGCGCCGCGACCTCCTCACGCGCGCCGCGACCGTCGGGCAGCAGCACCTCGCCGCCCTGCCGCAGTTCCAGCAGGCGACGCCCCGGGCTCTCCGCGTCCTGATAGCCCACCACGAACAGCGCGTTCTCCGGCTGCGGCAGCAGGGCGCGGGCGTACAGCGGGCTCGCGCCCGCGTGCAGCATCCCGCTGCTCGCGATGATCACGCAGGGCTCGCGCGACGAGAGGATCCGCTCGCGGTGCCGGGCGTCCTCCACGAGCGCCACGGGCGAGCGCAGGAAGGGCGACAGGCCGCTCGCGCGCCGGGCGTTGCGCAGCGCCTCCGGCAGGAACGGCAGCAGGTCCTCGTAGAGTTCGGTCATGGCCCGCACGAGCCCGTCGAGGTAGATCGGGACGCCGCGCAGCTGCCCTCCCGTCATGGCGGTGAGCAGGATCGTCACGATCTCCTGCGCGCGGCCCAGCGCGAACGACGGGATCAGCACCTTCCCGCCGCCCCGCAGCGTCTCGTCGATGGCCGCGACGAAGGTCCGCACCTGCTCACGACGCGCCGGGAGCAGCGTGTCGCCGTAGGTGCTCTCCGTGACGACGGCGTCCACGCGTACCTCCTCGGGCGGGACGTACGCGGCGCGGGTGGTCGGGGTGTCCACGTTGCTGAAGTCGCCCGTGTGGAACACCCGCCCGCCCGACGACTCGATCAGCGCGGAGCACGCGCCGAGCAGGTGCCCCGACGGATAGAGCGTGAAGCTGAAGCCGTGCGCGTCCACCCGCTCGAAGGGCTCCACGACCCGCAGGCGCTCCAGGGCGCGTTTCATCATGCGCGCGTCGAAGAGCGGCGCGCCCTGCTCGCGGCTCACCTTCAAGGTGTCCGCCAGGACCGTGGCCGTGATGCGCGCCGTCGGCGCCGTGCAATACACCGGCAGGTCCGGGTGCGCGCTCGTGACGAGCGGCAGGGCCGCCACGTGATCGAGGTGCGCGTGCGTGAGCACCATCGCGCTGGGGCGGTGCTCACGCAGCAGGGCGAGGTTCGGCAGGGCCGCCTCGCCCGATGCGCCGGGCCGCACCCCCGCGTCCACGAGCAGGTTGCCCTCCGGCAGGAGGTACTCGTAACTGCTCGCGCCGACCTCGTCCGTGCCGCCCAGCCCCAGGAAGTGCATGTCCGCCATCGCGCTCCAGCCTAGCAGCGCGCGCGACCCGCCGTGCCCCCGGGGTGGGGGAGGGCTACCTCACCTTGACGATCCAGCCCGCGGGCGCCTCGCGGTCCCCGGTCTGGATGCCGACGAGCTCGTCGTAGAGGCGGCGCGTGATCGGCCCGACCTCCGTCTCGCTGTGGAACACGTGGAAGCGCCCCTCGTGCTCGATCCCGCCGATGGGCGTGATGACCGCCGCCGTGCCGCACGCGCCCGCCTCGACGTAGTCGTCGAGCCGATCGATGTACACGTCGCCCTCCTCGACCTGCATGCCGAGCCGATCGCGCGCGATGTCGAGCAGGGAGTACTTCGTGATGCTTTCCAGGATGGACGGCGAACGCGGCGTCACGAAGCGCCCGTCGCGGGTGATCGCGAAGAAGTTCGCCGCGCCGACCTCCTCGATCTTCGTGTGCGTCAGGGGATCGAGGTAGATGCAGTCCGCGAAGCCGCGCTCCTTCGCCTCGTGCCCGGGCAGCAGGCTCGCCGCGTAGTTCCCGCCGACCTTCGCCGCCCCCGTCCCGTGCGGCGCGGCGCGGTCGAAGGAGGACGTCGTGAAGTTCGAGGGCGCGAGCCCTCCCTTGAAGTACGCGCCGACGGGCACGCAGAACACCGAGAACAGGAACTCGGGCGCGCTGCGCACCCCGAGGTTGTCGCCCACGCCGATCACGTAGGGACGCAGGTACAGCGACCCGCCCGACCCGTACGGCGGGATGAAGTGCTCGTTGGCGAGCACCACCTGCCGCACCGCGTCGATGAACTTCTCGGTGGGGACGCGCGGCATCAGCAGGCGGTCGCAGGAGCGGTGCATGCGCGCCGCGTTCTGGTCGGGTCGGAACAGGTTGATGGAACCGTCCGCGCAGCGGTAGGCCTTCATGCCCTCGAAGCACTGCTGGCCGTAATGGAGCGCGGTGGAGCCCTCGCTGATGTGCACGAGGTTGTCCTCCGTGAGGGTGCCGTCGTCCCAGGCGCCGTCCTTCCAGCGCGACACGTACCGCAGGTCGGTCTTGACGTAGCTGAACCCGAGGTTCTTCCAGTCGATCTGCACGGTGGTCATGAGCCTACCCTACCGCTTCGCGCCTCCCGTCAGGCGAGGTCGGGCTCCACGACGGGAAAGCCCTCCACCGGGAAGGTGTCCACGTTCGCGGAGCGCTGCTGCACGAGCACGCCGCCGTCCACCGCCACGAACTGCCCCGTGACGTACGAGGCGTCGTCCGACGCGAGGAAGACCGCCGCGCCCGTCATGTCCTCGGCGGTGCCGTACCGCCCGAGCGGCACGGTCCTCTCCCGCTCGCGCAACTGCTCCTCGGTGAGGCCGTACGTGTTGATGAAGCCGGGCACGACGCCGTTCACGCGCACCCCGTACGGCGCGAGGTCGAGGGCCATCGCGCGCGTCATCGCCTCGATGCCGCCCTTCGTCGCGTCGTACGCGACGTTGCCGCGGTGCGCCCGCGTCGCGCCGCCCGACGACGTGTTGACGATGACTCCCCGGCGGCGGCGCACCATCACCCGCGCCGCGCGGTGCGAGCAGAGGAACACGCTGCGCAGGTTCACCGCGATGATGCGGTCCCACCAGCTCTCGTCCGCGTCCAGAAAATGACGGGTGGTGTCGATCAGCGCGGCGTTGTTGTACAGCACGTCCACGTACCCGAGCTCCGCCTCGACCCGGGCGAACATCGCGTCCACGTCCGCGAGCACGGACACGTCGGCGGGCACCGCCAGCGCCCGCCCGCCCGCCGCCGCGATGCCCCGGGCGACCTCCCGGGCCGCCTCGGCGCGCACGTCGTTCACGGCGACCAGCGCGCCCTCACGCGCGAAGCGCTCCGCCACCGCGCGTCCGATCCCGCCGCCTGCGCCCGTCACGAGCGCCACCCTGCCCTGAAGCCGTCCCGCAGTGTTCGTCGTCATGACCGTCATTGTGCCGCTTCCAGCGTGGCCGCGAGCGCCCGTCGGTCGGCCTTGTCGGCGTACATCCGCTCGTCGGCGAGCCGAACGACGTCCGGACCGCTCGCGGCGTCCTCCGGGAAGAACGCCACACCGGCGCTCGCGCCCGCGCGGGGGAACCCTGCCGCCCGCGTGAGGCCTTCCGCGTGACGTACGCGGCGAAGCAGGGCCCCCACGTGTTCCTGCGCCGCGTGCGTGAGCAGCAGCGCGTACTCGTCCCCGCCGAGGCGGTAGGCGCGGTCGTTGCCCCGGAAGGCCGAGCCGAGGGCGAGGGCGAACTCGCGCAGCAGGGCGTCGCCCCGCTCGTGGCCCTCCTCGTCGTTGACGCGTTTGAGGCCGTCGAGGTCGATCATGACGACCGCGACGGGATGATCGTGCCGCCTCGCGCCGCTGAGGGCCGCGTCGAGGTCGAGGTCGAAGGCGCGGCGGTTGCGCAGCCCCGTGAGCTGGTCCTCCAGCGCGGCGCGCTCCAGGAACGCCTCGTGCGCGCGACGCTCGAAGGCGATGCTCAGCACGTCGGCGGCGGCGGTCATGAGGCGCCGCTCGTCGGCGGTCCACTCGCCGCGCTCGCGCCGTGAGAAGATCAGCACGTGCGGATGCGCGGTGTGCGAGTTGATCGGCACGAACGCCGCGCCGCTCGCGCCCCACTCCACGAAGCGCGGCACCGCCAGCACCTGCGAGGGGTAGTCGTCGACGAAGAGCGCCTGACGCCGTTCCAGCGCGGCCCACACCAGACCCTGCCCGAGCGGCACGCGGGCGTCCCCGTGCATGAGGTCCGCCACGTCCGGCGCGAGGTACACGGTGCGGTGATGGGCGCCGTCACCGTCCACGCTCGCGAGGCCCGCCCACTGGAAGCGGCACAGGTCCACGAGGATGGCCGCCGCGCGCGCCGCCATCTTCTCGGGCGGAAGGCTGAGCGTCGCGATCTGCGCGAGCTCCGCGAGCGCGCCCGCGCGGCGCGTGCTCGCCGAGAGGGCCTGCGTCCGCTCCTCCACGCGC
>NZ_KI912657.1:58387-64400 GCF_000519345.1 Deinococcus pimensis DSM 21231
GTGAGCCGCGCGAGGGGCAGCGTGATCGCGTGCGCGCGCCACGCGCCGAGCACTCCGAACGCGAGCGCCACGAGAAACGCCGCCACGAGCGCCGCCCGCTGGAAGCCGTACACGACGGCGAAGGCGTCGGCGGCGGGTTCGCGCGTCACGACGGTCCACCCCAGCCCCGGGTAGTCGCGGTAGCCCTGACTGACGCTGACGCCCGTGACGTACGAGGTCCCGTCCGGCCAGCGCTCCACCTCGTGCGCGAGCAGGCCGGGGCGGGACAGGACGTCCAGCGCGAGCTTCCGGCCCTGAAGCTCGGCCGGGCCGAGCAGCACCGTGTGGTCGCGGGAGAGCACCAGCACGTCCACGCGCCGTTCGTGGACGGGCTGCAGCAGGCCCTGCTGCACCTCCCTCGCCCATGACCAGCTCAGGTGCGCGCCGAGCACCGCGACGAGCCTCCCCTGACGGTCGCGGACGGGTGTGCTGACGTCCACGAAGCGCAGGGGCTCGCTGCCCTCGTGCGGCAGGAGCTTCGCGAGCAGCACCGCGTCGTGCACGTCGCCGACGAAGGCCGACTGTCTCGCGCGGCGGAACCACTCGCGCGACGACACGTTCGCGCCCTCCAGCAGGCTGCCCGTGGACGCGCGCACCTCCCCGTCCGGCGTCACGTATCCGATCCACGCGTAGGGCGTGAAGGTCCGCTGGAGCTCCTCGACGAGCAACTGGCGCTGATCGTCCCCGACGGTGGGGTCGCGCATCAGGTCGAGCTGCGCGAGGACCTGCATGTCCTTGTGACGCTCGAACATGCCGCGGTCGAGTCGATCGGACATCTCGTAGGCGAGCTCCTGGAGGTGGGTGCCCGTGGCGTCCTTGAGGTGCAGGGTCGCGGCGCGCCCCAGGCCGAGCGTCACGATGCCGACGGCGAGGAGCGCGAACAGGAAGTAGGCGAGGACGAGGCGGGTACGCAGGGACAGGAACATGAGAATCTGAAGAGAAGGTAAAGTACCCTCTGCTACCAAACTCTTACAGGAACCGAATTCTTCACGCTTCAGGCGTCACCCAGAAATCCTCGCTCCACCGCCCGGTCGAGCAACGCCGCCACGTACGCCCACAACGTCCCCGAGACGTCCCGCACCGGCTCCACCCGCCGCAGCACCTGCGAGCGGGCCACGCCGTGCCGCGTCCACGAGCCGCCGCCCGCCGCGAAGTTCTGCACGACGGGCAGCAGTCGGTCCACCGCGTTCGCGAAGCGCGCCTCCGGTGTGACGCCCGCCTCGAACTCCTCCCACAGCGCCCGCCACGCCGTGCCCTGCTCCACCGGAAGCAGGCCGAACAGCCGCCGCGCCGCCGCCGCCTCCCGCTCGGCCTTGTCCTCGTAACCGACCGTGTCGTACGCGAAGGTGTCGCCCGCGTCGATCTCCACCACGTCGTGCAGCAGCAGCATCCGCAGGACCCGGTCGAGGTCCGGCCGGGGCGCCTCCGCGTGCTCGTGCAGCGCCATCGCGAGGACGCACACGTGCCAGCTGTGCTCGGCGGTGTTCTCACGGCGGCTGCCGTCGATGAGGTCCGTCTGCCGCAGGACGCTCTTGAGCCGATCGATCTCCGTGACGAACGCGAACTGCCGGGTCAGGTGGTCGGTGAGCATCCCCAGAGTCTAAGGCCCCTTTCTCGGCCCAACGGCGTATTGACGCCCCCACCGTGCCTGTCTAGGCTGGACGCGTCCCCGACCAGGCTTCCTGGGGGAAGGCCCGAGCCCTCGCAGGAGAAAGAACCGCATGACCGACCGACGCTGACCGCCACAACCCCTGGAATCTGCACTCACCACCATGGGAGGTCAGCGTGGGCATCGTCCTGCGATCGGTCGCCAAGACCTACGGCGACCAGCTCATCTTTTCCGACGTCTCGTTCGAGCTGCACGCGGGCGAGAAGGTCGGCCTCGTCGGCCGCAACGGCAGCGGCAAGAGCACCCTCGTCCGCGTCCTCTCCGGAGAGGAGGCGCCCTCGGCGGGCAGCGTCCACGTCACCGGCACCGTCGGCGTCCTCGCGCAGCACGCGCCCGGCACCGACCTCGGCGTGCTCGACGCCGTGACCCCACCCGCGCTCCTGCGGGCCCGTGAGGCGCTCGGCCACGCCGAGAAGCTCCTCCGAAACCCCACCCCCGAGCACCTCGCGCGGTACGGCGAGGCGGAGGAAGCCTTCCGCGTGCTCGGAGGCTACGACTTCGAGGCCCGCGCGAGCGCCGTCCTCGCGGGCCTCGACCTGCGCGCGGACGCCCGCACGGTCGGCCTCTCGGGCGGTCAGCGTCGCCGCGTCATGCTCGCCGCCCTGCTCCTCGCGCCCGCCGACGTGCTGCTCCTCGACGAGCCCTCCAACCACCTCGACGCGGACAGCGTCACGTGGCTCGAAGGCTGGGTGCGAAGCGCTCCGTCGTGCGTGCTGGTCGTGTCGCACGACCGCGCCTTCCTCGACGCGACCGTCACGCGCGTCCTCGAACTCGAACGCGGAGAGCTCCACGAGTACCCCGGCGGCTACACCGGGGCGATGGAGGTCAAGCGCGTCCTCACCGAAGCGCAGGCGCGTCACCACGAAGCCTACGAGCGCAGACGGGGCGCGCTCGACGAGGAGATGCGCCGCCGCCAGAGCAAGGCGCGCAGCGCCTCCCAGTACAACCACAAACGCGCCAGCGACGGCGACAAGCTCCTCGCCAAGGGCAAGGCGCAGAACGCGCAGGTCGTCAACGCCTCCCGCGCCAAGGCCATCGAGCGACGGCTGGAGCGCCTCACCGTCGTGGAGAAACCCTACGAGGACCACACCCGCGTGGACGTGCCCCTGCCCGACGTGCCCACGGGACCCACGGACGTGCTGCGCGTCACCGACCTCTCGGTCGACCGGGGCGGCGTCTCCCCGTTCGCGGGACTGAACCTGCACGTCCGGCGCGGCGAGAAGGTGGCGCTCGTCGGACCGAACGGGAGCGGCAAGAGCACCCTGCTCGCCGCCGTCACGGGCCGCGTCGCGCCCACGACCGGGACGGTCACGCCGGGGCACGGACTCACCCTGTACTGGGCCGGGCAGCACGGCGAGGAACTCCTCGCGTTCCGCACCGTCGAGGAGGCCCTGCGCGCCGCGCAGCCCGCCCTGCGCACCCAGGACCTCCACCACCTCCTCGCGCGGCTCGGGCTGCCCACCGACCCCCGCGCGGAGCTCGGACGGCTCTCCGGCGGCGAACGCACCCGCCTCACCCTCGCGCGCGTGGCGGTGACGCGCGCCTCCCTGCTCGTCCTCGACGAGCCCACCAACCACCTCGACGTGCGCGCCATCGAGGCGCTGGAGGACCTTCTCGTGGCGCACCCGGGTACGCTGGTGTTCTCCTCGCACGACCGCCGCCTCGTGGAGCGCGTCGCGACGCGCGTCGTACGCCTCGGCACGGTGAGCGGCTGAGCCAGGTCAGGGTGCCCGGTCCTGCGGATTCGCGGGGGGCGTGGCCGAGCCCGCGTCGGGGGCCACGCCCCGCACGTCCGAGAGGTCCAGCGCCGCCCGCACCACCGAGCCCGCCAGGCCGAGGTTCAGCGTGAGCCTCCCCTCGCCGCGTCCGTACGTGACGCGCGCCTCCCGGGCGTTCACCTCGCGGGACGTCGGAGCGAAACCCTGCCGCTTGAGCTGCTCGTCGTGCGCGGCCAGCACGTCCGCTAGCGTCCCGCGCACCCGGTAGCTCAGCGTCGCCACCTTCGCGGCGGCGTCGTAGCGGGCGCCCAGCACGCCCGCGCCCTGCGGCGCCGTGAGCGACAGCAGGCCCGCGCCGGGCGTGTCCGTGTTGGCGTCCGCCGCGCCCGGCGCGAACAGCGCCCAGCGCACTCCGTTCGTCTTGCCCGAGAGCACGGGACGCTGCGTGAGGTTCTGCCCCGTCTGCGACGGCTGCCCCGGCAGGGACGACTGGGCGAGCGCGGGCGCGGCGCTCAGGACCGACGGCAGGACGACGAGGACGAGGATCGGTCTCTTCATGATGCCTCCGACGGCAGCGTACGCGCCGCGACCGTGTGAGGGTGCCGGAAACGCTCAAGCCCGGCCGCGTGAGGGCCGCCTCACGAGCCGTCAGCGAGCCTTCGCTACCCTGATCGCCATGCGTCACCGTCTCCACGCCCTCGCGCTCTCCCTCGCCCTGCTCGCGGCGGGCACGGCGTTCGCCGCGTCGCGGCAGCTCGTCCTCGCGCCCGGCAACCCGAACGTCACCGTCAACGGCCAGCCCGCCGTCTTCCAGAATCCGCCCGTCGCGCGCGGCTCGGCCGTGCTCGTGCCGCTCACCGAGACGCTCAACCTGCTCTCCCTGCCCGCCGTGGACGTCCACGACGCCCCCATCGACGAGACGGGCGCCACCACCGTGAACGGTCAGCTGTACGTGGACCTGCGCTGGCTGGCGTCCGCGACGGGCAGCACCCTCGACCCGTCACGCGACGGGCGCGCCTTCACCCTCACCGCGCCCCTCGTGAACAACGCCGACCCCACCGCGCCGCAGGCCCGCTTCGCGCCCGAGAAGGGCGTCTACGCGCCCGGCGAGAAGGTCACCCTCGTCGACTACTCCTTCGATCCCGAAGGGCAGGCCGTCACGAAACGCGAGTGGAGCGGACGGCAGGACGCGTACTACCAGCCCGGCGAGTACGTCGTGTCCCTCAAGGTCACGAACGCCGCCGGGAAGGTCAGCCCGCCCTACTCCCGCACCATCCGCGTGCAGGGCGCGCCCGTCGCGACGCCCCTCACGTACGCGCTGCGCAACACGGGGCTCAACGAGGCCTTCAATGATCCCCTCGTGCTGGGCTACCCCGCGCTCGCGCCGCGCGTGAACACCGTCGAGCAGAACTTCCCCCTGCTCTTCAGCGACTCGCCCGAGAAGCCCGCCGCGCCCGGCGTGCTCTACCGCGACACCGTCTCGGGCCGCGCGCGCCTGCTCGCCTACCACGTCAACGGCCTCGGCGCGCCCGCGCGGGTGTACGTCGTGGCGCGCAACCTCGAGGACCGTCCCGTCACGGTCCGCTCCGTCCGCGCGGGCGAGACGGCCCCGTCCAAGACGGAAGGCACCCTCGGACAGGTGGCCCTGCTCGACTTCCTCACCTCGGAGGCCACGCCGCAGCTCACGGTGGAGTCCGGACGGCTCGTGACGCTCTACTCCTCGCCCGTCCTGACGCCCGGCGCGGGCGCGAACTTCATGCAGGACGTCGAGACCGACGGCCGTGTGGAACTCAGCTTCGTCATTCTCCCCGCCGACACCAACATGAGCGTCCCGCTCGTGGCGGCCCTGCCGGTCCTGCCGCTCGACGGGCAGCACCAGCGCGGCACCTTCCCGGGCGCCGTGCGGCGCCTGTCCGTCACGCTGGGCCAGCTCCCCGCACGACTCAACATCGGCGACGGGCAGAACGACCGCGCGCTCTCGGGCACCGACGTCATCACGGGGACGCCCATGAAGCTCCTCGGGAACTACGGCGTGCTCTACGAGGTGCAGGTCACGAACGCCGCGGGCGCCGTCGTGGCGCTCGCCCCACGCGGCGGAGCCTACCGCGGCGCGCTGCGGCTCACGGACGGGCCGGACGCCTCCACGATGCGCGTGCCGCGCTCCGGCGTCCTCACCAAGCCCGACGTGCCCCAGCTGCTCTGGCGCGCCCGCAGCGACGTCCTCAACCTCAGCTTCGTGCCCGCCAACGGCTCGAACCTGCCGGTGTCGCTCGTGTTCTACCGCCCCTGAACCCGCGCGACTGAACCCGGAAGGAGCGCCGCCACGTACCTTATGTGGCGGCGCTCCTTCGTGTGTCCCGACGGAACATTCCGCCCGCCGTCACGCCGTAGATTGAGGCAACCCCGAGGTGCCGCATGCCCGACGAAGACCGAGAGTCCCCCACCGAGCGCCCCTCCATGGACCGCCGCGCGTTCCTGCGGTCCGCCGCGCTGTTCACCGGTACCGTCGCCGGGCTCGGCGGCGGTCTCGTGCTGCTCAGCCGCCGTTCGCCCGCCCCGGAACCCACGCCGCCCGCACCCGCGCCCG
>NZ_KI912657.1:64500-66275 GCF_000519345.1 Deinococcus pimensis DSM 21231
GCGCCCCGACGCCCAGGCGCCGCGCCGTCCCCCCGCGTGCCTCGGCGGACCTCCCGGACCTCGACTCCTAGCGCGCCGCGCCTCCGCCCTCCGGCCTGCCGTCCGTGTCGGCCAGATGGCGCACGGCACGATGACCACAGGAGAGTAGCCTGTGGGAATGCAGACGCGCAGACCCGCCGCGATCGTGTTCGTGCTGATCACGCTCCTCATCGACGTGATGGGCGTCGGCCTGATCATCCCCGTCCTGCCCGCCCTCGTGAAGCAGCTCGCGGGCGGCGAGGCCGCCGGGGCGCACATGCTCGGCATCCTCACCGCCGTGTACGCCGCGATGCAGTTCGTGTTCGCTCCCATGCTCGGGGCGCTCTCGGACCGCTACGGACGCCGCCCCGTCCTGCTGCTCTCCATCTTCGGCCTCGGTCTCGACTACCTCGTGCTGTACTTCGCGCCGACGCTCGCGTGGCTCTTCCTGGGCCGCGTCGTCGCCGGGATCACGGGCGCGAGCATGACCGTCGTGAACGCCTACATCGCCGACGTCACCCCGCCCGAGCAGCGCGCGAAACAGTTCGGCCTCGTCGGCGCGATGTTCGGCGTGGGTTTCATCCTCGGGCCCGTCGTGGGCGGCTGGCTCGGCAACGTGGACCTGCGCCTGCCCTTCCTCGTCGCGGCGGGCATGGCCCTGCTCAACGGCCTGTACGGCCTGTTCGTCCTGCCGGAGTCCCTGAAGCCCGAACTGCGCAACCCGAAGGTGAGCCTGCGCCACGTCAACCCCCTCGTGAGCCTCGCCGCGCTCGCGCGCTACCCGCTCGTGCGCAACCTCGCGTACGCCTTCGTGCTGTTCGGCATGGCGAACCAGGTGATCTTCAACACGTGGGTGCTCTTCACGGAGAGCGTGCTGGGCTGGGGACCGCAGCAGAACGGCTACGGCCTCGCCCTCGTCGGCGTGCTGTCCATCGTGGTGCAGGCGGGCCTCGTGGGCTTCGCCCTGAAGGCGCTCGGCGAGCGCGTCGCGATCATCGGCGGTCTGCTGGTGGGCGTCGTGCAGTTCGTGCTGCTCGGCCTGGCCCGCACGGACCTCGCCATGTACGTCGCGATCGTGATCGGCTCGGTCGGCGGCGTCTCGGGTCCCGCCATCCAGGGCCTCATCAGCCGCAGCGTCGACGAGCGCGAGCAGGGCACCGTGCAGGGCGCGCTGACGGGCGTGAACAGCCTCGTCGGCATCGTCGGGCCGCTCGTCGCGACGTGGGTCTTCGCGTACTTCAACGGCGGCGGAGCACCCACGCGCGTGCCGGGCGCGGCGTTCTTCATGGGCGGCGCCTTCCTGCTGCTCGGCACGATCCTCACGGCGTTCGTGCTGCCCCGCGTGCCGCGCGGCCCCGCCGTCCGGACGGACGCCGTCGCCGAGGGCTGAGCGGCAAGGGGACACGGAGCGCCGCCCACGGGCGGCGCTCTCCTTGCCAGGTTCAGTCTGCCGCGTCCACGAAGCCGCGCGTCTGACAGGCCCGCGCCGCCTCGCGCCGCGCCGACCGCGACGTGTGATGAGCGAGGCGCATGAACGGATGATCCCGGTCGGGCGTGAGCCGCATCAAGATGCCCGCCTCGTGGTCCGCCATGCGCTGCAGGTCCACCCGGTCCGAGTGCACGAAGGCCCGCAGGTCCGGCTGACGCGCCGCGAGGTCACGCAACCGTGCCAGCGCGAGGTCCACCGCCTCGCGTTCCGCCGCCGTGGCCGGGTCCGGGCTCCAGCGGCGTGGCCCGCGTCCGATCCCACCGCTCTC
>NZ_KI912657.1:66375-67294 GCF_000519345.1 Deinococcus pimensis DSM 21231
GCGAGGCCCCGACCCCTCGGACCGTACGACACGTCCGAGCCGATCACCCCGTGGCGGGACGCCACCACCTACAACAACTACTACGAGTTCGGGCTCGGCAAGGACGACCCCGCCCGCGAGGCGGCCGACTTCCGTACCCGTCCCTGGACGGTCGTCGTGGACGGCCTCGTCCGCAGGCCGCAGCGGATCGACGTGGATACCCTCACGCGCTGGTTCCCGCCCGAGGAGCGCATCTACCGCATGCGCTGCGTCGAGGCGTGGTCCATGGTGATGCCGTGGTCCGGCTTCGAGCTCGGCGCGCTCATCCGCCGCGTGGAGCCGCTCTCCACCGCCCGCTACGTCGCCTTCACCGCCCTGCACGATCCCGAGCGGATGCCGGGCCAGCTCAGCGACGTCCTCCCGTGGCCGTACGTGGAGGGCCTGCGCCTCGACGAGGCGCTGCATCCCCTCACGCTCCTCGCGACGGGCCTGCAGGGGCGCCCCCTGCCGAACCAGAACGGCGCTCCGCTGCGGCTCGTGGTGCCCTGGAAGTACGGTTTCAAGAGCATCAAGGCGGTCGCGCGCATCACCTTCACCCGCGAGATGCCGCCCACCACGTGGAGCCTCGCCGCGCCCGACGAGTACGGCTTCTACGCGAACGTGAACCCCGCCGTGGATCACCCGCGCTGGAGTCAGGCGACCGAGCGGCGCATCGGCGACTTCGCCCGGCGCCCCACCCTGCCCTTCAACGGCTACGCCGACCAGGTGGCCTCCCTCTACGCGGGCATGGACCTGCGGAGGAACTTCTGAGCGTCGCCGCCCGGCGCGGGCGTCTCCTCGGGTGGCTCGTGCCCGCCGTCTGGACGGGCGGTCTGCTGCCCGCCGCCCTCATGGCCGTGGACGCCGTCACGGGCGCGCTCGGCGCGAACCCCGTGCAGCG
>NZ_KI912657.1:67394-67636 GCF_000519345.1 Deinococcus pimensis DSM 21231
CTGCACGCCGCTGCGGCGAGTGGCGGGCTGGACGTGGACGGCGCGCGTGCGCCGCCCGCTGGGTCTGCTCGCGTTCGGTTACGGCTGCCTGCACTTCCTGATCTACCTCACCGACCACGGCTTCTCGCCGTCGGTGCTGCTCGCGGACGTCGTGAAGCGGCCCTTCGTCACGTCGGGCTTCGCGGCGCTCGTGCTGCTCGCGCCGCTCGCGCTGACCAGCACGAACGCGTCCGTGCGCCGCC
>NZ_KI912657.1:67736-83641 GCF_000519345.1 Deinococcus pimensis DSM 21231
CGCGTTGCGGCGCGCCTCGTGATCGGGGCGGCGGGCCACGTGACGTCGGTCCCCGGCGAGGTCGAGGAGTTCCTCCGGCAGACCGCGCAGGTCCGGGGCGTCGTCGAAGCCGAGGCCCAGCTGCGCCCATGAGGGCACGCAGCCCCGCGCGAGCGCGCCAAGCACCTTCCTGGCCGCTTCCGACGGGTGCTTGCGCGCCGCGCGCGCCAGCGGCAGGCACGCCGAGAGGCTGCCCACGACCTCGCCCGACACCACCACCAGCAGTCCCACCCCCAGCGTCCCGTGCCGCGCCACGTGGTCGCCGTACACGAAACAACGACGCCCCCGACGTTCGTCGAGGGCGTTCCGGACCAGGCGCGCGAGACTCGTGACTGCTTCCGTCAGCTCCTGCACCATGTCGTGGTCGGACATATCCCACGGTAGCATCCGCCAGGCCCGTCCGCACGTAGCTTCAGAACACCTCACCGCTCGCTCCACGCTCGCTCTACCTCTAGAGCCGGTCGAGCCTCCCGCCGTCCACGACGAGTCCCGCGCCCTGCACGAAGGCCGCGTCGTCGGACGCGAGGAACGCGATGGCCGCCGCGAGGTCCTCCGCGCGGCCCACGTCGGCGGGATCGATCTTCTCCGCGCCGCTCTTCACGTTCGGGTTCTCCCACAGCATCGGCGTGTCCACCGCGCCGGGCAGCACGGCGTTCACGCGGATACCGCGCGCGCGGCCCTCGATGGCGGCGCTGCGCGTCAGCGACAGCAGGGCCGCCTTCGCCGCCGCGTAGGGCGCGACGAGCGGCTCCGTCTCCCGCGCGTGGATGCTGGAGACGTTCACGATCGCCCCGCCGGGCTTCATGCGGGCGAGGCCCTCGCGGACGAAGGAGAACGCGCCCAGCAGGTCCACGCCGAGCACGCGGTTCCAGTCGTCCACGGTGAGGTCCGTCAGGGCCCTGAAGGTCATGAGGCCCGCGTTGTTCACGATGACGTCCAGCGCTCCGAACCGTTCCAGCGCGCGCTCCACGCAGGCCGTGACCTGATCGGGCTTCGACACGTCGCAGGCCACGCCCAGGGCCTCCGTGGCGCCGAGTTCCGCCGCGGCCTTCACCGCCGCGTCCTCGTGGAGGTCCGCGATCACGACGCGCGCGCCCTCCGACGCGAAGCGCTTCGCCGTCGCGAGCCCGATGCCGCTCGCGGCGCCCGTCACGATGACCACCCTGCCGCCGAATCTCATTCGTCCACTCCTTTCGAGGGCCGCGAGGCCGCCGAGGCGCCCTGCGCGCGCCGGGCGCGGTCGCGGGCGCCGTCCTCCAGCCTGCGCAGCACCCCTTCCTGCTGCTGGCTGGGCGGGAAGATCGGCAGGGCCAGCACCACGCTCTGCGTGGGCAGCACGTCCCGCCACTCGCGGATGAGCTCCCGGTACGCCTCGCCCACGGGCCGGATGTTGCGGTCGAGGTCGTAGAGCCCCAGCGGGTTCACCCGGCCCGCGTTCTCCCGCAGGGCGGAGTCCCAGTCCACCTGGTCCGTGAGGGAGTACCACGTGAAGCCCACGACGGGGAGGCCGTCGTTGCGGACGCGCAGCACGTTCGCCCACTCCTTGCGCAGCCAGGCGACGGCCTCGGTGCCCTTCTCGCCCTGCGCGAGGTTCGTCTCGGTATGCATGACCGGGAGGCCGTAGCGGTCGAAGTACTGCCGAGTGATGACGGCGTACCCGAAGATCTCGCCCGCCCACTCCGTGCGCCCGTCGGGATGCACGAGGTGCTCGTTCGTGACGTAGTAGTCGTTGCCCATGATGCACTGGTGCTTGAGGTTCTCGTTCAGGAAGAAGTGGTACTCGTCGCGGGTCATGCCGTTGTCCATCAGGTACTCGTACATGTCGCTGCTGACGCGGTGCCCGTAGTTGAGGTCCAGCGACAGGAAGCGCACCGCGTTCATCACCTCGGCGGGTCCGATGGACGCGGGCTTGTACGCGTGGAAGTACTCGGTGGACTCGCTCTGGATGAACACGGCGTCCGCGCGCACACTGGCGATCTCGCGCATCGCGAGGACGTTCGCCCGCACGATGTGCTTGAGGGCCGTGACGAAGGCGCGGTCCGAGGTCTGCTGCTCGTTCCACCAGCCGTACTTCGCGCTGAACAGCGCGCAGATGTACATCTCGTTGACGGGCGTGTAGAGCTGCACCCACGGGAAGCGCAGGGCGAACGCGCGGGCGTAGCGCGCGAACTGCGCGGGGAAGTCCGGATTCTGGAAGTTCCCGACCCAGTCGGGGACGCCGAAGTGGCACAGGTCCACGATGGGCGTGACGTCGCGCCGCCGCAGGTCCGCGAAGGTGTCGTCCGCGAAGCTCCAGTCGTAGCGGTCCGGGCCGAGCCACGTGCGGTGAATCGGCGGCCCGTAGCGCAGGTACGAGATGCCGAGCTCCTGGACGAGGTCGAAGTCGCGGCGCCAGAGGTCGTAGTGACGGCACTTCTCCAGCTCGTCCTGCCTCACGCGGCCCCCCTCGATGGTCGGGGAGGAGTTCTCGATGCCGGTGGCGAACATGAAGTGGATCATCCGCCCTCCTTCTGCGCGAGGCGCCAGCGCCGCAGGGCCTCCCCGAGCGCCGCGACGATCAGCACGCCCGCCATGACGGTGAGGAAGCTCCGGACGGTCGGGGGGAAGCCGCCGAGGGAAGCGAGGAGCGTCGTGGCGGCGGCGGGCGGGTGCGAGGCCCTCAGGAGGAGACCGCCGAGCAGCGTGAGCAGCACCGCCAGCACGGACGCCCACACGCGCGGCGCGGTGAGCTCGTGCGTGGCGAGCACGCTCGGGGCGTTCGTGGCGCCGAGCAGCAGGGCGGAGCCGAAGCCCGCGAGGAGCCCCACGAGGTGCCCCACGATCACGTTGAAGGGCCGCGCGCCGGGCTGATCGGGCGTCTCCGCCTGCAGGAACGCCGTCGGGCCGAGGCTGGGGAACAGCAGCGGCTGGGCCACCAATAGACCCACGCCGCCCGCCGCGAGCATCAGCGCGGCCGCCGCGAGCGGAGCCCACACGGCGTCCGGGACGCCCGGTCCGGCTTTGCCCTTCATGCCCGCCTCCGTTCTCGCCCGCGTCCCGCGACGACCTGCGCGTGGTTGAGCGCCGCCACGAGCGCCACGCCGCCCACGACGTTCCCGACGAGGGTCGGCACGAGATAGCCCGAGAGGTACGCCCAGAACGACAGCGCGCCCGTCGTGACGAGGTACAGCACCTCCACGGAGCCGGCGATGACGTGACTGAACTCCCCGAGTCCCACGAGGAACGTGATGATCACGATGATGCCGACGCGCGCCGTCTCGGCGGCGGGCAGCAGCCACACCATCAGCGCGATCAGCCAGCCCGCGAAGACGCCGCGCAGCAGGATCGTGAGGAACGGCAGGTTCGCGGCGGACCGGCCGATGTCGGTGAAGGTGTCACGCGTGCCCTCGTCGAAGACCATCGTGCCGCCCACCGCCCACGCGAACAGGAACGCTCCGACGAGGTTCGTGAGCAGCACGGTCGCCCACAGCCGCAGCACCTGACCGAGCTTCGCCGCCGTGAACTCGTGCAGCAGCGGCAGGACCGGCGTGAGGGTGTTCTCCGTGAAGAGCTGCTGCCGCCCGAGCACCACGATCAGGAAGCCGACGCTGTACCCGAGCTTCGACACGAGCGGACGCCACGGCGCGTCCGGCAGGTGGTTCTGCAGGAGGCCCTCCGCGACGAGCGAGAAGCCCATGGAGAGCCCCGCCGCGAGTCCCGACCACGCGAGCGCGGCGGTGGGCCTCCCGAGCTCCTCCTCGCCTTCCTTGCGGATGGCCTCGTGCACGACGGTGGGGGAGATGGCGGAGCGCTCCTCGGCCTGCGCCTGCTCCTCCTGGTCGGCGTCCACGCCGGGCGGGGAGCGCGGCTCCTCGGCCTGGCGGCCGGGGTTCACTCGGCCACCACGAGCGCCTGCGGCGCGGCCTGCTTGATGCGCGTCAGGAAGAACTTCACCTGACGTTTCGTTTCCCGGGCGCAGTTCTGGCAGACACCTTCGAGCTCCTCGTCGCGCAGGGCCTGCGCGGCCTGCTCCAGCACCGTCCAGCACAGCTGCACCTCGTTCGCGAGGAGCCACAGGTCGTGCAGGTCCCGCACGAGGCCCAGCCCACCGGAGCGCGGCCCGTGGAAGAGGGCCTTTTCAAGCGCGTCGGGCTCGGGGTTGCGCTGCTCTCGGTACTTCTCCACGAGCGGCGCGAGCTGCTCGATGTGACCGCGTGACCACCTCGCCAGCAGCTGGCAGGTCTGGAAGACGTCCGGTTCGTCGCCGTGATGCTCCGAGACCTTCGTGAGGGCGTCCACGAGCCGCGTCTCGCTGCCGTGGACCAGCCCGAGGTAGTTGCCGACGTGCATGCCGCGCGTGTTCATCCGTCCACCCTCTGCGTCGTCTTCGGACGCGGGAACTCCGAACGCTCGGTCGTGGACTGCTCGTCCTGCGAGCCCACCAGACTGCGCGCGGCGTCCACGGCGCGGCCCAGCAGACCCTTCGGGGGCAGCGCGGCTCGCGCGTCGTAGCGGCTGATCCGCACGGCGGCGTACTTGAAGTGCGGCTGCTTGCTCACCGGGTCCCACTCGGTGAGGGTGAGCTCGTTCGCGGCGCGCGGCCTCGACGGGTCGTCCCAGGAGCCGTAGTGCCACGGGACGAACACGAGGCCGGGCTCCACGTTCCCGATCAGCGCCCGCTCGATGATCGCGCCCCGACGGGACTCCACGAGCACCCAGTCGTCCTGAGCAATACCGTGGCGCGCGGCGTCCTCCTCGGAGAGCTGCACGAACGCGTCCGGCGCGGCCTCCGCGAGGGCACGGGCCCGGCCCGTCTTCGTGCGGGTGTGGAAGTGGTACACCTGACGGCCCGTGGTGAGCCACAGCGGGTACTCGTCGTCGGGCACCTCGTGCGGCTCCTGGTGCTCGGCGGGCTTGATGAGCGCTCTGCCCCGCGGGTCGTTCGCGCGGTACTCCTCGGGCGTGACGCTCGCGCCCGTGTCGAAGTCCTGCCCGTACGTCTCCGCGTACTCGGCGCTCGTCGGGAACACCCCGTCCGTGTAGAGGCGCAGCGTCCCGTCCGGGTGCTCGTCGTTCACGGGCCAGGGAATGCCGCTGCCCGCGAGGAGCTTCTCGTACGTCAGGCCCGTGTAGTCGCAGGGCCGTCCGCGCGTGCACGCCTTCCACGCTTCGAAGGTGCTCTCCGGGTCGTGCCACTTGATCAGCGGCTGACCGTCCTGATCGCGGAAGTCCATGCGGCGCGCGTAGTCGAGGAAGATGTCGAGGTCGCTGCGGGCCTCGCCGGGCGGCTCGACGGCCTGGCAGGAGATGTGCACGGTGCGGCTCACGTTCGTGAACGTGCCGGTCTTCTCACCCCAGATCGCGGCGGGCAGCACGACGTCCGCGTACCTCGCCGTCTCCGTCATGAAGGCGTCCTGCACCACCACGAACAGGTCCTCCTTCTGGAGGATGCGGCGGACGCGGCCGAGGTCCGGGAGGGACACGGCGGGGTTCGTCGCCTGGATCCACAGGAACTTGATGCTGCCCGTCTCGCAGTAGCGCCAGATCTGCATGGCGTGCGTGGGCGGGGACCAGTGCGGGATCTTGTCGAAGGGGACGTTCCAGAGCCTCGCGAGCTGGCGGATATGCTCCGGGTTGTCCCAGTTGCGGAAGCCGGGCAGGTCACCGTCGGCACCGGTCTCGCGGGTGTTCTGCGCGGTGGGCTGGCCGTTCATCTGCAGGATGCCGCTGCCGGGCTTTCCGATGAGGCCGCGCACGAGGTGGAGGTTGTTGACCTGCACGGCGGCGGCGGTGGCCTGCATGGACTGGTAGACGCCCTGCAGCACGGTGGAGACGAGCGTGCGTGTGGTCGCGAGGATCTCCCCGGCGCGGCGTAACTCGTTCGCCGGGACGCCCGTGAGCGTCTCGACCCGCTCGGGCGTGTACGTCTCGACGGTCCTGCGCAGCTCGTCGTACCCGAGGGTGTGCGCGTCCAGGAAGGCGTGGTCGACCGCGCCCGCCTCGATCACGAGCCGGATGAGGCCGTTGAGGAGCGCCACGTTCGTGCCGACGCGGGGCGCGAGGTGGACGGTCGCCTTCTCGGCGGTGAAGGTCCGGCGCGGGTCGATCACGACGAGCTTCGGCGGGTTGGGTCCCGCGAGCCGGTCGAGGATGCGAGCCCACAGCACCGTCTGCTGCGACGCGATGTTGTGCCCGACGTGCAGGATGGTGTCGGTCACGTCGAGGTCCTCGTACGCGCCGGGCTGCCCGTCCGACCCGAAGGACTCCTTGAGGGCGGCGGCGGCGGTGGCGGTGCACAGGCGCGTGTTGCCGTCCATGTGGGGCGTGCCCAGCCCGGCCTTGCCGATCACGGCGAGGGTGTAGTACTCCTCCAGGAAGAGCTGTCCGGAGGTGTAGAAGCCCATCGCGCCGCTGGTGTGCCGCTCGACGATCTCCCTGGACCTGCGGACGATGAGGTCCATCGCCTCGTCCCAGCTGGCCTCCTGGAGGCGTCCGTCCCGGCGGATCAGGGGCGTGCGCAGACGGTCCTCGCTGTTGTTCGCCTGCCAGCCGTGCAGGCCCTTCGGGCCGAGGCGGCCCTTGTTCGTCACGTCGGAAGCGAGACCGCGCACGCCGACGATGCGGCCGTCCCTGACGCCGATGTCGAGGCCGCAGCCGTTGGAGCACAGCACGCAGGTGCCGCGCACCCAGCGTTCGGGCGTGTCGGTGGTGTGCTCGTCGACCCGCTCGGGCCACGGGGTGTCCGGGCCGTGCGGCGTGCGTGCTCCCCAGATGTCGTTGATGCTGTCGCGTGTCTCGGTCGCCATGTCGTGCCTCCCGCCCCTCATTCGGTGCGCGCGGCAGGGGCGAGGGCGTGAGGATTTCCGTCAGATCGCCTCACGATACACAAAGGGATCGCTGGGAGTCGCGACCGGCACCGAAGGTCAGTACACGCCGCCGCGCTCCGGCCCCGCCTCCTCGCCCCCGCCCTCCCGGAAGCGCGCCGCGAGCGCCCGCGTGGCGCGCGCCAGCAGGGTCGTGTCCACCCCGACCGCCACGAACGAGAATCCCCCGGCCAGATAGTCACGTGCGAGCGTCTCGTCCGACGTCAGGATCCCCACCGCCTTCCCCGCCGCGTTCACGCGCCGCGCGGCGTCCGCGACGGCCTCCGTCACCTCCGGATGCCCGGGATTCCCGAGGTGCCCCAGCGACCCCGACAGGTCCGCCGGTCCGATGAACACCCCGTCCACGCCCTCCACCGCCACGATCTCGTCGAGCGCGTCCAGTCCCGCGCGCGACTCGATCTGCACGACGAGACACACCTCCGAATCGGCGCGCGCGAGGTAGTCCGGGCGGGTGTTCCAGCGCGACGCGCGCGCCAGCGCGCTCCCCACCCCCCGCACGCCGCGCGGCGGGTAGCGCGTCGCCGCGACCAGCGCGCGTGCCTGCCCGGCGGACTCCACCATCGGCACGATCAGGCTGCGCGCCCCGAGGTCGAGGTACTGCTTGAGGACCACCGCGTCCCCGACGGGCGGGCGGACCACCGCCTCCACGTCGTACGGGGCGACCGCGCGGAGTTGCGCGAGGATGGAGCGCAGGTCGTTCGGGGCGTGCTCGCCGTCCACCAGCAGCCAGTCGAAGCCCGCGCCCGCGCAGATCTCCGCGCAGGTGGGGTCCGCCAGACCCATCCACAGGCCGATGGCGCGCTCACGGGCCACGAGCGCTTCCCTGAACGCGTTGCGGTAGGTGTCCACGTCCCTCCTCACACGAACCTGCACGTGACCGCACCGAGCGGGCCGTAATCCGCGTGGAAGGTGTCGCCCGCCGAGACGTCCACGGGCCGCGTGAACGAGCCCGCCAGCACCACCTGCCCGGGAAGCAGCGTCACCCCGATCCCGTGAAGACGGTTGGCGAGCCACGCGACCCCGTTCGCGGGGTGGTTGAGCACACCCGCCGCCACGCCCGTCTCCTCGATGACCCCGTTCCGGTACAGCAGCGCCCCCACCCAGCGCAGGTCCACGTCGTGCGGGCGCACGGGCCGCCCGCCCGTCACCACGCCCGCGTTGGCGGCGTTGTCGCTGATGGTGTCGAGGACCCTGCGCGTCACGCCCGTCGCCGCGTCCACCCGCTCGATGCGGGCGTCGATGATCTCCAGCGCGGGCGTCACGTACGCCGTGGCGGCCAGCACGTCGAAGATCGTGCAGTTCGGGCCGCGCAGCTCCTCACGCAGGACGAACGCGAGCTCCACCTCCACCCGTGGGACGATGAACCGCGTGACCGGGATGTCCGCGCCCTCCGCGAAGAACATGTCGTCGAGGAGCGTGCCGGAGTCCGGCTCGGTGATGTTCGAACTGACCTGCATCGCGCGGGATGTCAGGCCGATCTTGTGGCCGCGCACCTCGCGGCCCTCCGCGAGCTTGAGGTCCACCCACGCGCGCTGCACCGCGTAGGCGTCCTCGAAGGTCATGCCGGGGTGCTCCAGGGAGAGCTGACGGATCTGACGACGCTCGCGCTCGGCGTCGTGGAGGCGCCTCGCGGCGCTTCTGAGCTGGTCTTCGGACAGCAAAGTGGGACCCTCCTGTGCGGTCCATCCTACGGCCCGGGAAGCGCCCGCGCGACCTCAGGGGGTGGGGTCGAGCGTGAAGGCCCGGTCGGAGAAGGCTCCGTTCCAGTCCGTCGCCTCGATCGTCAGGAGACGCGACGCGCGTGACGCGGGCAGATCGAGGACCCAGCGGTCCTGCGCGTCCACCGTGAGGGCCCCCGACGTGACGGTCGCGCCCGCGCTCGACACGCGGTAGGTAAGGGACGCGAGCCGCACGTCGTCACGGGCCGTACCCGTGACCCGCAGACCCGTCGAGGTCGCGGTGAAGAGGACGTCTCCGATCTCGGGCGGCGTGGTGTCGGAGGGGTCGGGTGTGGGACCCGGGTCGGGATCGGGCGTGGGGTCCGGTGTGGGGTCCGGCGTGGGATCGGGCGTGGGGTCCGGCATGGGGTCCGGCGTGGGATCGGGCGTCGGATTCGGCGTCGGTGCTGGTGTGGGCGTCGGTGTCGGCGTCGGTGACGGTGTGGGATCGGGTGTGGTCACGGGCGCCGTCACGGGCGCGGGCGCCACGCTCGACGGAGCGGGCGCCGACCCGCAGGACGCGAGCACGAGAGCGCAGGAGAGGAGCAGGGTGAAGCGCAGGAGCATGCCCTCAGGGTAGGGTTCGCTCCGCGCCGAATGAAAAGAAATTATGGCTTCTCATGAGACGAAACGTGGGAAGCGTCCCCCGCGCGACTCACGCGCGGCTCACGCCGAGCAAACCTTGAGACAACGCCGCACGCGCCCGGGAACGGCCTACCCTGGGTCATGGTCACGGTCCTGCTCGTCATCGTCGTCGCATTCGGCGTGGGCATCTTCCTCGCCGTGAGCACCGTCTCCCGCCTGGCGCGCGACCTCGTGACGCCCGCCGCCCCGACGCCGCAACCCGTGTCGGTCCCGGCCCGCCGGGTCTACGTGCCGATCCGACCCTGAAGGCGCCCGACACGCGTCCGGAGACCTCGCGGTCCACTCACGTGTGGCGCGTGCGTGTCCTCGGGATTAGACTTGGCAGATCAGCGAGCCCATGCCGACCCAGGACTTCGCCTCCCCACTGCCGGACCTCCGAGCGCTGCTCGAGGGTCTGCCCGACGCCTTCCTGGCGCTCGACGCGCACTGGCGCGTGGTGTACGCCAACGGCAACGCGATCCGCTTCGCGGCGCGCCCGGCCGCGGAGGTGATCGGCGCGAACCTGTGGGCGCTCTACCCGGAGATTCTCGGCACGATCTTCGAGGAACGCGCCCAGCTCGTGATGCGCGAACGTCTCGTCACGGAATTCGAGGCGTACTTCTCGCCGCGCGCCTCCTGGATCGGCGTGCGCGCCTTCCCGTATCAGGACGGCGTCGCCGTGCACTTCCGCGACGTCACCGCCCGGCACGGGCAGGAGCGGCGCGCGCGCGCCCTGCAGGACATCACGACCGCCCTGATGCGCCCGCTCGGGCGAGACGACGTCCTCACGGCCGTCTTCCGGCACGCGGTGCCCGCGCTGGGCGCGTCGGTGGGCAGCGTCGCCCTCACGGCCCCCGACGGCGCTCACGTGGAGGTGTTCCGTCTCGACCCCCTGTCCGAGCGCCGACCCGTCCGATCCGCCTTCCGGCACGCTCTGACCGAGCACGTGCCCGTCGTGACGGCCATGCGCGAGCGCCGAACGCTGCTGCTCCGCCGCGAGGACGTGCGGCGTGACTACCCCCGCTTCGCGCCCTCGACGTCGCCCGCGACCGTCGCGTACGCGATCGTGCCGCTGGAGTTCGACGAGCGGGTCGTGGGCGCGCTCATCCTCAGCTTCGTCGACGAGTCCACCTTCGCGCAGATCGATCTGGCCTTCGTGACGAGCGTGGCCGCGCAGTGCGCCACCGCGCTCGAACGCGCCCGGCTCGCCGGGGAGGTGGACGTCGAGCGCGCGCTCGTCGGGCGCGTCCTCGACGAACTGCCCGTGGGGGTCATGCTGGTGGAGCGGGACTCCGGCAGGACACGGTGGGTCAACCGCGCCATGCACGACCTCATCCGTCCCGAGGACCTGCTGCGGACGTTGCCGTGGCTCGGGGAGCTCGGTGAGGCGGACACGGGTCAGGACGCCTTCGAGGTGGAGGTCACCCGCTCCGACGGCACGCCCTCGTGGTTGAGCTGCCGCGTCGCCCTCGTCCGGGAGGAGGACGGCGCTTTGCTCACCGTTGTCACGGCGTCCGACGTGACCGAACGACGCGAGGTCGAGGCCCGCGTGAGGGAGCTCAACAGCTCGCTCGAACAGCGGGTGCGGGAACGCACGCGGCAACTGGAGGCGCTCAACGAGGAGCTGGAGGCCTTCTCGTACGGGGTGAGCCACGACCTGCGCGCGCCCGTGCGGCACGTGCTGAGCTTCCTGGGGTTGCTGCGCCGCTCGCTCACGCCGCCCGTGGACGAACGCGCGCAGCGCTATCTCGACATCGCCGAGGGCGCCGCGTCCCGCATGAACGGTCTCATCGACGATCTGCTCGCGATGGCGAGGAGCGCGCAGGAGCCCGTGGTTCGCGCGCCCGTGGCGCTCGGTCCGCTCGTCGAGCAGGTCCGGGCCGACGTGCAGCTCGGCGCGGGTGAACGGCACCTCACCTGGCGGGTGGCGGCGTTGCCGACCGTGGAGGGCGACGCGGGATTGCTGCGTCAGGTGCTGACGAACCTGCTGGGGAACGCGGTGAAGTACAGCCGGACGCGGGACGAGGCGGTCGTGGAGGTGTGGGCGGACGTGACGGACGCGGAGGTGCGGGTGTTTGTTCGTGACAACGGGGTGGGCTTCGATCCGCGTTACGCGAGTCGGCTGTTCGGGGTGTTCCAGCGGCTGCACCGCGCGGAGGAGTTCGAGGGCAACGGGGTGGGGCTGGCGAACGTGAAGCGGATCGTGCAGCGGCACGGGGGGCGGGTGTGGGCGGAGTCCTCGCCCGGTGAGGGCGCCACCTTCTCCTTCTCCCTGCCGCGCTGAGCGCTGAAACGTCCCTTCAGAAAGTACCTCTCCACCCACGATGCCCGCGCGCGGTCCGGTACCCTCCGACGACGCGCGACACGGGCCGCGACGTCGTGCATGATGTGGGTGGACACCGCTCATTTCAAGACATACGACCCACGGTCAGGATTCACGCACGACCCGCGCGTCCCTCGTGGACCCGCCTGGAGGAACGATGAAAACGAGAGTGCTCGGCATGATCCTCGCCGGAGGCCAGGGGACCCGTCTGTTTCCCCTGACGCGCAAACGCGCCAAGCCCGCCGTGCCCTTCGGCAGCAAGTACCGCATCATCGACTTCGCGCTGAACAACTTCATCAACAGCGAGATCTACTCCATCAACGTGATCACGCAGTTCAAGGCGCAGAGCCTGACGGAGCACATCCAGCGCGGCTGGCGCTTCGGGACCTTCCTCAGCGACTACTTCATCACCCTCGTGCCCGCGCAGATGTACCGCTACGAGGAGCTCGGGCCCGTCTGGTACCGCGGCACCGCCGACGCCGTCTACCAGAACCTCCACCTCGTCGAGAACTTCGACGCGGACTACGTGGCGGTGTTCAGTGGCGACCACATCTACAAGATGAACATCGCCCACATGCTCGACGTGCACCGCGATACGCGCGCCGACGTCACCATCGCGAGCTTCCCCATGCCCGCCGCCGAGTCGAAGCGCTTCGGCGTGATGAGCGTCGACGACCGGGGCCGCGTGACGGACTTCCTCGAAAAGCCCGATCCAAGCACGCTGCCGGGCAACCCGACGACGGTGCTGACCAGCATGGGCAACTACATCTTCTCCCGCCGCGCCCTCGAGGAACTCCTGGAACTCGGTGTCCGCGAGGAGGCGAACTCCTTCGACTTCGGCAAGGACACGCTGCCGCGCGCCATCATCGACGGGTACAACGTGATGGCGTACGACTTCCACCGCAACCCCATCCCCGGGCAGGCGGGCCCCAACACGTACTGGCGCGACGTGGGAACGCTCGACGCGTACTACGAGGCGAACATGGACCTCGTGTCCGTCACGCCGGAGTTCGACCTGTACAATCCCGAGTGGCCCCTGCGCACCGCGTCGGAGTTCAGCGCGCCCGCGAAGTTCGTGCACGAGGCCGCCGAGCGGCGCGGGCAGGCTTTCAACTCCCTCATGGCGGGCGACGTGATCATCTCGGGCGGCACGGTCCGTGACAGCGTGCTCGGACGGCACGTGCGCACGCATTCCTACTCCCTCGTGGAGGGCGCCGTGGTCCTCGACCACGTGGAGATCGGACGGCACGCGCACGTGCGGCGCGCCATCATCGACAAGAACGTGGTCGTGCCGCCCGGCGCGCGGATCGGCGTGGACCCCGAGGAGGACCTCGCGCGGGGCTTCACCATCACCGAGAACGGCGTCGTGGTCGTCCCGAAGTCCTACACCTTCTGAGCCTCGGGCGCGAGGTCGGGCGCGCGCAGCAGTTCGTCCGCCTCGATCCCCGAGAGCCGCGCGACCCCGCCGAACGTGGCGGGGTCGCCGCTGCTCACGAGCGTCACGCGGCCCACGCCCTCCCGCGTGGCGAGCTCGCCACGTTCCTCCAGCACCCGCCGGGTGCGCTCGGCGATGGCGCCGCCCGAGTCGAGCATCGTGAAGCGGCCCGGAAAGGCCTCCTCCACGGCGCCGCGCAGGAAGGGGTAGTGCGTGCAGCCCAGCACGAGCGTGTCGGCGCCCGCCGTGGCCATGGGACCCAGGGCCTCGTGAAGCGCGCGGCGCACCTCCGGGCCGTCCAGGACGCCCGCCTCCACGAGCGGCACGAGCCTCGGGTGCGCCGCCTGATGCACCGTCACTCCGGCGGGCGCGGCGAAGCGCGCGGGTGACGTCTGCGAGCAGGCGCCCGCGCAGCGTGGCGGGCGTGGCGAGCACCCCGACGTGCCCGGTACGGGTGAGGCCCACGGCGGGCTTGAGGGCGGGCACGAGCCCCACGACGGGCACGTCCTGCCCGAAGTCCGCGCGGACGTCGTCGAGCGCGACGGCGCAGGCGGTGTTGCACGCGATCACGACGAGCTTCGCGCCCCGACTCCGCAGCCAGCGCACGCCGCGCAGCGTGAGCGCGCGGATGTCGTCGTCGTCGCGGGGGCCGTAGGGCGCGTTGGCGGTGTCGCCGAGATACAGGTAGTCCTCGTGGGGAAGGAGCTCGCGGAGTCGGGCGAGGACGGACAGGCCGCCCGCGCCCGAGTCGAACACGCCGATCGGCGCCCCTGGCGGTCGGTGGGTGGTCACCGTGACATTCTAGGCGTCCAGCACGTCCGTGCGAAGCGGGCGCGTCTCACGTTCGAGCGCGTCCTCGTCGGCGATGCGGCGCACGAGCCACGCCGCCGCGTCGAGACCGACGGTGAGCTCGAAGCGGCCGCGCCGCAGCAGCCCGTCGCGCGCGTCGTGCCCGAACAGCGCGACGAGCCTCGGCAGCGAGGTCTCCGTCTCGACGTCGGCCGCGACGACGCGGACGCGCTCCCGGCCCTCGGTGGTCCACTTGCAGTGCACGGTGGTCAGCATGAGACGCTCCTCTCGCGCCCACGGGGGCGCCGGACGATGGAAGGCGGCCATGGTCGTCGCGTCGGGAGGGACCGACACCCGGGGGCATGGGAGTCCAGGGGCACCGGCGAGAGCGGCGCGGACGCGCCCGTCTCTGCTTGAGGAAACGACCATCCGTACTTTAGTCGGCCTTGGCGTCCACGTCGCCGTGCCCGTTCACAGTTGAAGCGCTTCAGCGTGAAGAAGCCGCCGAACCCCTGCACGCGCGCCGCGAATCCGGCTGACCTTCCTCGGCGGATAGTGTCCTGCACGCGCCTTTTGCGATCACTGCCGCGGGTGGGGCGGCGGGTTCGGCCGTTCCCTGTTATTCTGTGGCGCATGTCCACCGCCCTCCGGACGGCCGGCCGGTCCTGCCTCCAACCGGGAGGAGCCCGCGCCGAGCGGGAACATCCTGACCGACGCCGTTGTCACGCTTCCGCGCGTGTGACATCCTGCGAGACTGTCCGCCGGACCTCGGGTCCGGACAAGTAACGTTTCCCGCTCCATGGAGGCCCGATGAGCAACGCCCAGCAGAACCCGTCTCCCTCACAGAAGGGCCGCAAGCGCTCCGCGAAGGCCAAGGAGGCGCCCGCCGAGGCCCGTCCCGCCGCGACCGCCGATGAGGCGCCCGTCGACGGGGAGAACCCGACCGCGGAGCCGGAGTTGCTCGACCCGGAACTCGCGGCCATCGACCCGGACGAGGTCGAGGAGGAGGACCTCGAGACCGAGGAGACGCCCGAGGCCGAGGAGGAGGAGGAGGCCGACGAGGACCTGCCCCGTCCCGTCAGCAGCGACCCCGTGCGGCAGTACCTGCACGAGATCGGTCAGGTGCCCCTGCTCACCGTCGCGGAGGAGATCGACCTGGCGCGCCGCATGGAGGCGGGCGTGGCAGCGCAGGGACGGCTCGACGAGAACCCCGACCTGGAGGAGCGCCAGCGGCGCGCGCTGCAGCGTCAGGTGGACGACGGCGCCGCCGCGAAGCAGCAGCTGGTGGAGGCGAACCTGCGTCTGGTCGTGAGCATCGCCAAGAAGTACCCGAACCGCGGCCTGAGCCTCCTGGACCTCATCCAGGAAGGCAACGGCGGGCTGATGCGCGCCGCCGAGAAGTTCGAGTACCGCCGCGGCTTCAAGTTCTCCACGTACGCCACGTGGTGGATCCGGCAGGCCGTGAACCGCGCCATCGCCGATCAGGGCCGCACGATCCGCGTGCCCGTCCACATGGTCGAGACGATCAACAAGCTCTCGCGCACCGCGCGGCAACTGCAGCAGGAACTGTCGCGCGAGGCGACGCCCGAGGAGCTCGCGGAGGCGATGGGGCCCGGTTGGGACGCCGCGAAGGTCGAGGAGGTCCAGAAGGTCTCCATGGAGCCCGTGTCGCTCGAGACGCCCGTCGGGACGGAGGGCGACTCGGCCTACGGGGACTTCATCGCGGACGAGCGGCTCGACTCGCCCGCCGAGAGCACCGACGAGGTGATGCTCTCGGAGGCGATCAGCCGCGCGCTCAGCGCCCTCGACGAGCGCGAGGCGATGGTGCTCAAGCTGCGCAAGGGCCTCGTGGACGGCCGCGAGCACACCCTCGAGGAGGTCGGGCAGTACTTCAACGTGACCCGCGAGCGCATCCGTCAGATCGAGAACAAGGCTCTGCGCAAGCTCAAGTACCACGAGAGCCGCAGCCGCAGCCTGCGCGACTACCTCGACGACTGAGCGACCCGCAGGAAGGCGCGCGGCTCCCAGGCCGCGCGCCTTCACGTGGCGTCAGCGGCCGGGGAGGTGCGCGGCGATCCAGTCCGCCGCGTCCTCCACGGCTCGCGCGGGCAGGG
>NZ_KI912657.1:83741-88408 GCF_000519345.1 Deinococcus pimensis DSM 21231
GGCGGGCGCGGGCGCGCCGCGCGGGAGCAGCAGCAGCGCGGGGACGTCCTGCGTGCCGAAGCGCAGCACGAGGTGGGCGCGCGTACCGCCGGGCACTTCGGTGACGGTAGCGGACGTGACGACGGTGTCCGGCATGCCCGAGCCTACGGGAAGGCGTGGCGCGCGCACGTGACAGCGCGGTCAGGGAGGCTTGACGCTCGCGGTCCTCACTCGCCGTCGGCGGATCGGCGCCCGTCGAGCAGATCGTCGGTGATGACGCGCTGCTCGTGGTCCTCCTCGAAGAGTTCCTTCTGCGCGCGGGCGGTCACGTCGGGATTCTTCGCCTGCTGCGCCTCCTTCGCCTGATGGCTGTAGCGCTGGAAGAACACCAGCGCGAACACCACCACGGCGAGCGCCCCGCCGAACTGCAGGGTCTCGAGGGGTTCGTCCCAGCGGACGAAGTGCTCCAGGAAGGTCACGGCGAGAATGACGATGACCACGCTGACGATCTTGTCCTCGAGGTCGTTGAGGGTCTCCACGCCGAGGGACGCGGTGAGGTTGAGCGGCGCGATGAACAGGCTGTAGAGGCCCACGCCGATGATGTAGAACACGACGGCCTTGAGCATCGTGCTGACGATCTCCAGGAACTCGATGGTGAGGGTCGTGGCGGTGAACTTCCCGTCGGAGACCGCCACGAGGGCCTCCCAGATGCCCGTGAAGGCCTGCACCACCCCGATCAGGAAGAGGGCCACCGCGACGAGCAGCACGGACACCACGGCGAGCAGCACGACGAAGCGTGACTGCCCGACGGCGCGGCTGAAGGGCGTGGGGGGGCGGCCCGCGTGGCCGCGGTCGGCGGGGTCGTCGGCGCGTCGGCTCATGCGGTCACCCTACCCCGCCTCGCCCCGGCGCACCACGCCCGGAGATGACGCACCCACGAACACTCAACCATTCTCCAAGGTCGGGCGCGCCGCGCGTCATGATCGTGCCCCGGGCTTGGTGTGAAGTGGGTCCGACGGACACTCGACGCTCTGGAGGTTGCGATGGCGTACACGGTGATGTTGTGGCTCGTGAATCCGGGCCCGCAGGTCTACGAGGCGGCGGCGGACGCGCTCACGCACGGGGAGGCGCGGTCGCGCATGCCGGGCGCGATGTCGGGTGTCACGGAACCCCCGGCGGCGACGAGGCTGGTGTACGGCGTGTTCGACACGCCGACGGACGCGGAACTCGCGCTCGCGGAGGTGGAGGCGCAACTCGCGGGCAACCGGCCCGTGCGGGTCGCGCAGCGTTCGGGGCACGTGTTCCTCGTGCCGGCACACCGGGTGCACTACGCGGTCGTCGCGGAGGTCGTGCGCCCGAAGGACGTGCAGGACGAGACGGGGGAGCGCGAGCAGACGTATTGAGCACGACCGGGAGGAGGGCGCGCCCTCCTCCCGGTCTCACGTGTTACTCCGCCTTCTGGTGGTGGTACTCGCTGATGTGGTCGTAGACGCGCTGAGGGAAGTCCAGGTCGCGGTAGACGTTGCCGGCGTCGGGATCGTGGGCGTCGGGCAGGATGGGGAAGTCCTGCTTCTGCATGTACTCCAGGATCTTCTCGCGGCGCGGCGGGTTGTAGTCGTGGGCGTTCACCTGCTCCACGAGGGTGCGCGCGTCCTCCTGGGAGAAGTCGCGGTCGTTCGCGAGCCTCCCGACGAGCTCGTCCTCCGTCATGAAGTGCCGGGCGACGATCGCGAAGACGAGGCGGCCGTAGTGCCCGATGTCCTCGCCGCGCTCCAGCGCGCCGAGCAGGTGGTTCATCATGCCGTTCTTCCGAAGTTCATCCATAGCCATAACTTCACCTCTGCCGTTCAGTCTGGAGCGTAACGAGGAGGCCCGCGTGGCAGGACGCTGAGGAGGTCTTCACGCAGTCCGTTCTCAGGAAACCTTAAGGTCCGGGCGAAGCGCGCGTGGGTTGTCTAGCATGCAGGTGTGCCGCGACACTCCCGCGCCCTGCAGGCCGGACGGGCCGACACCGCGTTCCTCGACACGCTCTTCGAGCACGCGACGGCGGCCCACGCCTTCTACGACGCCGACCTGCGCTTCGTCCGCGTCAACGACGCCTTCGCCCGCCTCACCGGTCTGCCCGCCGAGGAGCACCCGGGCCGGACCCTCGCGGAGGTCGTCCCGCTCATCCCGCCCGGCCTGGTGCAGGCCTACCGACGCACCCTGCAGACCGGCGTGCCCCTGAGGGGCTATGAGTACGTCGTGCCCGGCCACGAGCCCGACGGGGACATCCACCGCCGCGCCGACGCCAGCGTCGTACGCGGTGCGGCGGGCGCCGTGCTCGGGCTCGTCGTGACCGTCGAGGACGTCACCGAGCAGGTTCGCGCGCTTCGCGCCCGCCGCCGCAGCGAGGCCCGCACGGCGCGCCTTCAGGTCCTCACGGGCGCGCTCGGGGGGGCCGTCACGCCCGAGCAGGTCCGCGAGATCGTCCTGCGCGAGGGAAGCCGCGCCGCCGGGGCGTACGGCGCGGCCATCGTGACCCCCGAGGGAGAGGAGGACCTGCTCGTGATGGGCGCGAGCGGGTACGACGGGGACACGCTGGAACGCTGGCGCCGCCTTCCCGCCGGGGGCCGACTTCCCGTCGTGCAGGCGATGAGGACCCGTGAGGCCGTCTTCTGCACCGCGGCGGACGTGGCGCGTGACTTCTCCGACCTGACGCCCCACCTGCAGCCCCAGACGCTCGCCGTGGCGGCGCTGCCGCTTCTGGCGGGTGACCGACTCCTCGGCGCGCTCACCCTGAGTTTCGCGGACGCCCGGGACGCCGCGCCCGAACAGCGTCCCTTCGTGCGCGCGGTCGCCGAGCAGTGCGCGCAGGCCCTCGACCGGGCCCGGCTCTTCGACGAGCAGCGGCAGGCCGGGGAGCGGGCGGCGCTGCTCGCCCGGGTGGGCGAGACCCTCTCGGAGTCCCTCGACGTCCGCGAGACCCTCGACCGGGTCGCGTCGCTCGCGGTGCGCTTCGTCGCGGACTGGTGCGCCGTGTACGTCCCGAACGAGGACTTCGACCGGCTCCCGCCCCAGGCGCAGCGGCTCCTGCCCGTCGCGGTCGCGCACGACGATCCCACCAGGGTGGAGGTGCTGCGCGCGCTGATCGAGCGTTACCCCAGCGACCCGTCGTCGCCGCTCAGCAACGAGGCGGTGCTGCGCTCGGGGCTGCCCGTCCTCATCGAGCGAATCCCGGAGGACGCGGTGGAGCAGATTCCCGATCCGGAACGCCGCGAGATGGTACGCGCGCTCGGCCTGCACTCCATGCTCAGCGTGCCGCTCATGGCCCATGGACGGCGCGTCGGGGTGCTCGGCATGGCCACGTCCCGTCCGGAGCGGACTCTCACGCGCGACGACCTCGAGCTGGCCGAGGAGATCGCGCGCCGCGCGGCGCTCGCGCTGGACAACGCGCAACTCTACGAGGTCGCGCGCCGCACCGGGGAGCGCTACCGCTCGCTCGTGGACGCCACCCGGCAGACGGTCTGGACGACCGACGCGCGCGGCGTCCTGACGGGAGAGCAGCCCGGCTGGTCCGCGCTGACCGGGCAGACCCGCTTCGACGAGGGCGGGGAGGGCTGGGCCCAGCACGTCCACCCTGACGACCGCGAACGCGCCCTGCAGGCGTGGCGCCGCAGCGTGCGCGAGCGCGACGTCTACGAGGTGGAACTGCGCATGCGGGTCCGCGGCGGGGACGAACGCCACTTCCACGTGCGCGCCGTGCCGATCACCGCGCCCGACGGCGAGATCGTCGAGTGGGTCGGGGTGCACACGGACGTCACGGAGCGCGTGGAGGCCGAGCGCGCCCTGCGTGACCTCAACGCCACGCTCGAGGCCCGCGTGCGCGAGCGTACGCGCGCGCTGGAGGTGAGCGAGCGGCGCTTCCGCGGCATCTTCGACAGCCAGTTCCAGTTCATCGGCCTGATGCGTCCCGACGGGGTCATCCTGGAGGCGAACCGGACCGCGCTGGACTTCGGCGGTGTCACGTCCGAGGACGTGATCGGAAAGTTCCTGTGGGACTCCCCCTGGTGGGCCACCACGGAGGAAGCCCGCCACGATCTGCGGAAGGCCGTGGCGCGCGCGGCGCTCGGGGAGACGGTGCGCTACGACGTGGACGTGCGCGGCGCGGGCGGCGTCACCGCGCTCATCGACTTCTCGCTCAAGCCCGTCACGGACGAGCGCGGTGACGTCGTCATGATCATCCCCGAGGGCCGCGTCATCGACGAGGAACGCCGCACGGCGGCGCTGCTCGCGGCGGTCGTGTCGGGCGCGCCGCTCATCCTGTACGCCGTGGACGCGGACGGAACGTTCCTCCTGCACGAGGGCGCGGCGCTCGCGTCGGTGGGCCTGAAACCGGGCGCGTTCGTGGGCCGCAACATGCGCGAGCTCTTCCGCGACCAGCCGGACGTGGCCCGCCCGCTGGAACGCGCCCTGCGCGGAGAGACCTTCAAGAGTCGCGGCGCGTACGAAGGACGCACCTTCGAGAGCTGGTACACGCCGATGCTGGACGCGCGCGGCGGCGTGTCCGGCATGATCGGCGTGACCGTCGACGTGAGCGAACGCGAGGAGGCCGAGCGGCGGCGCGAGGAGGCGCTCGAACGGGCCGAGGTGCTCGCGGCGCTCGGTGACGCCCTGCAGGTCGCGAGCACCCCGGAGGAGGCGGCGAG
>NZ_KI912657.1:88508-99835 GCF_000519345.1 Deinococcus pimensis DSM 21231
GGCGAGCGCGGCGCTCGAACGGCTCGGCCCGGCGCTGGGCGCGTCGGCGATGCTGGTGGTGCCGCTCGACGGGCGGGCTGTGCGTACGCCCACCATCTGGGGCGAGCCGCCGGGAGCCATCCTCGACGTGATGACGCGGCCCGACCTGACGCTCGACCACACGCCGCTCCTCGCGCGCGTCTTCGACGGCGGCGCCCCGCTGTACGTGGACGACTACGGCCGGGAGCCCGACGTGGTGCGTGGCGCGGAGGGTCAGGCCTGCGCGGTCGAACCGATCACGGGACGTGGAAAGAACGTGGAGGGCTTCCTCGTCGTGTGGCGCCCGAGCCGGGAGGGCGGCTGGACGAGCGGCGAACACGACCTCGTCCGCCGGGCCGCCGCCACGGTGGGGACGGCGCTGGAGCGCTCGGAGGCCGCGGCGGAGGTGGGCCGTCATCGTGACGCCCTGCAGGAGCTCAACGCGAACCTGCGGCGCAGCAACGCCGAGCTGGAGCGGTTCGCGTTCGTCGCGTCACATGACCTGCAGGAGCCCCTGCGGACCATCGCGAGCTTTTCCGAGGTCCTCAACCGCCGTTACGGAGACGTCCTCGACGAGCCGGGCCGCAAGTACCTCTCGCTCGTGACGCGCGGCGCGGAGCGGCTCAAGCTGCTCATCGACGATCTGCTGGTGTTCTCGCGCCTCAACGCGCGGCGCGAGCCGCCGCGTCCCCTCGCGGCGGACGTACCGCTCGCGGAGGCGTTGCGTCGGCTGGACGCGCTCGTCACGACGGCGGACGCGACGGTGCGCTCCGCTCCCCTTCCGCTGGTGCTCGGCGACGAGTCGGAACTGACGCAGCTGTTTCAGAACGTCGTGGGGAACGCGGTGAAGTTCAGGCGTGAGGGCGTCGCGCCCGTGGTGGAGATCGCGGCGACCCGCGAGGACGGGATGTGGCACTTCACGGTGCGGGACAACGGCATCGGCATCGAGCCGACGTACGTGGAGCGGGTCTTCGGCCTGTTCGAGCGGCTGCACGTCCGCGACCGGTACGAGGGGACGGGTCTCGGGCTCGCCATCGTCCGCAAGATCGTGGAGCGGCACGGGGGCCGCGCGTGGATCGAGTCCGTCCCGGGCGAGGGCACGGCGGTGCACTTCACGCTGCCCGCCGTGGACGGGGAGGAAGGGTCGGGCGGGTCGACGTGAGGAGGGGCCGACCCGCGGGTCGGCCCCTCCTCGTCCGCGCTCAGGGCTGGGTGGGGGCGCTGTAGCGCAGCACCTTCTCCACGCGCGGGGCGAGGGTGTCCGCGCCGACGCGCATCAGGAAGAGCGGGGAGCTGGCGCGCTCGCCCGTCTTGGTGAAGGAGACGGTGCCGGTGATGGTCCCGTCCGCCGCGACCTTGCCGCCGCGCACGGCCGCCGAGACCTGCGCGCGTGTGGGGAGCTTGCTGGTGGTCGTGACGGACTTGAGGCCGCTGAGCAGGACGTTCGCGGCGTCGTACGCGAAGGCCGCGAAGCCCGACGGGCTCGTCTTGTATTCCTTCTCGTAGGCCGTGACGAAGGCGGTGCGGTTCGCGAAGGCGCTCACGGGGCCGTACACGGTGGTGAAGAGGGTGTCGGCGGCGTCCTTCTGGGCGAGCTTGACGAACACGCTGGAGTCGAGGGCGTCGCCGCCCATGAAGGTGGCCTTGACGCCCGCGGCGCGCAGCGCCTTCACGAAGGGCCCGCCGAGGTCGGGGGTGCCGCCGAAGAAGACGAGGTCCGCGCCGCTCGCCTGGACGCGCGGGGCGAGCGCCTCGAGCGCGGCGACGTCGGTCGCGCCGATGTACGCGGCGATCTTGATGCCGCTCTTCTTGAGGGACGCCTGGATCTGGGTGCTGAGGCCGTTGCCGTAGGTGGTGTTGTCGCTGACGACGAAGACGCTCTTGGGCTTGAGGGTGCCGGCGATGTACGCGCCGCCCGCCTCGGCCTGCGCCTTGTCGGGCGCGACGAGACGGTTGAAGTGCGTCCAGCCCTGCGTGGTGAGCTTGTCGGCGGTGCTGGCGGGCGTGACCATCGCGACCTGTCCCTTCGCGAGCACGCCGCCCGCCGTGAGGCTCACGCCGGAGTTGAGGGCGCCGACGACGGCGAGGACGCTGTCGTCCTTCAGGATGGTTTCGGCCTGCTTCGCGCCGACCTGGGCGTCGCCCTCGTCGTCGAAGGCCTGGAGTTGCAGCGTCACGCCGAGCTGTGAGAACTCGCGCTGGCGGAGCTTCACGGCGAGCTCGGCGCCGCGGCGGACGTCGTTGCCGAGCGATTCGAGCGAGCCGCTCAGGGGGCTGAGGGTGGCGACCTTCACGACCCGCTGCGCGTCCGCGTGGGCGAGCGTGAGGAGGCCGCAGAGGGTAAGCACGGACAGGGCCGAAGAGCGGCGGAGCGGGTTGTGCATGCCTGACGCTACCGCGGTTCGTCTTACATTCTTCTGACAGCCTGAAGGTTTTGTGAGAAGCCGGTCACCACCGCTCGTAGTTCGTGGGCTTGGGGTGGCTCCAGTGCACGGCGCGGACGACCGCGCCTCCCCCTTCGTCTGCCGGACGCAGGACGCCCGTCACGGTGAAGCTCTCGTCCGCGCCCAGCAGGAGGGCGCCGTTGGGTGGGGTGGGCACGCCGGGCTTGAGGTACAGCACCGGCCGTCCGACGTGCTGCTCGACACGCTCGATCATCTCCAGTGTGAACTTCATCACGTCCAGCGTAGGAAGCCCGAGGCCGGTCGCGGTGAGGACGGAACGAGGAGAGCGTGAAGTCGAGGTTCACCTGCCGGGGTGATCCCCGCGCAACCACGCCACCACGTCGTCCCGCCACGACGTCATCCCCTTGTACCGCAGGTGCTCCACCTTCATCGACACGAGCGCGAGCGCGAGCCGCTCCCGTCGTGACGGGTCATCCGCGACCTCCAGGAGCGGCGTCAGGTACGGTCTGATCGTGAACACCGCGCCCGCACCGCCGGGGAGGGGCGCGAGGGTCTGCCGTTCCACCCTGAGCCACGTCGAGGACGGATCGAAGTCACGGACCTCCTCGTGCACGAGGGCGGGGTGCGCGCCGAACCCTCCCGAGGCGTGCAGACCCCACGCGAAACGCACGAAGGGACCTTTCGTCGTCATCGCCGTCGTGAGTCGGGACGCGGCGGACAGGAGCGCTCCCGCACCGCCCACGGGCGCGTGGACGGCCGCGAAGGACCGCCCCACCTTGTCACGCGGGTCCCAGCCCTGCGGAAAGCAGACGTGCAGCGCGGCCTGCCAGTCCTCCTGGGTCGCGGGGTCGCGCGCCACGACCGTGAGGTCCTCGGGCACGTTGAGCGCGATGAAGTCCAGCGCGTCGCGCGGCTCGACCTCCCGGACGAGGTGGGCGAGCGGGCCGTCCTTCCGCCGCAGCCCCTCCACGCTTCCCCGTTCGAGGTCGAGGCGGGCGGACCATCCCAGCCACGCGTTGGCGAGCCTCTGCCCGTCCCAGGTGACCGCGCCGCCCGAATCCCGCGCGAGGGGCGCGAGGAACGCCTCCAGCGCCGCGCGGCGCAGGTCGGGCGGGAGCGCGGCCTGCACGTAGTGGAGGTGCAGTCTCGCGCGCACCTCCACCTTGGCCCGCACGAACTCCGGGAGTTGCCGATCGAAGGCGTACACGTGCGATTCGGCGCGTCCCTGCACGGCGTGACGCCCGAGGACGAGCAGGCCGGGCGTCACGTCGTACCGCCCGTGCTCGAAGGGGGTGTACACGGGCGGGGCGGCGTCGGGAAGCGGCGTCATGTCCCTCATCGTGCCTCATTCAAAGGTGACTTCCTTCATTCTTTCTTGAGTAAGCCCGCCTACACTGTTGAGGAACCGCACCCTCCCGCCGTGCTCGAACAGGGACCCCAGGTCCCACCCCAGGAGACACGTGTGTCCACCCTCAAGCTCCGTACGTTCGGCCGCGCCGAGGCCACCCTCGACGGGCGTCCCGTGAAGTGGACGGCCGAGGGCGCCCGCGACCTCGTCTTCCTGCTGCTCTCACGTCCCGACGGCCTCGGACGCGACGAGATCATCGACGTGCTCTGGCACGAGGACCCCGACGCCCGGAGCGGCAACCGCTTCCGCGTCACCCTGCACCGCGCCCGCACCGCCCTCGGTCGTCCCGACGCCGTCCGGGAGGACCACGGGCGCTACGTCCTCGCCGACGACGTGCTCCGCGCCAGCGACGTGTACGCGCTCCACGCCGCGCTGGAGGACGCTGCCCACGCCGAGGGGGACGCCCGCTACTTCGCGCTCAGCCGCGCGCTCGAAGCGTACGCCGGCGATTTTCTCCCGCACGTGAACGCCGACTGGGTCCGTTCCGCGCGAGAGGAGCACCGCGCCGCGTACACCCGCGCCCTGATCGAACGGTCCCTGCTGCACTGCGAGTCCATGCACTGCGACCTCGCCGTGCGGGACCTCGTGGCTGCCCTGCGCGCCGACCCTTACCTCGGGGAGGACCACCACCAGAAACTCATGACGTGCCTCACCGTCGTGGAGGACAAGTACGCCGCGACGGAACACTACCGCCGCTTCGTGAAGTTCCTGCGCGAGGACGTCGGCGACACCCCCATGCCGGAAACGGCCCTGCTCGCCGAGCGCGTCAAGGACGGCGAGCGGATCTGCAGTCGCGCGGGCGGTCACGTGATCGCCGTGACGCACAACTGCCCGCTCACGGCGGACGGCGGTTGCCCCGGGCACTTCGCGGACCTGCTGCGGCTCGTCTGAGCGGAGCGTGACCCGTGAGTCTTTCTTCACGGATGAAGTCCGCTGAGTGATGCGTGGTTCCTCCCGGGAATCCCGGGGGGTAGCGTGTCCGCACCCATGTCCTCGCACCTGCTTCACCTCACGCGGTTCCTCGGTCGGCACGGGCGCCTCATCCTGATCTTCGCGCTGTGTCTCGTGCTGCCGCTCTTCCTGTTCACCAAGATCGCGGACGACGTGTACGACAAGGAGCCCTTCCGGCTGGAGGAGCCCCTCATGCTCGCGATCCACGCCCTGCGCTCGCCCTGGCAGGATCACGTCGCGGCGACCTTCTCGATCCTCGGTTCCGCGCGCGGCATGGCGCCCCTCGCGCTCCTGCTGGCGGTCCTGCTCTACCGCGTACGGCATCGCCTGGGGTACTTCACGGTGCTGACGCTCGGCGGGATCGCCACGGTGAACTTCCTGCTCAAGCAGTTCTTCGATCGGCCCCGCCCGACCCTGTGGACGCCCTTCCTGCCGGAGAACGATTCGAGCTTCCCGAGCGGACACTCGATGTTCGCGACGGCGCTCGCCGCGACGATCGTGGCGGCCCTGTGGCCGACCCGCTGGCGGGTCCTGTCGATCGTGCTGGGCGTGCTGTACGTGCTGGGGATGATGTGGTCGCGGGTGTACATCGGCGTGCACTACCCGACGGACGTCGCGGGCGGCGCGCTCTTCTCCGTCGCCTGGGTGTTCGGGCTCTCCCGGCTGGTGCGGGCGCATCACATGCTCGATCCCGAGAAGCCCGCGCCGTCGGAGGAGCGGCCCGGGCCGCTCACGAGCCCAGGAGGATCCTGACGACGATCCAGTCCGCCTCGCCCTGCACCTGACGCAGCGACCCGATGTCGAAGGGCGCGTCGAGGAAGCGTTCGCGCAGCGCGAGCGCGGCGTCGTGCAGGGCGGTGTGTCCTCCCGTGGAGGTCAGCACGATGGCCTGTGCGACCGAGGTCCGCGCGCTGAGGTGCACGGCCTTCTTCGCGAGCACGTCGTGGTCCTGGGAAGGCATGTCTCGATCATCCCAGGCGACGTGCGGGCGCGGTGAAAAGTCTCGCTTCATGAGTCGTGAGGGCTTCCTTCACCACGCACGTACGGACGGTCAGGTGGGAACCGGCGCACCTTGCCCTGCTCGCGTCGCTTCCCGCCTGACCTGGCGGCGGGTCGCGGGCGGCGTGACGTGCCGGGGACGTGCGCGACTCGGGACCTTCGTGGTCGTGTCGTGCCCCGAGGCCGAGGTCATGGACGCGTCCGGGGGGTGGAGGGACTCGAGGGGAACCATAATTGCTGTTATGTACACTCTTCCGCGAAGACCCCGCGAAGGCGAGGGGACGGCGTCTTCGCGGGCCGAGGCGCAGATCCGTCCCGGTAGAGGATGGGACGAGCGTGGGAGTGCTGGTACGTGAGGCGTCAGGCGGCGCGCGGTGGGCGGGCCGGGTGAAGGTCGGCCTCGTCCAGGGGCAGGTCGTGATCGAGCGAGCGGATACGGGCCTGGGCCTGCGGGAGGGTGAGTTGACCGCGTTCGTAGGCGCTGAGGATGCGTTCGCGGGCGTCGAGGCGTTCCCGTCGGGTCATGTGGTCCTCCTGGACGGCTGAAGAAGTGCGTCGATGGTACGCGCCGATGTGTGAAAAAGTCGTGACTGGCACGGTGCTTGCCCATCTGTGACTATTTTTATACATAGTGGAGAATCTCCCTGCGTTCCGTGCGGCTCGACGAACGATTCCGGCACCGGTCGGACCTGACGGGACCGTGGAACCGAAGCGTCCCAGAAGAAGGTCGATGACCGATCGAACCGCTTGTCCCCGAGCTCGAGCGCTGAGCCCGGAGAAGCACAAGCGGTGTCCGGGCGGTCAATCCTCTGCTCCTGCGGAGGCCCCGGCGTGGGAGCAAGGCACGCGGCGCCGTCCCACGCACCGACCCACCGGGCGAAGCTTTCACGCGGAACGATCTGTCTGCATCCACGGGAATCTATAAAACTTGTCTAGACAACGAAGATGGCTTCAAACGCGACCTCCTCCTGAAGCGGAACTTCCGTGTGCTCGCCGATCTCCAACGTTCATGAACGTTCTGAGGACCACCCTCACGGGACTCGTCACGCTCGCCACGCTCGTCACCCACGCCGCCGCACTCGACCCCATCCACATCCGTGACGCCGCCGACTACTCCGCCAGGCAGCGTGGCAGTGCCCTCCTCGTCGTGCAGGGCGGCCGGGAACTCTACGCGGCGGCGCAGGGCAGCTTCGAACTCACGCGCCCGCACCTCCTCGCGAGCGGCAGCAAGAGCTTCTCGTGCGCCATCGCCGTCGCCCTCGCCGACGACGGCCGCCTCGACCTCGACGAGCGGGCCTCCGACACCCTCACCGAGTGGCGCACCGACGTCCGCAAACGTGACATCACCGTACGGCAGCTCCTCTCCTTCACCAGCGGCCTCCCCGCCCGCGTCGGACCCGCCGCCGTCAGGCTCAACGAGGACCTCTACGGCGCCGCCCTGCGCGCCCCCGCAGAGGCCGCGCCCGGCGCGCGCTACACCTACGGCAACAGCCACCTCGCCGCGTTCGGCGAGCTCGTCCGCCGCAAGACCGGCCAGGACCCGGCGCAGTACCTCCAGCGGCGCGTCCTCGACCCCATCGGCGCGCGCGCCGTCTGGCAGCGCGACCGCGTCGGGAACCCCAACCTCGCCGGGAGCGCCGGCATGACCGCCCGCGACTGGGCCCGCTACGGCCAGCTCGTCCTGCAACAGGGGCGCTGGAAAGGAAGGACGGTCCTCAGCGCCGAGCGGCTCCGTCAGTGCTTCGAGGGCAGCGGAACGCTCGCCGCGTACGGGCTCACGTGGTGGCTCAACGTTCCCTTCGCCGGCACCCTCGACGCGGACGACGAGGTCCCCGTCCGGGCCCTCGGCGGCGCGGACGGCGCCACGCGGCTCGCGCCGAGCGCGCCCACGGACGTCGCCTTCGCCGCCGGAGCGGGCAACCAGCGCCTCTACCTGATTCCGTCCGAGAACGCCGTCGTCGTCCGCTTCGGCGAGGGCGGCCCCTGGAGCGACGAGGAGTTCCTCGCCCGGCTCCTCGGGCGGGTGCCCACCTCCGTCACCCCGCCCACACCCGACGAGGTGGCCGCGAGCGACCCCGGGCGCCTGCCCGCCCTGCAGCGCGCCCTCGCCCGGCTCGACCTGAACTTCCAGGCCAAACGCGACCTCCTCGCCGCCCTCCGGGAGGCCGGAACGAACCGTGACGCCCGCAGCCGCGCGCTGCGTCGGTACCTGACGCCCGAACAGCTGCGGGACCTCACGACGTTCCTGAGAAAGGAGCGCTAGCCCGTCACGTCGTCACGGACAGGGCCCCACGCAACCACGCGGCGTTCGCGCGCGCGCTCTCCAGCGGATCGCGGCGGCACTGGTCCTGCTCCACGATCAGCCACTCCACGCCCGCGTCCCGAGCCGCGTCCAGCACGGCGGGCAGAGGCACCTCACCCTCGCCGAGCTCCACGGTCTCGCGCTCCGCGCCGTGGACCGTCACGTCCTTCACGTGCAGGAGCGGCACCCGCGCCGCGAGACCGCGCAGGTACGCCGCCGGATCCACGCCGCCCGCGAAGGCCCACGCCGCGTCCAGCTCGATCCGCACGTCCGGCGCGACCCGCCACAGGCGGTCGAGCGCGAACTCCCCGTCATGGCGCGCCTCGAACTCGAACACGTGATTGTGGTACGCGAAGGTCAGGCCCCGCGCCCGGCAGGCCAGCGCCCACCCCTGCAGCCGCCCCGCGAAGTCCACCCAGCGCGCCGCGTCGTGCGCGACCGCCGGGTCCACCCAGGGACACACCACGAAGGACGCCCCGACCTCCTGCACCTCCGAGACGGCGCGGTCGAAATCCGCCTCCAGGGCGGGCACGCCCACGTGGCAGGCGACGGCGGTGAGGCCCTCGCCGTCGAGGACCTCCCGCACGCGCGAGGGCGCGAGCCCGCCGAACCCGGCGAACTCGACGCCCTCGTACTTCATGCGCGCCACCTGACTCAGGGTGTCCGTGATGTCGCGGGCCACGGCGTCCCGGACGGTGTAGAGCTGCAGGGCGACCGGCGCGTGCTTCATGGTGTGACCTCCCGGGTCTCGGAGTCGGACGGGGCGGCGGGCAGGGTGGCGGGCAGCGCGGCGGGGCGGGCAGGCCGCGTCTCGATGTCGAGGTGGCGTCCCTGCTCACCGGAAACGAGGGTGGCGTGCATGACCTCCAGGACGTGCAGGGCGAGCTCGCCGCTCGCGCGGTGCGCGCGGCCCTCCGCGAGGGCGAGCGCCATGTCCGCGAGCCCGATGCCCCGGCTGTTGTCCTCGTGGGGATGCGTCAGGGGCAGCGTCTCCCAGTCGTCCGTGAGCATCCGCCGCACCCGCACGGGCCCGCCGAAGGTGTTCGGGTCCGGGAGGCTCAGCGTGCCCTCCGTCCCGTAGATCTCGATGCGCGGCAGCTCGCTCGCCCAGACGTCGAAGCTCGTGACGAGCGTCGCGACGGGCCCCGCGTCGAAGTCCAGCGTGCAGGCCACGTGCGTGGGCGTGCTCACCGGAAAGCGCCGCCCCGAGGGGTCCTCTCCCGCCACGCGCTCCGGGAAGGACGCGCGTGCCGACGCCGCCACACGCCGCACCGGCCCGAGCATGTTCACGAGCGCCGTGAGGTAGTACGGTCCCATGTCGAACATCGGGCCCGCGCCGGGCTGATAGAAGAAGTCCGGGTTGGGATGCCAGCGTTCCGGACCGTGCCCCAGCATGAATGCCGAGGCCGCCACGGGCTCCCCGATGAGGCCGTCGTCGAGCGCCTTGCGTGCGGTCTGCAGGCCAGCTCCGAGGAACGTGTCGGGCGCGCATCCCACGCGCAGGGACCGCCCGCGCGCGAGGTCGAGCACGGCGCGACCCGCGCTCAGGTCGGTCGCGAGGGGCTTTTCCGAGTACACGTGCTTGCCCGCCGCGAGCGCCGCGAGCGACACGTCCGCGTGCGCGGCGGGCACCGTGAGGTTGAGGACCACGTCCACCTCGTCCGAGGCGAGGAGCTCGCCCAGGGGGAGCGCGAGCGGCACGCCGAACTCCTCCGCGCGGGCGCGGGCGCGGTCCAGGTCGAGGTCGCCCACCGCCGTGACCTCCAGATTCGGGGACCTGCGTGGGGCCTGCAGGTAGATCGGGCTGATGTTGCCGACGCCGACGACACCGACGCGTACGGTCACGGGATCACTCTCCTTGGGTCGAGGGGGTGGAGGGCGGCACGGTGACGCGGGCGCGCAGGTCGCCCACCGTCACCTCGGTGTCTCCCGCGGGGAGGCCCCCGAGGGTGAGACGGACGGTGGCGGTCTCGCCGGGCCGCAGCACCGTCCGACCGAAGGCCGCGAGGGGCGCGGGCGAGCCCGAATTCACGGGGCGGGCGAAGGCGAGCAGCGTGTGCGCGCCCGCGCGGCGGCCCGTGTTCGTGACGTCGACCGTGACCTCCGCGGGCGTGACGCGAAGGTTTTCGTACGCGAAGGTGGTGTAGCTCAGCCCGTACCCGAAGGGGTAGAGCGGCGCCGCACCCGCGCGGGGTGCGTCGTACGGCGAGGGCACGTCCGGGGCGGCGCGCGGCCACGTGAAGGGAAGACGCCCCGATGGGTTCGTGCTGCCGTACAGCACGTCCGCCACGGCGCGTCCACCTTCGCTGCCGGGCAGGTACGCCATCACGAGCGCCGCGAGCCGGGTGCGGACGTCGTCCGGAAGCACGACGGGCCGTCCCGCGAGCAGGACCGCCACGACGGGCTTCCCGCTCGCGACGGCGCCGCGCAGCAACGTCACGTCCTGCTCGGGCAGCGCGAGGGCGGGGTTGTCCGCCTCTCCCTCCGCGTGCGGAGGTTCACCCACCACCACGACGAGCACGTCCGCGTCCGGCCGGGGAGGGAGCGTGGGGCTGTACGCGAGGCGCACCTCGCGCGGCACGCCCGCCTTCAGACCGTCCAGGACCGTCACGGCGGGCGTGTCCTCGTTCGCGGGCAGACCCTGCCAGCCCACGGTCCAGCCGCCGAGCTGCGAGCGCGCGTCGCGCGCCCGCTCCCCGAGCACCAGCACGCGCCGGGAGGTGGGGCCCAGCGGCAGGGTCCGCCCGTCCGTGGCGAGCAGCGTGACCGACTCGCGCGCCGCGCGGGCCGCGACGTCACGCCCCGCCCTCACCGCCGCGTCCGCGAGCGCGGGGTCCACGAGCGGACGCTCGAAGAGTCCGAGCCGGAACTTGAGGGCGAGGACACGCCCGGCCGCCTCGTCCACCCGCGCGGCGGGCAGGTCGCCCGAGCGCACGAGGTCGAGCACGGCGTCCGCGAAGCCCGCCGCGTCGTGCGGCACCATCGAGACGTCCACGCCCGCCGTGAGGGCGAGCCGCACCGCCTCGCGGTACGAGGGCGCGACCCCATGGACCGTCTGGAGCTTCAGGACGTCCTCCCAGTCGGAGACGGTGACACCCGAGAATTTCAGGTCGCCGCGCAGCACGTCCGTGAGGAGCGCCCGCGAGGCGTGCGCGGGCACGCCGTTCACGCTGCCACTGTTCACCATGACGCTCGCCGCGCCCGCGCCGAACCCCGCCACGAAGGGCGGCAGGTGGACCGCGCG
>NZ_KI912657.1:99935-110160 GCF_000519345.1 Deinococcus pimensis DSM 21231
CAGGTGGACCGCGCGCAGGTCCGCGTCCGTCACGCGCGCGTCCGCGCGGTCCTTCCCGCCCTGCGGCGCGCCGTACGCCGCGAAGTGCTTCACGGTCGCCACGACGGACGCGGGACCGAGCGTGTCGCCCTGCAGGCCCAGCACGCTCTCACGCACCATGCGCGACGCGAGCAGGGGATCCTCGCCCCAGGTCTCGTAGAAGCGGCCCCAGCGGGGGTCGCGGCCCACGTCCGCGTCCGGCGCGAAGTTCCACGTCACGCCCGTGGCGCGCAGGGCGCGCGCCGTGACGGACGCCGTGGCCCGCGCGAGCGCGGGATCGAAGGTCGCGGCGAGCCCGAGGTTGTGCGGGAAGATCGTCGCGCCGACGACGTTGTTGTGGCCGTGCACGCCGTCCGCGCCGTACAGGATGGGGATCTTCAGCCGTGAGCGCGAGGTCGCGAAGCGCTGCAGGTCGTTCGTCATGCGCGCCCACGCCTGGGGCGTGTTCGGCACGGGCGCCGAGCCGCCGCCGCTGAGCAGCGAGCCGACGTGACGCTCGTCCAGTACGCGCCCCATCCATTCCTCGTTCAGCGGCCCGCGGTCCCACTCGTCCCGGCCCATGAGGCGCGTCACGTCGATCATCGCGAGCTGACCGACCTTCTCCTCCAACGTCATGCGGCCCAGCAGGTCCCGCACGCGGTCCTCCACGGACGCGGAGGGGTCGAGGTAGAGCGCGCCCTGCGCGGCCGCCCGCGCGGACGTCAGGGCGAGCGCGAGACTCAGGCCGAGCAGGACGCCGCGCCTTCCCCGGAAGGCGCGGCGCCGGGCGTCAGTCGCCCGCACGCTCCACCACGACCGGCGTCGGCGTGCCCGTGACGAGCGCGCGGTACCACAGCGCGCTGTCCTTGAGGACGCGGCGCTGGTTGCCGTAGTCCACGTACACGAGGCCGAAGCGCTTGGAGTACCCGTGCGCCCACTCGAAGTTGTCCATCAGGCTCCACGCGAAGTAGCCCTTCACGGGCACGCCCTGACGGGCGGCCTCCGCGACCGCCGCGAGGTGCCCCTCGAAGTAGCGGACGCGCTCGGGGTCGTGCACGCCGTCCGCGCCGAGCTCGTCCGGATAGGCGGCGCCGTTCTCGGTGACGAACACGGGCGGCAGGGTGTAGTCGTTCTCGAGGCGCACGAGGAGGTCCGTGAGACCCTGCGGGTACACCTCCCAGCCCATCTGCGTGTAGCTCGACTCCGTGGGGCGGACCTGCCCGCGCGCGGAGTCCACGCTGCGGCTGTAGTAGTTCACGCCGAGAAAGTCGATCTTCCCGGACGTCACGGCGAGGTCACCCTCGTGTACGTCGGGCACGTCCGCGCCGTACGCCTCCCACATGTCGGCGGGGTACTCGCCGCGCAGGACGGGATCGAGGAACCAGCGGTTGAAGGCCCCGTCGGAGAGGCGCGCGGCGAGCACGTCCTCGGGCGAGTCGGACGCGGGGTACGCGGGGTTGAGGTTGAGGACGATGCCGAGGTCGGCGCTCACGAGCTCCCGCATCGCGTGGACCGCGAGGCCGTGCCCGAGCAGCAGGTGATGCGCCGCGGCGAGCGCGAGGCGGCGGTCGCGCAGGCCGGGCGCGTGCTCCCCGATCTGGTAGCTCAGGATGCTGCTGCACCACGGCTCGTTGAGGGTGGCGTAGCTCCGCACTCGGTCCCCGAGGCGCCCGGCGACGATGGCGGCGTACTCCGCGAAGCGGTGGGCGGTGTCGCGGCTGGCCCAGCCGCCCTCGTCCTGCAGTTCCTGCGGCAGGTCCCAGTGGTAGAGCGTCGCGTACGGCGCGAGGCCGCGTGCCAGCATGCCGTCCACGAGGCGGTCGTAGAAGTCGAGGCCCTTCTCGTTGGCCGCGCCACGCCCGCCGGGCTGCACGCGCGGCCACGCGATGGAGAAGCGGTAGGCGCTCACGCCGAGGTCACGGATGAGGTCGAGGTCCGTCTCCCAGCGGTGGTAGTGGTCGCAGGCGACGTCGCCGCTGCTGCCGTCGAGAATGCGGCCGGGCTCGCGGCAGAAGGTGTCCCAGATGCTCTGGCCGCGCCCGTCGAGGCGGGTGGCGCCCTCGATCTGGTAGGAGGACGTGGCGACGCCGAAGGTGAAGCCGTGCGGGAACTGCTGTCGGTCGATGGTGCTGGTCATGGTTCGTCCTCGCGGAAGTCGAAAAGGGGGTCAGGGGAGGCGCTTGTAGACGAGGCGGGTGAGGGAGCGGCCCGGGAGGTCCACGCTCGTGGCGAGGGGGAGGCGGTCGAAGTCGGCCTCGTCACGCGCGGTCTGCTCGGTGAAGGTCTTGCCGCCGATGAGGGTCCAGCCCTCCAGCGGCGTCGCGAGCGCGCGGGTCGAGGTGGCGGCGTTCGTGACGAGCACGGTGAGGAGCTTCCCGTCCGCGGCGGCGTGCGGCCACAGGTCGGGATCGGTGGAGGTCACGCCCCACGCGGTCCCCCGGAAGCTCGCGAGCTGCGTGAAGGCGTAGAGGGTGGGCCGGGGCACCCCGGCGAGGTCCACGAGGCCATGGCCTCCGGCGGCGAGGATCGCGAAGTACTGCGCGAGGTCCGCGCCGCCCTCCGCGAGCCGCAGGGTCGTCTCGGCAGCCCACAGCGCCCCCACCCCGTCCGCGAGGTGCCGGGGTCGATCGGAGCGGTACGAGAGGCTGTACTCCGTCACGCCGAGCCGCACGTCCCGCGCGTGCCCGAGGGGGTTGGCGGCGGGGTCGCGCAGCAGGGCGCGGAAGGCGTCCAGGTGCGCGGTCACTTCACGGGCGGTGGCGAGGGCCTCCCCGTCGGGTCGGCTGCCGTCGGTGGGGTACTCGTGCCAGGTGAGGACGTCCACGACGTCACCGCACTCACGCACGAAGGCCCGCAGGAAGTCGGCGGCGGGCCCGTCGCCCTTGGAGACGGCGGGGCCCGCGAAGCGCGCGCCCGGATCCACCGCGAGGATCGCGGCGCGCTGCGCGCGGAAGGTGGCGCAGTACTTCCCGGGGGTCCACTCGGCGGCGCCGCGGTTCTTCGCGTACAGGTCGGGCTCGTTGCCGATCTCCCAGAGGGTGACCCCGAGCCCGGCCTCCCGCGCGTCGCGCGCGGCCTGCGCGGCGTCCTCGGGGCGGTTGCGGGCGCCTTCGCGGGTGGCGAACACGCGGGTCTGCACGGTCGCGGCGGTGCCCGCGCCCGCCACGCCGAGGTTCGCCTTCATGTACGCGAGGGCGGCGGCGGTGAGGTCGTTCTCGTCACCGACGTTGCCGCCGGGGAAGCGCAGCGACGTGGGCCGCACGGCGCGCACGGCGTCCACGGCCTCCACGAGGGGCATGTTCCAGCTCGCGTTGAAGCCGTTCACCGCGAGCGGCGCGATGGGCACGCCGGGTCCCGTGAGGGTGAGCGTGGCGGGCGCCGCCGACGCGGAGGCCACGCCGAGCGCGAGGAGGGCGGCGAGGACGCGGCTCATCCCTTGAGCGCTCCCGACGTGAGCCCGTCGATGAGCTGACGCGCCGCGAAGACGAACACGACGATGAGCGGCACCACCGTGAGCGCCACGCCGAGCATCAGCGCGCCCCAGTCGGTGTTGACGAGTCCCTGGATGCTGCGCAGCGCGAGCGGCGCGGTGTACGTCTCGTTGGAGCGGAAGATGATGAGCGGCCCGAGGAAGTTGTTCCACGAGTTGATGAACGTGACGAGCCCGAGGGTCGCGAGGGCGGGCCCGCACAGCGGCAGGATGACGCGGCGGTAGATGCCGAACTCGCTCGACCCGTCGATGCGGGCGGCCTCCACGAGCTCGCGCGGGATGGCGCTCCCGATGTACTGACGCATCAGGAAGATGCCGAAGGCGCTCGCCATGCCCGGCACCCACAGGGCGCGCGGCGTGTCGATCCAACCGAGCGCCTGCATGATCAGCGCGAACGGCACGATGTTGAGCGTGCTGGGGATCAGGAGCGTCGCGAGGACGATGCTGAAGAGCAGCTCGCGTCCCTTGAAGGAGTACATCGCGAAGGCGTACCCGGCGAGGGAGCAGAAGAACAGCGTCGTGACGGTCGCCATGATCGCGAGGTACAGGCTGTTCCAGAGGTTGCGCCAGAAGGGCGTGCGTTCCAGCAGGCTCTGGTAGTTCGACGTGGCGTTGTCGCCGAACCAGACGGGCGGCGGCAGCTGGAAGATCTCGGAGCGGCCGTGCGTGGCGAACACGAACATGAAGTAGAAGGGCGCGACGGTGATCAGGGCGCCGATCGCGAGGAGCAGGATCGCGCCCCAGCGGCTCATGGGGACGCGGCCCGCGCGGGCGCGGGTGACGTGGGTGGTGGGGCGGGCGGGGGCGGCCACGTCAGTCGCTCCCCGAGAGCCGCTCGCGGCCGAAGATGCGGTTGTTCACGAGGGTCAGCGCTCCGATCAGGACGAACAGCAGCCACGACATGGCCGCCGCGAGGCCCGCGTCGCCGTAGAAGTTGTACGTGCGGTACATGTACATGACGGTGGTGAGGGCGACGTTGCCGATGCCGCCCGAGTCGCCCGCGATGATGTAGGGCTCCTCGAAGAGCTGCAGGTTGCCGATGAGGGTCAGGGTGATCGCGACGAACATGATGGGCCGCAGCAGCGGCAGGGTGATGAAGCGGAAGCTCTGCCCGGTGGTGGCGCCGTCCACGCTGGCGGCCTCGTAGAGGTCCTTCGGGATGGCCTGCAGGCCCGAGAGGTAGAGCACGACGTTCCAGCCGACGTAGCGCCACACGACGACCGCGGCGACGGCGGGCTGCACGAACTCGCGGTTGCCGAGCCAGTTGATCTTCTCCTGCGGGAAGAGCCCGCCGATGACGGGCAGACCCGCCAGGAAGGTCAGCAGGGCGTTGAGGACGCCGTACTGCCAGCTGAAGATCGTCACGAAGATCACCGCGATCGCCACGACGGACGTGATGTACGGCAGGAAATACAGCGCCGTGAGGAAGCCCTGCGCCTTCTTGAAGGCCATGTGGATGGCGAAGGCGAGCGGGATGGCGATGAGGTGCTGCGGCAGGCCCGACTCGATCCCGATGACGGCGGTGTTGCGCAGCGACTGCCAGAAGGTGGGGTCGGTGAGGTTGTCGGTGAAGTTGCGCCACCCGACGAACTTCATCTCGCCGAGTCCGGCGGCGGGCTGCCACGACTGGAACGACAGGTACAGCGAGAACAGGATCGGGAAGAGCCCGAAGATCGCGAAGAGGATGAAGAAGGGGCTGATGAAGATGTACGGCGCGTACCGCCGCTGGAAGTTGTTCCAGCGCGCCCCGATGGGGAGGCGCTCGGTGGGGGGGTGGGCGCGGGCTTGCACGTGGGCCTCCTCGAACGGACGGTGGGTGTCACGCGCTCGGCGTGGCACCCACCCTGGGGCTCGGACCGTGGAACGCCGCTTGGCGTCCCGGCCTGCTTCAGCGGGCGCGGCGGGCGATGAGCTGCTGCGCTTCCGTGAGGGCCTGCTCGACGGTCTTGCTGCCGTCGAGGACGGCGCTGAGGCTGTCGTTGACGATCTGCTCCGCGACGGGGTCGAGGCGGTTCACGTCGATCGGCTTGATCTTGAGGGCCGCCTGGCGCCACAGGACGCGCGCCTTCTGGTTGGCGAGGTACGGGACGCCCTCGTTGAACAGGGGCGCGTTCTGCGCGGCGAGCAGCGCGGGGAAGGCGCCGGTCGTCTTGAACGCGAGGATCTGCTGGTCACGGTCGGTGGTGAGGTACTTGATGAGCTCCCACGCGGCGGCCTTGTTCTTGCTCTGCGTGGGAATGCCGTAGAAGGAGCCGCCGTACGAGGTGAAGGTGTTGCCGGGCAGCTGGGTGGCGTTCCACTTGCCCGCGTAGTCCTTCGCGAGCCAGTTCTGCATGTGCCCGACGAGCCACGCGCCGCTCACCTCGGTGGCAAAGTTGCCCTTCTGGAAGCCGGTCGTCCAGTCGCTGCTGAAGGCCGCGCCGACGCGGGCGTCGAGCTTCGCGTCGCGGATCTGCTTGGCGACGGTGAAGGCCTGCACGAAGCGCGGGTTGCTGGGCCCGACGAGGACCTTGTTGTCCTTGTCGAAGTACAGGCCCTCGCCCGTCTTGAGGCCGGAGCGGATGATGATCGTGGCGACCTCGCTCGCGTCGGGAATGAGGACCGTGCCGGGGTTCGCGGCGGCGATCTTCTTGCCGGCGGCGACGTAGGAGTCCCAGCTCTTCGTGAGGTCGGTGGCCTTCACGCCCGCCTTGGAGAGCAGGTCGGTGCGGTAGTACATGCTGCCGGGGCCGATGTCGGTCGGCATGGCGACGATGCGTCCGTCCTGGGTGGTGGATTGGGGGAAGGTGTACGCGACGAAGTTCTTCGAGAGGCTCTTGGCGTTGTAGGGGGCCTTGCTGAGGTCCACGAGGCCGTTGCCCTCGGCGAACTTGGCGATGTAGCCGAAGTCGATCGCGACGACGTCGTTCGCGCCGGAGCCCGTGGCGAGCGCGGTGGTGAGGGCGTTGTGGTGGTCGGCGTACGCGAGGGAGTTGATCTTCACCTCGATGTTGGGGAACTTCTTGTTGAAGCCGGGCAGGGCGGCCTTCACGACGCTGTCGAGGTCGGGGAAGACGCCGACCGTGATGGTGGTCTTCTGGGCGGAGGCGACGGAGGCGAGGACGAGGGCGGCGGCGACGAGCAGGTGCTTCTTCATGGTGGACTCCTGTGGGCGAGAGGACGAAGGTCTGAAAGCGCTTTCAGAAAGGCCGTGGGAAGTCAGGGCGAGGGAAGCCGGGACCTCACCTCCCCGCGAGGCCGTGCGCGGTGCGCAGCATGGCCGTCGACTCGCGCACGTGGACGCGCAGGTCGATGTGGGGCAGGTCGGGACCCTCGCCGGAGAGCAGGCGCAGCACGCACCTCGCCGTGACCACGCCGAGGTCGAAGGTCGGCTGCCGGACGGTCGTGAGGGGCGGCGTGGTGTACGTGGAGCTCGGCAGGTCGTCGAAACCCACGAGGGAGATGTCCTCCGGGACGCGCACGCCCTTGCGGTGCAGCGCGAGCCGCGCGCCGTACGCCATCTGGTCGTTCGCGGCGAAGATCGCGCTGAACATCTCGCGGCCCTCGACCAGGCGCGTCGCCGCGAGGAAGCCCGAGGGCTCCAGGAAGTCGCCCTCCATCACGAGCTCCGGCACCAGCGGGAGGCCCGCCTCCGCGAGCGCGGCCTCGTAGCCCGCGCGGCGGTCGCGCGCGTCCCGGTGCGACACGGGCCCCATGATGTGCGCGATGCGGCGATGCCCGAACTCGATGAGGTGCCGGGTGAGCTCGTAGGCGGCCTTCTCGTTGTCGAGCCGCAGGCACTGCTCCTCGAGGCCGGGCACGGTGCGTCCGAAGACGACGAGCGGCACCGCCGCCGCGACGGAGCGCATCTTCTCGTCCGGGAGGCTGCCGCCGAGGACGATCATCGCGTCGACCTTGCGGGCGAGCAGCACGTCGATGGCGGCGCTCTCCTCCTCGGCGCGCCAGTGGCCGTCCGCGAAGATCGGCATGTAGCCGCTGCCGCTCAGGCCCTGCTCGACGCCGCGCAGCATGTCCCCGTAGAAGGGACTGCTGATGTCCTGCGTGACGACGCCGACGCTCATGGTCCGGCCGCTGGCGAGGCCGCGCGCAAGCACGTTCGGTCGGTAGTTCAGCTGCGAGAGGGCGCGTTCGACCGCCACCCGCTTCTCGTCGCTCACCTGGGCGGTGCCGTTGAGGATGCGGGAGACCGTGCTGGCCGAGACACCGGCCGCACGCGCGACTTGCGCAAGCGTCACAGGAGTTTCCATACGTGCTTGCCCGGAGCATAATCACTTCTGAAAGCGTTGTCAAATGGGCGTCAGGTGAAGGAATTCTTGAGGGCACTGAAGAGTACGTCCAGAACGTCTTCAATTTGTTTCGGAATTGCTTCCACCGAGCAGAGCCATGAAAGCGCTCCCACGGAAAGTGATATCAAGAAGACACACCACAGGAGGACCATGAACCCACGACGACTCGGCAAGACCGGCTACCTCGTCTCCCCCGTCAGCTTCGGCGCCTGGGCCATCGGCGGCACCTGGGGCGACGTGGACGACCGCGACAGCCTCGCCGCCCTGCACCGCGCCCTCGACCTCGGCGTCACCTTCTTCGACACCGCCGACGTCTACGGCGACGGCCGCAGCGAACGCCTCCTCGCGCGCCTGCGGCGGGAGCGTCACGAGCCCTTCCACGTCGCCACGAAGGCCGGACGTCGCCTCGACCCGCACACCGCCGCCGGGTACACCCGCGAGAACCTGCGCGCGTTCGTGGAACGCAGCCTGCGCAACCTCGACGCGGACACCCTCGACCTCCTGCAACTCCACTGCCCACCGGGCGAGGTGTACGAGCGCGACGACGTCTACGGGGCGCTCGACGACCTCCGCCGCGAGGGGCTCGTGCGGCACTACGGCGTCAGCGTCGAGACCGTCGACGAGGCCCTCACCGCCGTCAAACATCCCGGCGTCGCCACCGTGCAGATCATCTTCAACGCCCTGCGCCTCAAGCCCGCCGACCGCTTCCTCGGCGAGGCGCGCGCGCGCGACGTGGGCGTGATCGCGCGCGTCCCGCTCGCCAGCGGCCTGCTCACCGGCAAGCTGCGGCCCGACACCGCCTTCGCCGAGGACGACCACCGCCACTTCAACCGTCACGGCGAGGCCTTCGACCGGGGCGAGACGTTCTCCGGCGTGGACTACGAGACCGGCCTCGCGGCGGTCGAGCGGCTCCGGCCCCTCGTCCCGGCGGGCGCCACGCTCGCGCAGTTCGCGCTGCGCTGGATCCTGATGTTCGACGAGGTCTCGTGCGCCATCCCGGGCGCCAAGACCCCCGCGCAGGTCGAGGACAACGTCGCCGCCGCCGCCCTGCCCCCACTCACCCCCGAGCGGATGGCCGCGGTGCGCGCCGTGTACGACGAGTTCGTCCGCGACGAGGTGCACGCCCTCTGGTAAGCCGCCGCACCCCCGCCCATGAGCGAGGAGGTTTCCATGGACACCGCCTACGACGAACAGAACCTGCGCGTCCTCCTGACCGAACTCTACCCGTCGCCGCCCCCGCTCACGCTGCGCGCACGGCTGCCCGAGGAGCGCCTCCTCGTCGAGCTCGATCGTCCGGCGCCCGCGCAGCTCCAGGGCCCGCTCGCCGCGATCCTGCAGCCCGAGTGGCCCGAACTGCCGCCCCACGGGGGCGTCACTCCATCCAGGGGTAGGCGCTCCGCAGGGCCGCCTCGTACTTCTCGCGCAGCCTCGCCGTGAGCCGCCCGAGGTCACGCCGCGACAGGTTCGGCAGGGCCGCCGACGCGCGGGCCACGGCGTCGTTCAGGACGTCCTCATGCGCCGAGAAGGCCTTGCGGCGCGCGCCGCGCCGCACCGCCACGGGTGTGAGTGCGGGCCGGAACGCCTCCACGAGCGCGTCCATCCGCGCGTCGAGGTTCGCCCGCCGGGTCCGCTGGGCCTGCTCCGCGCGGTCGCGGGCGTCCATCGCGCGGCCCTGCGCCACGAGGAAGTCCTCGGTGGATTCCGCGTCCCGGACACGCTCCTCGTCGTAGAGCTTCACGGGCGGGAGGCGCCTGCGGCTCCCGAGCCGCATCAGGTTCGGCCGCGTCGCGTCGTGCGCGCCGAGAAAATCCCGGATCAGGGTGGGCGTCCAGCCGCGCTGCTTGAGGTCGTGCGTGCTGAGCATCCCCTTGGGTTGCGCGGGCTCCTGCTTCTCGCGGCGCGGCACGCTCAGTCCTCGGCGACGAAGCGCAGGTCCGTGCCGGGCAGGGCCGTCACGAAGCGGTGCAGGACGCCCAGCGCGCCCTGGAGGTCCCGCAGGTCGACCACCTCGACGGGGCTGTGCGTGTAGCGGTTCGCGACGGACAGCGCGCCCGTCGCGACACCGTGGCCGGCGTGCTGCAGCGCGCCCGCGTCCGTCCCGATCCCCTTGAGCAGCTCGCGCTGCACCTCCACGCCCGCCCCGTCGGCGGCGGCGTGCAGCGCGCGGCGAACCGCCGGGTGCGCGAGCGTGGAGAAGTCCATCACCTTCACGGCGGGCCCCGCGCCGATCCTGAGGTGCCCTCCGTTCGTGTCGGGCGTGTCGTCGGCGGCGGTCATGTCGAGCGCGAGCGCCACGTCGGCGTCCAGACGGCGCGCCACGGCGTGCGCGCCGCGCAGCCCCACCTCCTCCTGCACGGTGAACACGAGGTGCACCGTCACGGCGGGCCGCTCGACCTTCAGCCGCCCCGCGAGTGCGAGCAGCACCGCGCAG
>NZ_KI912657.1:110260-111312 GCF_000519345.1 Deinococcus pimensis DSM 21231
CCCCGCGAGTGCGAGCAGCGCCGCGCAGCCCGCGCGGTCGTCCACGGCGTGCGCCGTGAAGCGCCCGCTGCCACGCCCGAGCTCCGCCAGGTCCCCCACGAACCCCACCGGATCGCCGACGCGCACGCCCATCTCGCGCGCGTGCGCCGCGTCACGCGCGCCGACGTCCACGTAGAGTTCCGCGTAGGGCGTCACGCGAGGGCGGTCCGCGTCGGTGAGGAGGTGCGCGCTCTTCGTGCCGATCACGCCCAGCAGCCGCCCCTCCTCGGTCCGGACCCACACACGCTGCGCGGGCAGCACCCGGTCGTCCGTGCCGCCCACCTTCTCCAGCCTGAGGAAGCCCGAGGGTTCCACCGTGCGGACCCGGAAGCCTACCTCGTCCGTGTGCGCGGCGAGGATGACGCGCGGCGCGCCCTCGGGGCCGCGCAGGGTCGCGGTGACGTTCCCGAACGCGTCCACGCTCACCTCGTCCGCGACCTGCGCGGCGGCGCGGCGCAGGTAGCGGACGACGTCCTCTTCCGAACCGCTCGGACCGGTGAGGGCGACGAGGTCGCGCAGGTGCTGGAGGAGGGACGTCCCGGAGGAATCGGAAGGGGAGGCGTTGGGCGTCGTCATGGGCCCCATGATAGGCGCGCGGTATCCTGCGCGGGACGCCCGGCCCAGGCCGGGCACGAAAGGACTCCCGTGACCGACTCCTCATCTCCCCTGCGCGTCGGCGTCGTCGGCCTCGGCGCGATCGGCCAGCGTCTCCTCGGCGTGTTCGGCGCTCACCCGGAGGTCGTCGTGACCGCCGTCTCGGACCTGAACCGCGCGCTCTCCGGAGAGACCGCGTCACGCGTGCGCGCCGCGAGCGTGGAGGACCCCCTCGACCTCGTCTCACGTGACGACGTGGACCTCGTGTACGTCGCCGTGCCGCCCGCCGCGCACCGCGAGCTCGTCCTCGCCGCCGCCCGACACGGCAAGCACGTCCTGTGCGAGAAGCCCCTCGCGACGAGCGCCGCCGACGGACGCGAGATGCTCGAAGCCGTCCGCGCGGCGGGCGTGGTCCACGC
>NZ_KI912657.1:111412-116465 GCF_000519345.1 Deinococcus pimensis DSM 21231
AGATCCAGGACGCCTGGGACGAGGCGGCGGCCACGGGCACGTGGGTGAACTTCGGGCCGCGGGGAGGCTGAAGTCGGCGTGGGCGCCGCGCTCGAAGGGCTGCTCGTCGGGCTGAGCCTCATCGTCGCGATCGGCGCGCAGAACGCGTTCGTGCTGCGCGCCGGGCTGAGGCGGTCGCATCCCGGGGTGGTGGCGCTCGTCAGCACCCTCGGGGACGTGACGCTCATCCTCGTGGGCGCGCTCGGGGTGGGTGCGGCGCTCTCGTCGAACGCGGTCCTCTCGGCGGTCGCGCGCTGTGGTGGCGCGGCGTTCCTGGTGTGGTTCGGTGCGCGCTCGCTGAGGTCGGCGCTCCGCCCGCCGGACACGTCCGCCCTGTCGGGCACGGGCGGGGCCGCGCCCGTCACGGCGCGTTCTGCGGCGATGTCGGCGCTGGGCTTCAGCCTGCTCAACCCGCACGTGTACCTCGACACGGTGGTGCTGCTCGGGACGGTCGCGGCGCGGCACGCGGGCCCGTCGCGCGCGTGGTTCGCGCTGGGCGCCTGCGCCGCGTCGGCGGCGTGGTTCTTCGCGCTGGCGTACGGCGCGGCGGCCCTCGCGCCGATCCTGCGCGGACCCCGGGTGTGGCGGACGGTGGACGTGCTGGTCGCGCTGGTGGTGTGGGGAGTGGCCCTGCGGCTCGTGCTGGAATGACGCCGTGTTATGTCCATGGACAAACGTGAAGGGGTCCGTTACGCTGTGCTCATGAACGCCTCGCCGCCCGTCGTGACGATCCGTTACGCCGCCCGCCTCCCGTACGACGCGCGCCGCGCCGCCGAGGAACGGACCCGCGCCGCGCTGCGCGCCACCCTCGGGGACGTCCTCGTCCGCTTCGAGGAACTCTCCGAACGGGAAACCTCACGTCACACCCGCATCCGCTTCACGGGCGGCTGGCGCGTGGAGACCGACGAGCTCGCCCGGCGCACCCTCGACTGCCTCACTGGAACGCTCCGGGGCGCCTAGACCCCGCGCGGGCGGTAAGGTGAGGTGTGGCCCCCCGTCCACCCTCGTCGGCGCACCTGCTCGAACTCGCCCAGGCCACGGCCCGGCTGGCCCGCTCGCTCGCGGCGGCCCGGACCGTCGACGACGTCGTGCTCGCCACGCTGCACGACGCCCTGCCCGCCATGCGTGCCCAGGGCGGCGCCGTGACCCTCCTCGACCCCTCGCGCTCGCACCTGCGCACCGTCGGCGCGACCGGCTACGCCCCCGAGGACCTCGCAGACTGGGCCGTCGTGGACCTCGCGCTGAACCTCCCCATCACCGACACCGCCCGCGACGGGCAGGCGAGGATCCTGGGCCGCGCGGACCTGCGCCGCCACTACCCGCACATGCCGCAGGACACCACCCACCCGACGGGCGCCGTGGCGGCGCTCCCCTTGGAAGCGGGCGGCGCCGTGCTCGGCGTCCTCGCGGTGAGCTTCGACGACGACCACGACTTCGGCGACGCCGAGCGCGAGTACCTCTCCACGGTCGCCGTGAGCTGCGCCCTCGCGCTGGAACGCGCGCGCCTGCACGGCCGCGTGGAGGCCGAACTCGCCCTCAAGCGCGAGGTGCTCGAAAGCGTCGACGACGCGTTCTTCCTTCTCGACCACGACGGTCGGCTCACGTACGCGAACGGCGGCGCCTTCCGCCTGTGGAGACGGGAGCCGGGCGAGGTGCTGGGCCGTCACCTCGCCGAGGCGTTCCCCGAGGCGACGGGTTCCGAATCCTGGGACCGACTCGGACGCGCGCTCACGGAGCGTCACGTGGACCGCTTCGAGACCGTCTCGCCCGTCGTGGGCCGCTGGGTGGAGGTGAGCGCGCACCCCATGAGCGGCGGGCTCGGCGTGTACGTCCGCGACATCGAGGGGCGCAAGCACACCGAGGAGGAACTGCGGCGCAACCACGACCGGCTCGCGCTCGCGTTGCAGTCGGCGGGCATCGGCCTGTGGGACTGGGACATGCAGCGCGACGAGACCATCTGGCTGGGCGAGATGCGCGGCCTGCTCGGCCTGCCGCCCGGCGCGCCCGCCACCTTCGAGGCCTTCGAGTCCACCGTGCATCCCGCAGACCGCCCGGCGCTGGGCGACGCCTTTCGCGCGTCGCTGGAGGAGCGCCGCCCGTACGATCAGGACTTCCGGGTGATCCTGCCCGACGGCTCGGTGCGGTGGCTGCACACGGTCGGACAGGTCGTGTTCGACGGGGACCGCGCCGTGCGGTCCATCGGGGTGGACTTCGACATCACCGACCGCAAGCGGCTCGACGAGGCGCTGCGCAGCGCGAACGCGGACCTCGAACTGCGCGTCCGGGAGCGCACGGCGCGGCTCGAAGCCCTCAACGCGGAGCTCACGGCCTTCGCGGGCGCGCTGTCGCAGGACCTGCAGGAGCCCGCGCAGCGCATCAGCGGGTTCGCCGCGCTGCTCGAACGGCGGCTCGGACAGGCCCTCGGGGAGCGTGTGAGCGCGCCGCTCGCCGTGATCCGCGCGGAGGCCGAGCGCGTCACGGAACTCGTCGCGGACCTGCGGGGCCTCGCGCGGTTCGAGCGTCGTGAGCTGCAGTGGCAGGACGTGGCGCTCGGGCCGCTCGTGTCGCAGGTCCGCAGCGACCTCGTTCCGATGCTGCGCGGGCGCAGCGTGCTGTGGGAGATCGCGGAGCTGCCTGTCGTGCGCGGCGACCTCATGCTGCTGCGGCAGGCCCTCACGAACGTCGTGCACAACGCCCTCAAGTTCACGCGCACGCGCGACGTCGCGCGAGTCGAGATCGGCGCGGACGTCACCCGCGACGAGGTGCGGCTGTGGGTGCGCGACAACGGCGTCGGCTTCGAGCAGGCCCGCGCGGAGGAACTCTTCCGGGTCTTCGGACGCCTCCACGAGGACTACGAGGGCGCGGGCGTCGGTCTTGCGAACGTGCGCCGCATCCTCGCCCGGCACGGGGGGCGCGTGTGGGCGCGCGGGGAGCCGGGCGTCGGCGCCACCGTCTACCTCTCCCTGCCCCACGCCTGGACCGGCTCGTTCTGTAACTGCCCTGTTTCACCCTCGAGGCGCGCCGACGGGCGCCGTGTAGAGCCGCAGGCTGCCCACGCTGGTCGCGCGCAGTCGCCCCTCCGCGAGCAGCACCTCACAGGCCGCGCGGGCCTCGTCGAGGCTGAGTCCCGTGCCCCTGCCCACGCCCGCCGCGGAGTCCTTGCGGCCCGTGAGGTACGCCGCGACGCGGTCCTCGAAGTCGGAAGCGACGAGCGACGCCTCGTGACGGACCCGCGCGAGTTCGTAGCCCCCGGCGGACACCCAGACCGTGCCGTCGGCGAGGAGCTGTTCGAGCAGCAGCGCGAGGTCCTCGCGCGAGAGGTCCGCGTGACGGGCCAGCGTCCCGGGCGGGGTGCGGCCGTGCTCCTCGAGGTAGGCCAGGACGGTCCGCCGCGTCGCGACATCGATACGGGTCATGCGCGCATGATGCCCGCGTCGCGTCACCTTCGGGTCAGCGCGGAGGTGGAGTAAGGCTCCTGTCAGACGCGGGCGGGTAGCGTGACGCCATGAGCGGCGCTTTGTCGGATGAAGCGGTCTTCGCGCCGGAGTTCACCTTCCGGCGGGGGGCCCTGCTGATCCTGCTGGGCTGCGTGACGGCGTCCTCGGTGGTCAGCCTGATCCTGACGCCGCTCTTCCGCTTCGAGACGTTCGACGTCGTCGGGCTGGCCCTCATCGTCGTCAAGAGCGCGGGCCTGCTGCTGTGGCTGTGGCGACGCCCCAGGGCGTTCCACGTCGTGGGCGCGGTCGAGCTGACCCTGGAGGTCGTGGGCGGCCTCGTGAAGTTCGCGGCGCTCCTCTTCGTGGACCGTCTGTCGTACGGGCTGGGCAGCTACTCGCTGTGGCTTCCGCTGATGTACGTCGTCGCGGCGCTCGTGCTGCCCGCGCGGCAGGCGCTGCTGCTGTGCACGGTCCTGTACGCCGCGCTGCTCGGCATGGGCGTGGCGTTCTTCGCGTCGAACCTGAGCGGCGCCCGCGACCTGGCCCTGTACGGCAACGCGCTCGTGCAGCTCTACGTCATGCACGCGGCCTTCATCGCGGGCCTCGCGCTGCTGGGCCGCCTGCGCGACGCGTACGTGCAGGCGGTGAGAAGCGCGCGGCACCACGAGCGGCTCGCGAACGTGGACGCGCTCACGGGCCTGCCGAACCGACGTCAGCTCACGTCGTGGCTGCAGGCGGAACTCGCCGCGGCGCGCGGGGTGGCGGGCGCCGTGAGCGTCGTGGCGCTCGACCTCGATCACTTCAAGGGGGTCAACGACGCCTTCGGGCACGACGTCGGGGACGAGGTGCTGCGCCTGGCCTCGACCACGATGCGCGCCACCCTGCGCGAGGGCGACCTGTTCGGACGCTGGGGCGGCGAGGAATTCCTGATGATCCTGCCCGGCTGCGACCTGATCGGCGCCCAGGAGATCGCGCTGCGGCTTCAGGCGGCCCTCGCGCGGGTGGCGCACCCCAGGGTGGGGCGGGTCACGGTGAGCTGCGGCGTGGCCGAGGCTCGGCCGACGGACGACGCGGGGACGCTGCTGCAGCGCGCGGATCGCGCGCTGTACGCCGCGAAGGACGCGGGGCGGGATCGGGTGCGCGCGCTCGTCTGAGCCGAACCATTGGACAGACGTGAGAAACTGTATTACGGTAATAACGTAATTCTACGCAGGACCGAAACAGGTGACCCCTTGGCCGAGCTCACGACCGACCGCATCCTGACCCTCGCTCCCGACGCCGCCAGCGCCGCCAGCGCCCGCAGCCTCGCCTCACCCGCCCGCTGGGCCGCCCTGCACGCCGATCACGACGTCCTGTGGGGCCACTGCCAGGGCAGCGGCAAGACGCCCTACCTCACGAGCGTGGACCGCGCCGAACCCGGCGCGACCCGCTGCACGTGCCCCAGCCGCAAGTTCCCCTGCAAGCACGCCCTCGCGCTGCTGCTCCTGCGCGCCCAGCAACCCGACGCGTTCGGCGCGGACCCTGCCCCGGAACCCGTCCGCACCTGGATGACCGGGCGGACCGCGCGCGCCGCCGCG
>NZ_KI912657.1:116565-118265 GCF_000519345.1 Deinococcus pimensis DSM 21231
TCCGGACCCGAGGGCGCGCGCGGCCTTCGCTGGCCGTGGACCGCGCAGACGAGCGAGGCCGCGTACCGCCTCGACCCCGACACGCCGCTCCCCGAACTCCCGGCGACCGCCGACGACGACGCGCACGGGGCCTGGGCGGCCCTCACGCACACCCTCCGCCTCCGCCGCGAGCTCCGGCTCGCGTTCTCCAAGAGGAGCACCGAATGACCCAGCCCACGAACGTCCTGAGACAGCACGCCGAGCAGGCCTACGCGCACGAACTCGCCGCCCTCGCCGCGCACGACGCGCACCCCCGCCCGCCGCGCTGGAACCTCAGCCCGCGCGCCGTCGTGACGTACCTCGTCGGGGGCACCCTCCCCGACGGCACGGTCGTCACGCCGAAGTACGTCGGCGACCGCCGCCTCATGGAGGTCGCCGTGGCCACCCTCGCGACGGACCGGGCCCTGCTGCTGCTCGGCGTGCCCGGCACCGCCAAGAGCTGGGTCAGCGAGCACCTCGCGGCCGCCGTGAGCGGCGACAGCACCCTGCTCGTGCAGGGCACCGCCGGAACGTCCGAGGAGGCCGTACGCTACGGCTGGAACTACGCGCGCCTCCTCGCGGAGGGACCCAGCGAGGCCGCCCTCGTGGAGAGCCCCGTCATGCACGCGATGCGCGAGGGCCGCATCGCCCGTGTCGAGGAGCTCACCCGCATTCCCAGCGACGTGCAGGACACGCTCATCACGATCCTCTCGGAGAAGACGCTGCCCGTGCCGGAACTGCGCTCGGAGGTGCAGGCGACGCGCGGCTTCAACCTCATCGCCACCGCGAACAACCGCGACAAGGGCGTCAACGAGCTCTCCAGCGCCCTCAAGCGGCGCTTCAACACGGTGGTCCTGCCGACGCCCGCCACCCTCGACGAGGAGATCGGCATCGTCACGCAGCGCGTCGCGCAGCTCGGGCGCGCGCTCGGCCTGCCCGAGGTGCCGCCCGCCCACGAGGAGGTGCGCCGCGTCGTCACCGTCTTCCGTGAGCTGCGCGCGGGCGTCACCCTCGACGGGAAGACCACCCTCAAGACGCCGAGCGGCACCCTCAGCACCGCGGAGGCGATCAGCGTGATGAACCAGAGCCTCACGCTCGCCGCGCACTTCGGGGACGGCACGCCCAGCGCCGGGGACGTCGCGGCGAGCCTCGTCGGGGCCGTCGTGAAGGACCCCACGCAGGACCCGCTGGTGTGGCGCGAGTACCTCGAGACGGCCGTGAAGCGCCGCGCGGGCTGGGGTGAGTTCTACGACGCCTGCCGCGAGGTGAGCTGATGTCGGACGCGGCCCGCGTGACGGTCCTCGGGATCCGGCATCACGGCCCGGGCTCGGCGCGCAGCCTCCTGCAGGCTCTGGAGGCCCTGCGGCCCGACCACGTGCTGGTGGAGGGACCCGTGGACGCCGACGACCTCACGGCCTTCGTCACGCACGAGGACCTCGTCCCGCCCGTGGCGCTCCTCGCGTACGTGCCGGGCGAGGAGGGCCGCTCGGTGATGTACCCCTTCGCGGCGTTCAGCCCGGAGTACGTGGCGCTCCGCTGGGCGAAGGAGCGCGGCGTCAGGGCGGGCTTCATGGACCTGCCCTCGGGCGCGATGCTCGCGGAGGTCCCCTCGGCTCCCGGGGCGGCGGACGAGGACTCCTCGGCCGTCGAGGCCGCGCCGGACCCGCTGGACCTGCTGGCCC
>NZ_KI912658.1:0-172 GCF_000519345.1 Deinococcus pimensis DSM 21231
CGTCGAACCCGAGGCCCGTGGGGTGCGGCCTGCCCGCGCCGCTCGCGAGGACGGACGCCACGAGCGGCGAGTCGAGGCGTGTCACGTCGCACGAGGGGCCCGAGCAGTTCACGATCCGCGTGACGCGGAGCGTCTCCTCGCCGCCGCGTCCGTCGAGCGTGACGCTCAGGGC
>NZ_KI912658.1:272-3054 GCF_000519345.1 Deinococcus pimensis DSM 21231
GTTCGCGGTCGGGGGCGCTCTGTACGTGGCGGCCGGGATCGTGGCGGGTCTGCCTCGCTCGGACGTGCGCCTCTCCCTGCGGGCGCTGCGTGAGTCCTCGCACCTGTTCGCGATCGGCGGGACCGCCGCGACCTTCGCGATGGCGCTCAACCTCCAGTAGTCGTTCCCGGCGCGGCGCCCCGACGAACGCCGGGGCGCCGCCGTTCGGTGGACGCACGACGTTCCGAGACATGGCACCGTCCCGCTCGCTCGATGACGTCCCGCACGCGGCGTCGATCCTTCGTGAGGTGCGCCCCGGAACGAGCCGCGCGGCCCGCCGCCTATACTCGCCGCATGGCGTTCTACCTCCCCGACCCACCGGTGTCCGGCTGGCGCGACCGACTCCTCGTCGTCCGCCGCCTTCGGGAGCTCGAACGCGAGGGGCTGAACGTGTACCGCCTGCCCGCCGACTTCTGGAGGGACGCCCGGCAGCACGGCGCGTACGTCGACGTCCTCGACGACGCCTTAGAAGTCACCCTGGCCGAATCCGGCGAGGGCGGCATTCTCGCCCACCTCGCGGCCCGCTACGAACGTCACGCGCGTCGTGATCGCCGCCGCCGCGTCCGCGTCGCTGCTCTCGCTGGTGTCACCGCCGCGCTCGCCCTCGGCGTCGTCTCTCTGCTCGTCCTGTGACGCCGACGTCGAAGTCGTGCCGTCCTGCCGACCTCATGCAGAAGCAGAGACTGCTGCGCTGCTCTCCGGGTGAGGGCAGGTGGCGGAAGGCGCCCAGGCTCGACCGGATCCTGACTGGCCCGGCAGGCGACCGCGTGGTTTCCCGTCGTCGAAGCGTCGGCGAGGGGAGGAGGACGTCTCGACGCGTACCGGACGGAGAACAGGGGCACCCGAGATGGGTGCCCCTGTTCTGACGGTCTGGGAACGATTGGAGCGGACCGGGAATCCTCGTCGTCCGCCTGCAGCCTCACTTGCTGAGCTGACCGATGATGCTGAACATCGGGAGGAACATGCCCGCGACGATCACGCCGACGATGCCGCCGAGGAACACGATCATGATCGGCTCGATCGCGGCGGTGAGCTGCTCCACCGCCTCGTCCACCTCGCGGTCGTAGAAGTCCGCGACCTTCGCGAGCATGTCGTCGAGCGAGCCCGTCTCCTCGCCGATCGCGACCATCGACACGACCATCGGCGGGAAGATCTTGCTCGTCGCGAGGCTGCCTGACATCTGCTCGCCCACCATCACCACGTTGCGGGCGTTGTCGAGCGTGTCCTCGATGATGATGTTGTTCGCGGTGCCCTTCGTGATCTCCAGGCTCTCGATGATGTTCACGCCGCTGGAGAGCAGCAGGCCGAAGGTGCGCGCGAAGGACGCGATGGCGGCGCGGCGCAGCAGCGACCCCATCACGGGCACGCGCAGCTTGAAGTCGTCGATGACGTGACGGCCCTGCTTCGTCTTGTAGTACTGCCGGAACGCGAGGCCGAGCGCGCCGATGATGAGCGCGAGCAGCCACGTCTTCGTCTTGAGGAAGTCCGCCACGGCGATCAGGACGCGCGTCAGGAGCGGCAGGGGCGCGCCGAGCTGCGTGAGGATGCCCGCGAACTGCGGCACGATGGTCGTCAGGAGGAAGTACGTGATGCCGATCGCGAAGACGAGCACGATGACCGGGTACGTCATGGAGCTCTTGATCTTGCCGCGCAGCGCGAGGTCCTTCTCCAGGAAGGAGCTGATGCGGTCGAGGATGCTGTCGAGCGTACCGGACGCCTCGCCGGCGCGCACGAGGTTGAGGTAGAGGCGGTTGAAGGTCTTGGGATACTTCGCCATCGTGTCGGAGAGCGGCTGTCCGGACTCCACGTCGACCCGCATGTCCTTGATGATCTTCTGGAAGCCCTTGTGCTCCATCTGGCGCTACATGATCGCGAGCGACTACACGAGCGGCACACCGGAGTTGATCATGGTGGACAGCTGACGCGAGAAGATCGCGACGGGTTTAAGTCCGGGAGGACGGTTGTCGAGGAAGGGAATCTTGACGTCGCCCTACAGGCCCGTCTTCGGTACCTTGATGTCGACGATGAAGAGTTCCTTGGCCCGCAGGGCGTCGCGGACCTAAGCGAGGGTATCGGCCTCGATCTAGGACTTGATGATCTTCCCGGAGCGGTCGCGCACACGGTACTCAAAGACAGGCATGATCGAATTATATTCGTATGAGCGAAGGGCTTAGTGAATTTTATGGTGCGCAGAGCATGAGTGAAGAACCCACGACCCCCGAACTCCCCGAACCTGCCCTCCAGGACGCGCGCGACGCCCTCATGGCCGGACGCTGCGTGGCCTTCCCGACCGACACCGTCTGGGGTCTCGGCGCCCACCCCTTCGATGAGAACGCCGTCGCCCGCATCTACGTCCTCAAGGGCCGACCCGCCGAGAAGGCCCTGCAGGTCCTGTGCCTGCCCCACGCCGCCGAGCGTCTGCTCGACCTCACGGGCGACGTCCGCGTCCGCTGGGAGAAGCTCGTGACGCTCTGGCCCGGCGGGCTCACCCTCGTCGCGCCCGCCAGCAGGGCCTGCCCCGAATGGCTCGTCCGGGACGGCAAGGTCGGCCTGCGCGAACCCGCGTCACCCGTCGCGCGCGCCCTCGTCGAGGCCTGCGGCGGCCTGCTCGCCGCCACGAGCCTCAACCGTTCCGGCGAACCCAGCGTCCGCACCCACGGCGAAGCGCTCGCGCTCGGCATCGCGGACCTCGTCGTGCCCGGCGAGGACACCAGCGCGCTCGCCAGCACCGTCTACGGCGTCG
>NZ_KI912659.1:0-2371 GCF_000519345.1 Deinococcus pimensis DSM 21231
CGAGCCGACCGCGCCCGCCCTGCCGGACGGTCCCAGCGTGCCCAGCACGCCCGACGCCGTGAGCGTCGCGGCCCGTCCCGAGGAGGACGAGACCCCGACGGACGAGCGTTCGCTGCTGCTGGACCTGCTGCGCCGCGTGGGCCGTCCCGTGCACGTCCGCGACCTCGAACGTCAGATCCCGCGCCGCGAGCGCGAGCAGTTCGAGTCGCGCGGCGACGTGGAGCGCAGCCTGGAGCGCCTCGTCACGACGGGTGACGTGGTCCGCACCCGCAAGCGCACCTACGGCCTTCCCGAGGCGATGAACCTCGTGCGTGGCCGCTTCCAGGCCACGAGCGGCGGCTTCGGCTTCGTGATTCCCGAGGGCGGCGGCGACGACTACTACATCCCGCCCGAATCCACCCTGGAAGCCTGGAACGGCGACACGGTGCTCGTGCGGCCCGAGGGCCGTTCGGACGGCGGACGCCGCGGCGGACGCGAGTCCTCGCCTCGCGCGACCGTCGTGCGCATCGTGCAGCGGCATCACTCCAGCCTCGTCGGGACGCTGGAGCGCTCCAAGGGCTACGCGATCCTCAAGGCGGACGATACCCGCGCCCGGCACCGCATCCTGCTCGTTCCGGACGGCACGGAGGACGTGCCGGTGGGCGCGCGCGTCATCGCGCGGCTCTTCTGGCCGGAGCACACCGGCGAGGACGAGGTGTTCGGCCGCGTCGAGAAGCTCCTCGGCGAGACCGACGATCCCGAGACCGAGACGCAGGCCGTCATCTTCAAGTACGACCTGCAGGCCGAGTTCTCCGGGGCGGCCCTCGCGGAGGCCGAGGGCGTCCCGGCGCGCATTCCCGACGACGTGATCGCGCGTCGGCTGGACCTGCGCGATGAGCACGTCTTCACGGTGGACGGCCGCGACGCGAAGGACTTCGACGACGCGATCCACATCCGCCCCGCCGAGAACGGCAACTTCCTCGTGGGCGTCCACATCGCGGACGTGTCGCACTACGTGCGTCCCGGCACCGCCCTCGACGAGGACGCCTACGCCCGCGCGACGAGCGTGTACCTGCCCGGCCGCGTCCTGCCGATGCTGCCCGAGCGGCTCTCGAACGGCGTGTGCAGCCTCGTGCCGAACGAGGACCGCCTCACGCTCTCCGCGCTCGTGACCGTGAACGCGGACGGCGACGTGCAGGACGTGCAGGTCGCGGAATCCGTGATCCGCTCGCAGGCGCGCCTCACCTACGACGAGGTGCAGGCCTACAGCGAGGGCGTCGCGACCCTGCCGGAGCACGCCCGCAAGGTGGAGGGCGACCTGCACCTGCTGCTCAAGCTCACCACGCGCATGCGTCAGAAGCGCCTGCGTGAGGGCAGCCTCGACTTCAAGCTGCGTGAGGTCAAGGTGGACGTGGACAAGGAGGGCAACCTCCAGCTCATCCCGATCCGCGAGGAGACGGCGCGCGGCATGATCGAGGACCTGATGCTCCTCGCGAACAAGGTCATCGCGCGCTTCCTGCTCGAACGGAACGTGCCCGCGCTCTACCGCGTGCACGAGGACCCCACCCCGGGCCGCTTCCAGGAGGTCAGTGCGGCCCTCGCGAAGATGGGCATCGGCCTCGGGACGGAGCCGACGCCGCAGGCGTACCAGGCGGCGCTGAAGCAGGTGCGCGGCACCCCGCAGGAGACGGCGGTCAACACGCTGCTGCTGCGCTCGCTGAAGCAGGCGCGGTACGCCGAGGAGAACCTCGGTCACTTCGGCCTCGCCTTCGAGGAGTACCTGCACTTCACCTCCCCCATCCGCCGCTACCCGGATCTGATCGTGCACCGCGCGGTGCGCGCCGTGATCGAGGGACGCGGGCAGGGACGGGAGATGGAGGAGTTGCGCGCCGCCCTGCCGAAGATGGGCGAGCACACCAGCGAACGCGAGCGCTCCGCCGCCGAGGCGGAACGTGACCTCACGAAGTACTACCAGGCGAAGTGGGCGCAGGCCCACCTCGGGGAGACCTTCGACGGGACGGTCAGCGGCGTCACGAGCTTCGGCCTGTTCGTCGCGCTGGAGAACGGCGTGGAAGGGCTGCTGCACATCAGCAACCTCGACGACGACTACTACTTCTTCATCGAGGACGCACAGATGCTCAAGGGCCGCTCGAGCGGTCAGACCTTCCGCGTGGGTGACCCCGTGACCATCACGATCGCCCAGGTGAATCCCATCGGACGACAGATCGACTTCTCTCAGGAGACGGACATGACAGACAACGGCAGGGGCCCCCGGGCCCGCAAACGAGGGGAGCGCGAGCAGGCCCGCGCGGAGGAGCGTCAGCCCCGCATGAACGAGCGGCCCGCCCGCCTCGCGGCGCTCGACACCCAGCAGCCCGATCAGGGCGGCGCC
>NZ_KI912659.1:2471-2673 GCF_000519345.1 Deinococcus pimensis DSM 21231
GTCCCCCTCGCCCGAGGCGCGGCGCTCCACGATGTCGCGCACCTCGCAGCCGTCCGGGCCGCCGAGCAGGTGCAGGATCGGCAGGGTCACCTTGCCCTCGCGCAGGTCTCCCCCGACGGGCTTGCCGAGCGTCGCGGGATCCGACGCGATGTCGAGCAGGTCGTCACGCATCTGGAACGCGAGGCCGAACTCCAGCCCGAAG
>NZ_KI912659.1:2773-5659 GCF_000519345.1 Deinococcus pimensis DSM 21231
CCCCGCGGCCCTGCCGCGGGGCGCGCGGGCGTGCTCAGGGGTAGAGGCCGCGCAGGGCGCGCGACTCCAGCACGCGCGTGCAGGCCACGATGTACGCGGCGGTGCGCAGCGTGACCTTGTGCCGCTCGGCGACGTCGGCGAGGCTGAGGTAGGCCTCGCGCATGATGCGGTCGAGGCGGTTGTTGATCTCCTCCTCGGTCCAGAAGAAGCTGCTGAAGTCCTGCACCCACTCGAAGTAGGAGACCGTGACGCCGCCCGCGTTGGCGAGCACGTCGGGCACCACGAGGACGCCCTTCTCGCGCAGCAGGTCGTCCGCGGCGGGCGTGGTGGGGCCGTTGGCGCCCTCCACGATGACCTTCGCGGTGATCTTCGGCGCGGTGTCCACGGTGATCTGGTTTTCGAGCGCGGCGGGGATCATGACGTCGCAGGGGACGCTCCAGAAGTCGCCCTTGGCGATCTCCTGCGCGCCAGGCAGCCCGGCGAGCGTGCCGTGCGCGCGAAGGTGGTCGAGCGCGGCGACGGGGTCGATGCCGGCCTCGCTGTACACCGTGGCGGTGACGTCCTGGATCGCGACGACCTTCGCGCCGTGCGACGTGAAGATGCGCGCGGCGGCGTTGCCGACGTTGCCGAAGCCCTGCACGGCGACGCGCGCGCCCTGCATGTCCACGCCCGCCTGACGCATGGCCTCCGCGCCCGTGACGAACACGCCGCGGCCCGTGGCGTCGCCGCGGCCGAGGGAACCGCCGAGGCTGATGGGTTTGCCCGTCACGACCCCCGTCGCGGTGCGGCCGACGTTCATGCTGTAGGTGTCCATCATCCACGCCATGATCTGCGGGTTGGTGTTCACGTCGGGCGCGGGGATGTCCTTGTCGGGCCCGATGATGATGCTGATCTCGCTGGTGTAGCGGCGCGTGAGGCGTTCGAGCTCGCTGTTGGAGAGGGTGCGCGGGTCGACGCGGATGCCGCCCTTGCCGCCGCCGTACGGGAGGTTCACGGCGGCGTTCTTGACGGTCATCCACGCGCTGAGCGCCATGACCTCCGAGAGGGTGACGTCCTGGTGGAAGCGCACGCCGCCCTTGGCGGGGCCGCGGCTGGTGTTGTGCTGGACGCGGTAGCCCTCGAAGTGCGCGACGCTGCCGTCGTCGAGGTGGATGGGCACGTCCACGACGAGGATGCGCTTGGGCCGCTTGAGGGTCTCGACCCAGTAGGCGAGCTTGCCGAGGTAGGGCGTGACGCGCTCCACCTGCTCCAGGAAGATGCCGTACGGCCCGAGGTGCTGCGGGTCGAGGTAGCTGGGAATGGACTGCGCTCGGGCGATGTCTTGGGCCTTCTGGTCGGCTGGCGTGGTCACGGGTACACCCCTCTCAGTGCGGTGGCGTCGTGCAGGCGGTCGAGCGCGAGGGCGTACGCGGCGGTGCGGAGGTCCGTGCCGAGGTCGCGTTTCACGCTGAGGACGGTATCGAGCATCTTGGCGGTGCGGCGCTCCAGGGCGGTGGAGATCTCCTCCTCCGTCCAGAAGAAGCTGCTGGCGTCCTGCACCCATTCGAGGTAGCTCAGGGTCACGCCGCCGTTGCTGGCGACGAGGTCGGGCACGACGGTGCCGGACAGGTAAGGCTCGGCCTCGGGGAGGACGGCGCGGTTGGCGGCCTCCACGACGAAGCGGGCGCGCACGCCGGGCGCGATGCCCTCGCCGAGGGTGCCCCAGTCGGCGGACAGCACGAGGACCGTCACGTCGAGGGTGAGGAGGTGGCCGGGCAGCATGGGGTCGGCGAAGCCGCTGACGCTGCCGGTGAGGTCGCGGTGCGCGACGAGCGCCTCGACGTCGAGGCCGCGCGGGTCGTGGACGGCGCCCGCCTGGTCGGCGACGGCGACGACCTTCGCGCCCTGCGCGACGAGGCGGCGCGCGATGACGCGCCCGACGTCGCCGAAGCCGTGCACGGCGACGCTGACCTCACCGTCGACGTTGTGATCGGCGAGGGTGCGTTCGATGACCTGCGCGGCGCTGCGTCCGCGGGCCTCCTTGCTGCCGAAGCTGCCGCCGAGCGGGATGGGTTTGCCGGTGACGACGCCGGTGGTGGTGGTGCCGCGGTTCTCGCTGTACGTGTCGAGCATCCACGCCATGACGCGCTCGTCGGTGCCGATGTCGGGCGCGAGGACGTCCTCGCCGGGGCCGATGAGGCCGACGAGTTCGCTGGTGTAGCGGCGCGTGAGGCGTTCGAGCTCCGTGACGGAGAGCGTGGTGGGATCCACGTCCACGCCGCCCTTGGCGCCGCCGTGCGGGAGGTCCATCACGGCGCACTTGAGGGTCATGACGGCCGCGAGCACCTCGCATTCGTGGGCGGTGAGGCCGGGCTTGTAGCGCACGCCTCCGGTGGAGGGGCCGCGCGCGATGGAGTGGACGGTGCGGTACCCGCGGAACACCTCGATGTGCCCGTCGTCCATGCGGACGGGGAGGGACACGCTGAGGGTGCGTTTCGGGTACTTGAAGTACGCCAGGGACTGCTCGCTGGCGCGTGCGTAGGGCAGGGCGCGTTCCATCTGCGCCATCAGGCCCTGCCAGGTGAGTGCTGAGGATGTCATTCCGGGTCCTCCGTGTGTGAGCCGCCACATTATACACGCCCAACCAAACAAACGTGCATTAGGCATCTCTATTCACGCCGCTGCATGACGTTGCGGACCGCCCGGGGACCACGAAGCGTCCCGGCGCGGACACGCCGGGACAAGTAGACCACATTCCGCGAAGCTCCCCCGGCAAACCCCGGCCGAGGGCACAGGCCGCCGGGCGATCGTTCAGCTCACCCGGTCCACCGCGCTGCCCGCGAGCTCCTCCAGCTCGGCCCGCGCGGGCGAGGGCGGCAGCACCCGCAGGGCCGCCACCGCCGCCTC
>NZ_KI912659.1:5759-9187 GCF_000519345.1 Deinococcus pimensis DSM 21231
AGCAGGGCCGCCTCGGCGTCGCCGCCCCACGCGTGGTGCCGCTCGACGAGATCGGCGACGCGTCCCCGCGCGCCCGCCTCGCGCAGGAGGCGGGCGCCGATCTCCGGGTGACGGGCGCGGACACGCAGCGCGCCGCCGGGCAGGACGCGGCACAGGCGTTCCGGGACGAGCCCGACGAGGACGCGCTCGACGACGCGGTAGCGGCGGACGCTCTTGCCCGCGTCGTGCAGCAGGGCCGCCGCGACGAGCTCGGGGGACGCGCCGGGGTGGTCGCCGAGGAGGTGGCGGGCCACGCGGACGGCGTGCTCGCGGTCGCGCGGGTCCATTCGGAGGTACACGCCGCGCTCGCCGGGGGTGAGGCGGGCGGCGGCCCAGGCGTCGTCGGGGCGGGCCTGACGGGCGTCGAGGCTGCGCGCGAGCCGGAGCGCGCGTCCGAGGAGGAGGCGCGGCAGGGAGGTCCGGGAGGATCGGGTCATGAGGAAGGCCGCCCCGCGCGCGGGGCGGCCTCACCATAGCGCGCCTAGCCTCGCGTGGCCGCCACGGACGTCTCGGCGGTGGCGCCGGGAACGCTGGAGGCGCCCTCGGTGAGCTCGCGCTCGGCGAGCCAGCGTTCGGCGCTCATCGCGGCGCGCGTGCCCGCCCCGACGCTGGTGGCGAGCTGACGGTACACGCTGTCGCTGACGTCGCCCGCCGCGAACACGCCCTCGGTGCTGGTGAGGATCTCGTCGTGGACGTCGACGTACCCGTCGTCGCGGAGCTTCACGACGTCCCCGAGGAAGTCCGTGTTCGGCACGTGTCCGATGAAGACGAACACGCCGTCGGTGGGGTGGTCGTAGCTCTCCCCCGTCTTGAGGTCGCGCAGCCGCACGCCTCGCACGAGACCGTCGTCGCCGCCGAGCACCTCGTCGACGACGGTGTCCCACACGAAGCGCATCTTCGGGTTGGCGAAGGCGCGCGCCTGCGCGACCTTGTTGGCGCGCAGCGAGTCGCGGCGGTGGATCAGCGTGACGGTCTCGGCGAACTTCGTGAGGAAGAGGCCCTCCTCGACGGCGGCGTCCCCGCCGCCGATCACGACGACGTGCTTGCCGCGGTAGAAGAAGCCGTCGCAGGTGGCGCAGGTGCTGACGCCGCGGCCCCAGAAGAGGTCCTCGCCGGTGACGCCGAGCCGCTTGGGGTTGGCGCCGGTGGCGATGATGACGGCGCGCGCCTCGTAGGTGGCCTCGTAGCCCTTGATCAGGAAGCGGTCACCCTGTCTGGTGATGGTCTCGACCTCGTCCATCTCGAGGCGGGCGCCGAACTTCTCGGCCTGCTGGACCATGCGCTGGCTGAGCTCCATGCCGCTGATGGGGTCGGGGAAGCCGGGGTAGTTCTCGACCTCCTCGGTCTGGGCGATCTGGCCGCCGGGCTGGCCCTTCTCGAGGACGAGGGTGCGGAGGTTGGCGCGGCCGGTGTAGATGGCGCTGGTGAGTCCGGCGGGGCCGCCGCCCACGATGACCACGTCGTACTGCGTCTGTGCCGTCATGAACGTAGGTTAACAGGGTTGGGGCGCCGGGATGGTTCCACAAGCACTTTACTTTTCATAGCGCGAGGTCCGCGAGGAAGCAGGAACCAAAAGGAAGCTCGGCGGACCCGAAGGTCCGCCGAGCTCATCTGGCTGGGGCACAAGGATTCGAACCTTGATTGACGGTGCCAGAAACCGTAGTCCTGCCGTTAGACGATGCCCCACCACTGTGGTCGCCTGCCCCCTCGGCTCGCCTCGGGTCTCAGCGGAAGGAAGTATAGCGGCGCCTTCCCGACTCGTCAAGTGCGGCCTGGCGCCGGAGCTGCGCCCACGGTTGTGCCCGGTCCAGAAATTCGCGCTTGTGAAGGCACGCTCTGCGGTGTTACAATGAGATGTTGCCTCGCGCATGCGCGAGCTACAGGAGGATTTCAGTTGATGGAAGACCAGGCTACCCCGACCCCCGCCGCCGAAGGCGGGGCCCCTCAGCCCGAGCAGACCAGCACGGGCACGACCAGCACTCCCACTCCTACGGTGAACACCCGCGCGCAGGCCGAGGAGACCGAATACCCGGCCATGACCATGGAGGACGTCCTCGCCGCCGAGAACGTCCCCGGCGTGCGTGAGGTCAACCGCGGCGACGTGGTCGAGGGCACGGTCGTGTTCATCGGGAACGAGGGCATCGCCGTGGATGTCGGCGCGAAGGTGGAGGGTGTCATTCCCTTCTCCCAGATCGCCGACGAGCCGATCACGATGGAGCAGGCCCAGGCGATGTTCAAGCCGGGGGACAAGGTCGAGGCGTACGTCGTGCGCGCCGACATTCCCAACGGCGTGATCGTGCTCAGCAAGAAGCGCGCCGATCAGGACAAGGGCTGGCGCGTGCTGGCCGACCTGCAGACCCGTGACGAAGCCTTCGAGGTGGACATCACCGAGAAGGTCCGCGGCGGTCTCGTCGCCCAGATCGAGGGCATCCGCGCGTTCCTGCCCGCCTCGCAGGTGGACACGCGCCGCGTGAACGACCTCGACCCGTACGTCGGCAAGCCCTTGCGCGTGAAGCTCATCGAGCTCAACCGCAAGCGCAACCGCGTGATCATCTCGCACCGCGCGATCCTCGAGGCCAAGAAGGCCGAGGCCCGCGAGGAGACCATGCACCGCCTCGCGCCCGGCGAGGTCTTCGAGGGCGAAGTCGTCGAGATCACCGATTTCGGCGTGTTCGTCAACCTCGGCGGCATCGACGGTCTCGTGCACCGCAGCGAGCTCACCTACGGCCGCTTCAACCACCCCCGCGACGTCGTCAAGGTCGGTGACAAGGTCCAGGTCCAGGTCATCGACGTGGACGGCGAGCGCGAGCGCATCAACCTCTCGATGAAGAGCCTGTCCAACGACCCGTGGCAGAGCGCCGTCGAGAAGTACGCGATCGGCCAGCGCGTCAGCGGCAAGGTCACCAACCTGACCAACTTCGGCGCGTTCGTGGAGATCGAGGCGGGCCTCGAAGGCCTCGTGCACGTCTCCGAGATGAGCTGGACGAAGCGCGTCCGCCACCCCAACGAACTCCTCAAGGAGGGCGACGAGGTGGAGGCGGTCATCCTGCGCATCGACCCGAAGGAGCGCCGCATCTCCCTCGGTCTTCGCCAGACCAGCGAAGATCCGTGGAGCGCCCTCCCCGACCGCTACCCGCCCGGCACGCCGGTCAAGGGCAAGGTCACGGGCATCACGGACTTCGGCGTGTTCATGGAGATCGAGGAAGGCATCGAAGGCCTCATCCACATCTCCGAGCTCGCGCTCGAACGCGTCAACAACCCCGCCGACCTCTTCAAGAAGGGCGACGAGATCGAGGCCGTGATCCTCAACATCGACCCCGTGGAGCAGCGCGCGAGCCTCTCGCGTCGCCGCGCCCTCGGCGGCGCCCCCAGCGGCCGTGGCGACTTCG
>NZ_KI912660.1:0-1671 GCF_000519345.1 Deinococcus pimensis DSM 21231
GAGCGCCGCCTGCCCGGCGGTCTGCGCGTCCCCGCCCGCTACCGCCTCCTCGACGACCGCGTCCAGAACGGCGACCGCGTCCTCACGCTCGCCGCGCAGGGCGCGCCCGACACCACCCTCACCCTCGACGTCGTCACGCTGCGCGGCGACGTCACCCTCGACGAACCCGCACAGGAGCCCCGATGACCGTGAAAGTGATGCTGGTGGACGACCACGACGTCGTCCGCATGGGCCTGAAGATGTACCTCTCCCTCGACCCGGACCTGGAGATCGTCGCGGAGGCGACCAACGGGCAGGAGGCGCTGGAGCGCGTGGACGCAGCAAAGCCCGACGTCGTCGTGATGGACCTCATGATGCCCGTCATGGACGGCGTGACCGCCACGCGCGAACTGCGCGCCCGGCACCCGGACGTGGAGGTGCTGGCGCTCACGAGCGCGCTGGAGGAGCACAAGGTGCGCGGCGCGATCGAGGCGGGCGCGACGGGCTACCTCCTGAAGGACGCGTCGAGCGAGCTCCTGATCGAGGCGATCCACGCCGCCGCGCGCGGCGAGGTGCGCCTGCACCCCGAGGCGGCCAAGCGGCTCATGCGCGAGTTCCGCGCGCCCGACATGCGCGAGCACCTCACCGCGCAGGAGACGCGCATCCTGCGTCTCATCGCGCGCGGCCTGCCGAACAAATCGATCGCGGAGGAGCTCGGCGTGACCGAGCCGACCGTGAAGACGCACGTGTCGCGCCTGCTCTCGAAGCTGGGGCTGGGCTCGCGGACGCAGGCGGCGCTCTACGCGCTCAAGCAGGGCCTCGCGACGTTAGAGTGACCGCATGAAGCCCATTCCCGACGACTTCACGCAGACCCTCACCGTGACCGTCACGGACGCCATGACCGTCGACTTCGAGGAGCTCGGGCGGGTCCACCCGGTGTACGCGACGTACTGGATGGCGAAGCACTTCGAGGAGGCGGGCCGCAAGATCATCCTGCCGTTCCTGGAGCCCGGCGAGGGCGGCATCGGCTTCGAGGTGGACGTGCGGCACGTCGCGTCGGCCCTGCCGGGCATGCGCGTCACCGTCACCGCCCGCTTCGAACGCACCGAGGGACGGCGCGTGTACGCGAAGGTGGAGGCCGTCACGGAACTCGGGGACGTCATCGGGACGGGCTCCACGACGCAGGTGATCCTCGCGCAGGAGCGCATCGACGCGAACTTCGACGAGCTGCGCGCCCGCTGGGCGGCCCACGTCGCCTCCCGCGAGGCCGATCCCACCGGACGCTGAGGGTCCTCACACCCGCGCGGGGGCCGGGGCGCGTTCTGATCCTCACATGACCGATTCCGCCGCGCCCACCCGCCTGTACGTGGGGACCTACACGTCCCCGCAGTCCCACTCGCCCGCGCCCACCGGGCGGGGCGTGCACGTCCTCGACTTCGACGCGGAGACGGGCACGCTGGGAAGCGCCACGCTCGCCGCGCCGCTCGACAACCCGTCCTTCCTCGCGCGCGGCGCGGACGGCACCGTCTACGCCGTGCTGGAGGAGGACGAGGGCCGCGTGGTGGCCCTGCGGCCCTCGGGGGACGGGCGCACCCTCACGTCCCTCGGGGGGCGCTCCACGCGCGGGAGTGCCCCGGCCTTCGTGAGCGTCACGCCGGAGGGACGCCTCGTGCTCGTCGCGACGTACGGGGG
>NZ_KI912660.1:1771-4644 GCF_000519345.1 Deinococcus pimensis DSM 21231
TCCTGTGGCGGCGCGCCCCGCCCGTCGAAGAGCACGGCGCGCAGCAGCGCGGGCATGCGGTCGCCGCCCGCGTCGGGGTACAGCACGCCGTGCTCGCGCAGCGCGCTCAGCGCGTCCCGCGTGAGGCCCAGCACGTCCAGCAGGCCCTCCACGAGCAGGGGAGCGCCCGCCGCGCGCGCCAAGACGTCCGCGTCCAGCCCGGGGGGCACGAGCCGCGCGAGGTGCGCCCGCACGAGCGGGTGCGCCGCGAGGTCCACGCGCTCCCCGGGCCGCGCGGCGGGCGAGACGAGCCGCGCGAGCCTCAGGCCCTCCGGCCAGCCGCGCGCGGCGTCCCACGCCGCCGCGCGGAACTCCGCGTCCACGTCCGCGAGCGCCTCGTCCCAGTCGGCGCGTTCCAGCGTGAGGTCGCGCTCGTCGAGGAACAGCACGTCCTCCGGACGCCAGTCCGGGGGGAGGCGCAGCAGGTCCGAGCGGCGCGCGGGCAGCAGCAGCGCCGCGCCCGCGCCGAGCGCGGTGGGGTCCGTGACGATCTCGCGGCCCTCGCCGCGCGCCCAGACCTCCAGCTCGGCCTGCCCGAAGCCCACGCCGACGGGCGCGACGACCCAGCGTGGAGCCGCGACGAGGCGCGCCCGGAGACGGTTCGGAAGCATCCCCTCCATCCTAGAGCGCACTCCACCGGAGCGAAAGGCTCCACGTCGATCCCGGTTCGTTCCCCACCCCGGACGTCGTCACCAACGACTTTTTCACACATGAGTCGTCGCTCAAGCCCACGTGAGCCCGGACGCGAGCCCATTTGTGTTTTTTTTGAGGGCTCTTTGATCGAATGACTCCAACCAACCACGGTGCATATCCAACTCGGGGGACATTTGATGAACAAGCGCGTCTCGATCGCCATGAGCCTCTCCCTCCTCCTCGCCGCCTGCGGACAGCAGACCACCGGCACCACCCAGGGCGCCGCGCCCGCCGCCTCCGGCGCTCGCGTGAGCACCCTCGCGACCACCAGCGCCACCCCCACCGAGTGCCAGGCGCTCTACCAGACGGCGCCCACCACGGTCCAGACGGACTCCAGCATGCGCTACGGCGAGGTGGGCACCCTGATCCTGTCCTTCGCGAGCGACGCCACCAAGGGCCAGGCGATCGACTGGATGGACTCCAACCTCCCCGTGGACCTCGGCAAGGGCCTCGGCGCCTTCCAGACCCTCCCGATGGTCGCGCTGCGCACCCTCGTGACGCCCGAACTCGTCGCGAAGCTCACCTCGAACCTGCCGGGCCTCGTCTCCGTCTACCAGGACGCGCCCCTCAAGTACCTCCTCAACGAGAGCGTCAAGTTCATCGGCGCGGACGTCGCCCGCAACACCTACGGCGTGGACGGCAAGGGCGTCGGCGTGGCCGTCATCGACTCCGGCATCGACGCGACCCACCCCGACCTGCAGCTCGGCCGCAACGTCGGCAAGAACGTCAAGCTCGTCGGCAGCCTCGTCGACAACGTCGGCGGCTACCTCTACGTGGACGTCCCCAACGGCGACACCAGCAGCGGTCACGGCACGCACGTCGCGAGCACCATCGCCGGGCTCGGCGAGGCCTCCGGCGGCAAGTACACCGGCGTCGCCCCCGGCACCACCCTCGTCGGCGTCGGCTCGGGCGAGGCGCTCAGCATCCTCTACGCCCTGCAGGCCTTCGACTTCGTGCTCAAGCCCGAGATCAAGGAGACGTACAACGTCCGCGTCATCAGCAACTCCTGGGGCTCCAGCGGCGAGTTCGCGCCCTACAACCCCATCAGCCTCGCTGCCAAGCGCGCCTACGATCAGGGCATCGTCGTGACCTTCGCGGCAGGCAACGAGGGCCCCGGCGCGGACACCCTCAACCCCTACAGCGCCAGCCCCTGCGTCATCAGCGTCGCCGCGGGCGACAAGAAGGGCTACCTCGCGGACTTCAGCAGCCGCGGCCGCTCCGGCGACACGCTCGTGCATCCCGACGTGACCGCGCCCGGCGTGGACATCAGCGCCGCCCGCGCCACCCTGGGCCTCGCCGCGACCACCGTCCCGAACACCGACAACCCGCTGTACTCCACCATCAGCGGCACCAGCATGGCCACCCCGCACATCTCCGGCGTCGTCGCGCTGATGCTGCAGGCCGCCCCGAACCTCAAGCTCGACGACATCCTCGCGATCTTCAAGACCACCTCGCGGCCCATGTACTACACCCAGACCTCCACGAACGGCCTCGACCCCAACCAGGTCGTCACGAAGAAGCGTGAACTCTGGGAGGTCGGCTACGGCTACGTCGACGCGAACGCCGCCGTCCGCGAGGCCGTGAAGCTCAACACCAGCCGCTACACCCTCAGCACGACCGCGCTGCCCTCCTGGACCGGCAACGTCGCCCTCGCGCTGTGCGCCCCCACCGCCGGATGCGTGCAGAACGCGCAGGACACCCACAACATCAGCGTGCCCAGCGGCGCCTCCGCCCTGCGGGTCAAGACCGACTGGGGCAACCCCGCCCTCGACCTCGACCTCGACGTGTACGACCCCGCCGGACGCCTCGTCGGCTCCAGCGCGACCGGCACCAGCGCCGCCGAGAGCGTCAGCATCCCCAACCCCGTGGCGGGCACCTGGAAGGTCGTCCTCAAGGGCTACCTCAACACCCCCACGTCCTACACCGGCACCGCCGAGGTGGACAGGCTCGTCCGCCGCTGAACCTCACCCTCCCCACGTCCTCCCGATGCGCGAAGACCACCCCCGAGCGGGGTGGTCTTCGCGTCACGTGGGCGCGGGCAGGCGCAACGTCGCCGTGAACCCCTCGCCGGGCGCGCCGCTCAGGTCGAGCCGTCCCCCGTGCAGGACCGCCACGTGCCGCACGATGGCGAGCCCGAGGCC
>NZ_KI912660.1:4744-5412 GCF_000519345.1 Deinococcus pimensis DSM 21231
CGCGGACGTCTTCCGCGCCGTGGCGCTCGGCGCGCGCGGCGTGCTGCTGGGGCGGCCCTACGTGTACGGCCTCGCCCTCGCCGGGGAGGAGGGCGTGCGCGGGTGATCCGGAACACCCTCGCGGAACTCGACCTCACGATGGGCCTCGCGGGCTGCACGCGGCTCGCGGACGCGCCCGCGTTCGTCACGCGCGTCTGAGCGCCGCACCTGCTACCTTCACGTCATGCCCTACGAGCACCTCCTCGTCGAGAAGCCCGGCGGCGGCGCGGGCGTCGTCCGCCTCAACCGCCCCAAGGTCCTCAATGCCCTGTCGAGCGCCGCCCTCGCCGAGATCGTCGCGGCGGTCGGCGAGCTCGACGCCGACCCCGGAATCGGCGCGATCGTGATCACGGGCTCCACCCGCGCCTTCGCGGCGGGCGCGGACGTCGCGGAGATGGACGGCCGCACCCCCGCCGATCTCCTCGCCGACCGCCGCTACGAGCTGTGGGAGACGCTGCGCCGCACCCGAAAGCCGCTCGTGGCGGCCGTGGCGGGCTTCTGCCTCGGCGGCGGGCACGAGCTCGCCATGGCCTGCGACATCGTGATCGCGGCGGAGAACGCCGTGTTCGGTCAGCCCGAGGTGAACCTCGGCATCATTCCCGGCGCGGGCGGCACGCAGCGCCTCACCC
>NZ_KI912660.1:5512-12192 GCF_000519345.1 Deinococcus pimensis DSM 21231
ACGCGGAAGCGCAGCGTGGGCCGCGCGCGCCGCACTCAGGTCACCCGCCAGCCGCGCCCACGCTCGCTCTCCACCGCTTCGTTCGCGAGCTTGCGGCGCAGGTAGCGCACGTACACGTCCACGATGCGCGCCTCACCCGCGAAGTCCGGCCCCCACACCCGGTCGATCAGCTCCTCGCGCGTGAACCAGCGTCCCGGCGCGTGCACGAGCGTCTCCAGCAGGTGGTACTCGCGGCCCGTGACGGTCACCTCCCGACCGTCCCAGCGCACCGCGCGGCCCACCGTGTCGAGCGTGCCGCGCCCCCCCGCGAAGGTCAGCGAGGAGGAACGCGCCGCCGCGCCGCGCCGCGCGAGGGCCCGCAGCGTCGCGAGCAGTTCGGGCAGTTCGAAGGGCTTCGTGAGGTACGCGTCCCCGCCGAGGTCGAGGCCGCGCACCCGGTCCGGGAGGGTGTCGCGCGCCGTGAGGAACAGCACCGCGCCGCCCTCGCCCGCCTCGCGCGCGCGCCGGGCGAGCTCGAACCCGTCGAGGTCGGGCAGCATCACGTCGAGGACGATCAGGGGGTAGTCCCCCCCGATCGCCTCGCGCAGGCCCGCCTCGCCCGTCTCGCGCCACGTCACGTCGTACCCGGCCTCGGTGAGGGCGCCCACCACGGGCTGCGCGATGCGGGGGTCGTCCTCGACGTAGAGCAGGCGCATGAGGTCAATCTAGCCCCTACGCCACGCGCTTCGCGCTCAGGGTCACGGGCACCGTGATCGTCTTTCCACCGCGCAGCACCTTGAGGGTCACGCGGTCCCCGGCGGCCTTCGTGCGCAGGTACGCCACGAGGTCCTTCGGGGCGCCGACGGCGCGTCCGTCCACCGCGACGATCACGTCCGCGTTCCCGACGTCCTGCCGCAGCTCGCCCGACTCGTCGCGGTACTCGCGCACCTGCGCGGGACGCAGCCCGGCCTTCTGCGCGCCGAGGCCCTTCGTGACGTCCGTGACGAGCGCGCCCGAGGCGCCCGTGAATTCCCGCGCGTCCGCGACGTTCACGCCGATGACGGGCACGCCGCGCTTCGCACCGCCGCGCAGGTCCGCGACGAGCGCGCTCGTCTTCGTGAGCGGCACGAAGTAGCTGCTGAACTGCCCGTTCTGGTTGCTGATGGCGGTGCTGACGCCCACCACCTCGCCCTTCGCGTCGAGGACCGGCCCGCCCGAGTCGCCCGGCGCGAGCGGCATGCTCGACGACACCAGACCCGACGGGAAGGTCGCGTCGAGGCTCACGTTCAGGCCCGTCACGCGGCCAGCGCGGCCCCCGTCGAAGGCGCCGCGCGAGTTGCCGATCGCGACGACGCCGTCCCCCACCTTCGGGGTGCTCGCGGCGAGGTTCAGGTGATCGAAGCCGCCGCCCTGCACCTTCAGGAGGGCCACGTCACGCGCCTCGTCGTACCCGACGAGCGTCGCGGGCCGCACGCTGCCGTCGTCGAGCGTGACCGTGAGCCGCGCCGAGTCCTCCCCGAGCGCCACGTGCGCCGCCGTGAGGACCAGTCCGTCCGAGGTGAGGAAGAAGCCGCTGCCGATGCCGGAGTTCCCGACGTTCACCCGCACCGCCGCCGACGTGGACTGACGGTACACCTTCTCCAGCGCGGCGGACGCGGCGCTCCGAGGCGCGCGCGAGGAGGACGACGCGGACGGGGAGGACGGAGCACTCGCGTCGCCCTGCTGACCCTGCGGCATCGGCACCTGGAAGTCACCCCAGGGCGTGCGGAAGCTCATGAAGTCGTCGGGTCCGCCCTGGGCGCCAGACGGCGCGGAGAAGCCGAAGGACCGCGCGTCCGCGCCGCCGCCTTGCGGCGTGGAGGTGGACGCCGAGGGCGCGAGCGCCGCGCCCGCCCGCGTGAGCACCTCACCGAGGTCCTGCCGGGCGGCGGGAGAGACGAAGGGCACCGCGGCGACCGCCGCGACCGGAAGCAGAATCAGGGGCCATTTGCGCATGCGGGAATGATCGGGCGGAGCGGTTAACGGGCTGTTAAACGGGCACCCCGGCCGCCGCCGGGGTGCCCTTCCGCCCTGCTCCGCTCAGCCCTGCATCGCCTGGACGTTGATCTTCTCGGCGACCTGGGTGAGCTTCTCGTCGTTCTGCTTCTCCTCGTCGAGGGTCTGCTCCAGCAGCTGCACCGCCTGATCGTTGTTGAGGAGCTGCGCGTACGTGCGCGCGGTGCCGTACGCGGCCATCTCGTAGTGCTCCATCGCCTGCTGACACGCGATGATGCCCGCTTCGAGCACCTCGGGCGAGGCGTCCTGCGAGAGCAGCTTCTGGCTTTCCTGGATGAGCCCCTGGATGCCGAGGTTCTTCTCGCCGTTGGGCTGCTGCCCCATCTGCTGGAAGATCTGCTCCAGCCGCGAGACCTGCTGCTGGGACTGCTCGATGTGCTGCTGGAAGCCCTGCTTGAGCTCGGGACTCTGCACCCGCTGCGAGAGCTGCTGCATGGCCTGCAGGCCCTGCTGCTCCGCGTCGTAGATGTCGTTGAGCTTCATGACGAACAGATCCTGAAGGTCCTGCATCTGCATGGGCATGGTGGTTCCTCCAAGGCCCATGGTGAGCGGCGCTCATGGACCTTGTCTGGCACGCGGCCTAAGAGTCTGAACCCGGCGTGTTCACGACCGCTTTAGGCGCGTAGGACGCCTCCCGCGCCTGCCCGCGTGTCTCCGCCGCCGCGATGACGGTGCGCAGGAACGTCGTCAGCCGATGGACGTGATGGTCGAAGGTGAACGTTTCCCGCTGCCTCCACACGCTCTCGCGCAGACGCGCGAGGCGGGCCGTGTCGGAGAGCTGCGCGGCGAGGTCGTCCATGTCCCGCACGAGCAGCCCGAGCTCCAGCTCCCGCGCGAGGGTCTGCGTCGCCACGACGTGCCCCGCGTTGTCGCCCTGGATCATCGGGAGGCCCGCCACGGCGAGGGTCGCCATGCGCGCCGGGACGTTCAGGTCGTCCCAGTCGGCGCGGCGGAGCTCGCCGTGGTTGCGGCTCCCGAAGAGGTGCAGCCAGCCCGCGTCGTAGCGGGAGAACTCCCGCACCCAGCCGTCCTGATCGACGTTGGGGTGCAGGTGGAAGAAGCGGCCCGCGAGGGCGCGGGTCTTCAGGGTCCACGCGCGCCACTGACCCTGCGTGAAGTCCCCGTAGAAGTGCAGGTGCACCCCGTGCGCGGCGAGCTCCGCGACCGTGTGCGGGTGCAGCCCGATGGGGCGGCCCGGCACGACCGTGTGGATCTCCCCGTCGTCCTCGGAGAGGCGGCGGGAGCGCTCCACGTCGAAGGGGTCGCGTTTGGGCAGGTCGCCGTCGAGGACGAGGGCGGGCTTGCTTCCCGCGAGGCCCGGCACGGCCGTTTCCGTCCACGCCTGCAGTTCCGCCGAGGTGTGGATCACGCCGTCCGCACCCTGGTAGAGCTCCACGAGCTCGCGCCAGGTGCCCTTCTCCAGGCAGATGAAGGGGCCCTCCTTGAAGTGCCACACGAACGGCACGCCGGGATTCTCCTTCATGACGTGGTGCGCCCACGGCACGGCCTGCCAGTTCAGCAGGCCGTAGATCACGTCGGGCCGGATGCGGCGCAGGTGCGTCTGCCAGTCCTCGCGGGGGATGTCGCGGACGTGCCCGAACGGCAGGGGACCCACCCAGTTGTACCAGTACGGTTCGGGCGTCCACAGGCCGTACAGCTCGTGACCCTGCTCCGCGAGCGCGAGGACGCGGTCCGCGTTGTACGCGAGTTCCCCGACCAGCACGATCTTCAGGCCGCCGGAGCGCGTGGTGGCGGGACGTTCGCGCGCTTCCCGGTAGCGGCCCACCTCGTCGATGGGGTTGCCGACGGTGGAGTGGAAGCGCATGGGCTCCCGCACGTCGTACCGCACCCGGTACGGGTTGATCCCGCCGAGCGGTTCGCGGACCACCTTGTGCCGCTGGGCCGGGTGATCCACCCACTCGCAGGTCACGAGGCCCGTGCCGCGCGTCTCGCCGCCCTCCGCGAGGGCCGTCCAGAACATGCGGCCCAGGTCGTCCGTGGTGAGCTCGGCGCGTTCCACCCAGCGCCGCGTGGTCGCGCGGTGCATGACCTGTACGAGCTGCAGGGGCTCCCCGTCGACGCGGCCCGTCGCCTCGCGGTTGTAGTGGTGCCGCACGCCCGAGAAGGCCAGCGTGACCCCGGGGTCCTCCAGTACGTCCGCGAGCGTGGCGAGGTGGTCGCGGTAGATCACGTCGTCCGACGGGAGGTACGCGACGAGCGCGCCGCGCGCGAGGTCCAGCGCCCGGTTGAGGGCCGCGCCGAGCCCCACGTTGCGTTCCAGCCGCTCGAAACGCACGCGAGGGTCCGCGAGGTACGGCGCGAGCGCCCCGCGCGTGTCCTCGCGCGAGCCGTCGTCGATCACCACGAGCTCCCAGTCCTCCAGGGACTGCGCGAGGAGGCTCTCCACGGCGCGCGGCAGGAACGCCGTCTGGTCGAAGGTCGGCATGAGGACGGACACGCGCGGCACGGTCGGCATGCCGGATCGTACCCGGCCCGCGGGCCAGGCGCCCTTGAGCGAGGGTAGAGAGAGTGATCAGCGATCAGCGGTCAGCCGTCAGTGAAGGACACGCTCACTGACGGCTGACCGACGGGAGGCCACCGACGCTTGGCTGTGTACGGACCCACCGTCGTACGGACCGGGGCGGTCCGGTCCTTCTGCTTCGTGCGGTGACGCGTCTCCACACTCATGGGCGGACCGCTCGGGTCCTCATGCCTGGGCCGCTCACGCGTCTCTACAATTCTTGGGGCAGCAGGACGGGCTTGATCGCCTCGCCACGGTTCACGGCGTCGAAGACCTCCTCGAAGCGCGTGAGGGGCACGCGGTGGCTGATGACCGACTTCAGGTCCACCTTGCCGCTCGTGACGAGCTCGCGGACCTGGTACCACGTCTCGAACATCTTGCGGCCCGAGATGCCGATGACGGTCGCGGCCTTGAAGACGATGTCGTTCGCGAGGTCGAACTCGATGGCGCCCGCCGGGATGCCGAGCATGCTGGCGTGCCCGCCGTACGTGAGCGCCCCGAAGCCCTGCCGGATGGCGGTCTGGTTGCCGCTGAACTCCAGCAGGACGTCCACGCCGTTGCCGCGCGTGGCGTCCCGCGCGACCTTCACGACGTCCGCTTCCCTCGGGTTGACGGTGACGTCCGCGCCCATGCCGCGGGCCAGCGCGAGGCGCTTCTCGTTCACGTCCGTCGCGACGATGGTGGTCGCGCCGCTCGCGCGGGCCACCTGGATCGCCATGAGGCCGATGGGGCCGCAGCCCGTCACGAGGACCGTGCGGCTCGACACGCCGGGTCCGGCGAGGACGGTCTGCACGGCGTTCCCGAAGGGCTCCTGGAGGCTCGCGATCTCCCAGGGCATCTCGGGGTCGTTCACCCAGGCGTTTTCGGCGGGAATCACGGCGTACTCCGCGAAGATGCCGGGCGCGTCCACGCCGAGGATGCGCAGGTTCGCGCAGATGTGCTTGCGGCCCGTGCGGCACTGGTAGCAGTGCCCGCAGGCGAGGTGCGTCTCGGCGCTGACGTGGTCGCCGACCTTCACGAGGCTCGGGTCGACGTTCGCGCCGACCTGCACGACCTCGCCGGTCATCTCGTGCCCGAAGATCATGGGGCCCTTGAAGCGGCTCTGCGCCCAGCCGTCCCAGTTGTAGATGTGCATGTCGGTGCCGCACACGCTGGTCGCCATGACCTTCACGAGGATCTCGCCGGGACCGGGCGTCGGGACGGGCGCGTCGATGAGTCTCGCGCCGGGCTGGGCTTCCTTGAACAGTGCGCGCATGGGCAACCTCGGTGACCGACCCGCGCGGGAGGCCGCCGGGCGGAAGGTGGAGTGGTTCGGACCTCACGGCTCGCGCCGGGTCAGCCGCTCAAGCATAACGCAAACGGGCGTTAGGGAGAGGGGCGCGTGCCGGGCGGCGGTTCGATGCCGGTCGCGAAGAGGGTCCCGCCGCGCGCTTCGAGCCGCACGCGCGGCAGGGGGTAGAGGGCCTTGCCGAACACGCTCTCGCCCCCCCGCAGCGGGTCGAAGACGCTGAAGTGGCAGGGGCAGCCCAGCACGGGATGGTCCGGGCGGTAGTTGTACGTCAGCGCGGTCGCCTCGCGGTCGCGCAGGGGCAGCACGAGGCAGCCGAGGTGCGTGCAGACCCGCGACCACGCCGCGAAGCGCGCGCCGCCCACGGCGAGGCCCTGCTCCGACGTGGCGGGCAGACGCATCAGCACGCAGGGCGTGCCCGCGTAGGAGAACTCGCGCGTGGCGTAGTCCTCGCGGAGCTCGGCGACGCTCGCGACGCGCTCGCGCGGCCCCGGTCGGTACGCGGGGTCGCCCGCGCGGCGCTTGCCGAACGTGACGCGCCACGCGTACTCCCCGATGAAGCCGAACGCGCCGAGCGTCGCCGCGACCGGCACCGTCCACCAGAACTCCAGCAGGCGGCGCCGCGTGACGCCGGACACCGTGCGCGGCGCGGGGTCCTCGCTCATCGGCTCCCGGTCTTCCAGCGGTCCACGAGGTCCAGCAGGGCCTTCACCTCGGTGTCCTTGAGGTCCGGGAAGGCGGGCATGCCGGAGGCGCCGCGCCGGATGACGGCCTCCATCGCCTCCCGGGTGAGACGGCTGGCGCGCAGGCTCGGACCGACGCCGCCGCCGCCCTGCA
>NZ_KI912660.1:12292-13131 GCF_000519345.1 Deinococcus pimensis DSM 21231
GCAGGAGCGCGCCGAGCGCGAGCGCCGCGAGCGGCACGAGCCACAGCAGCAGCGTCACGCCGCGCCGGGGCGGGTCGAGCAGCACCGTGTCGCCGAAGCGCGCGGCGAAGTAGTCGTAGATCTGGTCGTCCGAGCGGCCCGCCGCGACCTGATCGCGGACCTCGCGCATCATCTGCGCGCTGAGGTCGTTGGGGCTCTCCGTGATGGGCAGCCCGCGACAGACGGGGCAGCGCAGGTTGTCCCCGACGCGCTGCGCGCGCGTCTCCTGCTGCGGCGTGAGGTCACGGTGCGGCGGCGTGACGGCCCCGGCCAGCACGAGCAGGCACGCCACGAGCAGGGCGAGGACGCGTCTCACTGGTCCTTCACCCCGAGCGAGCGGAGTTCCGTGGCGAGCAGGTCACGCGTGACGACGCTGCGCACGTGACGGCGCACGACGCCCTCCTCGTCGATGAAGAAGGTCTCGGGCACGGCGGCGACGCCGTAGTCGATGGCGGTGCGGGCCTCGGGGTCGAGGACGCTGACGAAGGAGAGGCCGTACTGGTCGCGGAACTTCTTCGCCGCGTCCTGACGGTCCTGGAAGACCACGCCGACCACGGCGAGGCCGTCCGCGCTCTGCTTCGTCGCGAGCTCGCTCAGCAGGGGCGCCTCCTCGCGGCAGGGCACGCACCACGACGCCCAGAAGTTCAGCACGACGGGACGACCGCGCAGCTCGCTGAGCTTCAGGGTGGTGCCTTCGAGGGTGGTGAGGGTGAAGTCCGGCGCGGCCTTGCCCACGAGGGGCCCGCCGGGATCGCCGCTGCCGCGCAGCAGCGCCACGGCGAGCGCCGCGACGAGCACGG
>NZ_KI912660.1:13231-20826 GCF_000519345.1 Deinococcus pimensis DSM 21231
ACGGGAGAGGGGAGACTGGGGTGTGCTTCACGGGGTTCTCCGGTTCAGTCGGCCGCCTGCGGCGCGGCGCGCGAGGTGCGCGTGGCGGGCGCGGCGGCGGGATTCACGAGGGTCAGGCCCGCGCCGAGCACCACCACGAGCGTGCCCACCCAGATCCACGAGACGAGGGGCGACTCGATGAGGCGGACGCTGGCCCACTGCTGGCCCTCGGCGTCGAAGGCGGTCATGACGAGGTACGTGTCGCCGAGGAGGCGGTAGCGCACGGCGGGCGTGGGGACGTTGTCGGCGGAGGTGGCGTAGCGGTTGATGCGCGGGCGGTACTCCTCGCCGTCCACGAGGACGCGGGCGTACACGCTGCGCCGCTCGGGGCGGTCCTCCGTGCCGATGCCGGTGAAGGTGAGGCGCTCGCTGAGGACGGTGCGTTCCTGGCCGAGGTTGAGGGTGACGTTCGCCTCGCGCTTGTACGCGCCGCTGAACGCGAGGCCCAGCGCGACGATCACGAGGCCGAGGTGCGCGAGGTACGCGCCGTGACGGCGCGGCTGCTCGCGCAGCAGACCGAGGAAGCCGCCGCCGCGCGCGCGCAGCCCGCGCAGGGTGAGCACCGCGAGGCCCGCGACGTTGAAGGCGCACAGCGCGACGGTGAGGACCACCCAGACGCTGCGCACGCCGAGCGCGAAGGCGAGCAGGCCCGCGACGAGGAAGGCGAGGCCGGGCGCGCGCAGCGCGTGCAGCAGCTTCTCGCCGGGCGCGCGGCGCCAGGGCAGCAGCGGTCCGACGCCCATCAGGGCGAGCAGGCCCAGCCCGAGCGGCACGGCGAAGGTGTTGAAGAAGGGCGGGCCGACCGTGACGCGCGAGCCGCGCGCGGCCTCCACGAAGGCGGGGAAGAGCGTCCCGAGCGTCACCATCACGGCGAACACGAGGAACACGACGTTCCCGGCGAGGAAGGCGCCCTCGCGCGAGACGGGGGAGTCCACGCCGTGCTCGTCACGCAGGTGCGGGGTGCGCCACGTCGCGAGGACCGCGCCGACGAGCATCAGCGCCGCGAAGAAGCCCAGGAAGACCGGCCCGACGGGACCGCTGCCGAACGCGTGGACGCTCTCCACGACGCCGCTTCTGTTGATGAAGGTGCCCAGCACGGTGGACGCGTAGGCCGCCATGATCAGCCAGACGTTCCACGCGGCGAGCATGCGGCGGCGCTCCTGGATCTGGATGCTGTGCAGGAAGGCCGTCGCGAGCAGCCACGGCACGAACGACGCGTTCTCCACGGCGTCCCAGGCCCAGTAGCCGCCCCAGCCGAGCACCTCGTAGCTCCACCAGCCGCCCGCGACGATCGCGGCGGTGAGGAACATCCACGCGACGAGCGTCCAGCGGCGCGTCTGCGTGACCCACGCGCGGCCCACGCGGCCCGTGACGAGCGCCGCGACCGCGTACGAGAAGGGCCCGAGGTACATCAGGACGGGATGGACGGCCATCATCCAGTGGTTCTGCAGCAGCGGGTTGGGCCCGGCGCCCTCGGCGGGCGGGTTCGCGACGGGCGTGAAGGGGCTCGCGACGGTGGCGTTCACGCCGACGAAGAACAGCAGCGAGAAGAACATGCTCGCCATCACCCACGGGCCGAGCGCGTCACGTTTCGCGACGAGCGCCACGACGAACGCGTAGCCCGCGAGCATCCACGCCCACAGCAGGATGGAGCCCTCCAGCGCCGCCCACAGGCTGACGATCTTCACCCACAGCGGCGAGACGGTCATGGAGTGCGCCGCGACGTACTTCACGCTGAAGTCGTCACGTAGCAGGGCCACCATCAGCGCGGCGATCGCGAGGGACGAGAAGCCGAACACCGCCCACGCGGCGCGGCGCCCGCCCTCCGCGAGGCGCGGGTCGTGACGCAGGCCGCCGAGGACGCTCAGGGCGAGCCCGGCGAGGGTGAAGGCGAGCGCCGCGAGCAGCGAGAGCTGCCCGAACGCCCCGAGCGGGGACAGGTCGAACGAGATCAGGGTCAAGGTGAGGCTCCCTCTAGCGGGTGTCGTGCAGGAGGCGCTGCGCGTCCGATTCGCTCTTCGGGGCGGCGTACTCCTCGCTGTGCTTCACGAGCAGCTGCCGCGCCTCGAAGGTGCCGTTCTCGAAGCGGCCCTCCACGACGACGCCCTGGTTCTGCCTGAACAGGTCGGGAATCGCGCCGACGTAGCGGACGGGGTAGCGGGCGCCGCCGTCCGTGATGGTGAAGCGCAGCAGCTGGCTCTGGGGGTCGTAGGTCTCGTTCTCGACGAGCCCGCCGAGCCGCAGGGTGCGGTGCTCGTACTTCGAGACGGCCTCCCGGTACTCGCTGGGCGTCACGAAGAAGACGATGTTCTGGTTGAGGCTGCCGTACAGCATCGCGCCGGCGACGCCGAGCAGCGCCACGAGCGCCACCACGTAAGGCCAGGGGCTGCGGCGCCGACGACGGGCGGGAGCGAGCGGGGCCGGGGCGCGGGCGGGGTCCATCAGTCCTCCTCGCGGTCCTCGCGCTTGAGGCGCACGAACAGCGACGTGACGTAGCCGACGAGGGCGACGGCGCTCACGCCGTACACCCACAGCACGAACGGGGCGTACTGGTCCATCAGGGTCTCGCCTCCTTCAGGGGAGCGTTGAGGGCGGCCTCGCGTTCGAACTCGCGGTCCTCGCGGGCCTCGACGCGCGCGGCGAGGATGCCGCGGACGCGCAGCAGGAAGAAGTACAGGACGGTGAACGCGCCGAGCATCACGAACAGAGCCGTGAGCATGCGCGGGTCGGCGGAGAGCTCCGTGCCGCCGAGGAGCTTCACGGTGGGCGTCTGGTGAATGGAGCGCCACCAGTACACGCTCATGTAGTTGACGGGGATGTACAGGGTGCCGGCGATGCCGATGACGCTCGCGACGCGCGCGCGCCGCTCGGGGTCCTCGATGAGGCCGCGCACGATGAAGTAGCCGCCGTAGATGACGAGCGACAGCGCGGTGGTGGTGAGGCGCGGCTCCCACAGCCAGTACACGCCCCAGGTGGGCCGCGCCCACAGGCTCCCGCCGAACAGCGTGAGGGCCGTGAAGAGCAGGCCGATCTCGGCGCTGGCCATCGCGAGGCGGTCGAAGCGGCGGCGGCGCGTCACGAGGTAGGCGAGGCCGAACAGGAAGGTACCGCCGTACGCGAGGTACGACAGCCACGCGCTGGGCACGTGCACGTACATGAGGCGCACGAGGTCGCCCTGGTTCACGTCGGGCGGCGACACGAAGGAGAAGTACAGCCCGACGGCGAACGCGGCGAGCGTCAGCAGTCCGAGCGGAAGCGTGAGGCGATCTTTCATCGTTTCATTCTCTCCTGCCCCGTCGGGGCCGAGGGTGGTGGCGTAACCTTCCTGCGGGTGGACACGGAGGTCCTCGTCCACACAGCATCGCAGGTGCGGACGCCCGGGCCAAGTGCGAGTGTCCCGGCCCTGTAGATCGTCCAGCACGAAGAACGGCCCGCGCCTCGTCCTCCTTGCGGAGGGCCGCGCGGGCCGCTCGGGATGACCTACCTGCGCTTCGAGTTCCAGTCGGCGCGCGGGTAGAGCCGCGCGAACAGGTCGATGTAGCTCTTCATCACGTCACGGTCCACGCCGTAGCGGTAGAAGGTCGGGATGACATCGTCCCACATGCCCTGCGGGATGTTCTCGCGGTCCTTCGGCGCGGCGCCCGGCGTCCAGTCCGCCGAGCACAGCTGCCAGTGGCACTGACCCGATCCGGGCGCCGCGCGCTGCCACTCGGACGCCGGGTACCTGTTGGCCTTGTCCACGAAGGCCGGGATGTACGCGTTCAGGAACGCCGCGAGCTGACCCTGGCCCGCGCCGAGCGCGAAGATGTTCTCCACCTTGCTCCACTCGGCGCTGTTGATCTGCGTCTTCCACCACGAGAAGCCGCAGCCCGACTCGCGCACGCCGCAGGTCTCGTTGTCCGCGTCCTGCAGAGACTTCACGAGCAGGCGGATGTAGCGGCCCGGCTCGGGACGGTCCGTGTCGTCCCAGGCGTCCACGATCTGACCCATGTAGTAGTCCACGTCGATCGCGTTGTGCTGCCCGAAATCCCTGCCGTTGTGCTGCGAGAGCGCGAGCTCGTACCAGACGTTCGCGAGGTAGCGGCAGCCGCGCCGCCCCAGGATCTTCACGCCGTCGTTCGCGCACACGCCCGTCAGACGCGGCGACACGGCGAACGCGAGGCGTGACTGCGAGGGCCAGCAGCGCGGCTCGGTGCGGTCGATGCGGCGGTTCGCGCCGATCACGCCGCACAGCGCCTCCACGTTCCCGATCTGGAAGACGTCCCAGGTGTCGAGGACGTTCCACAGCGCGAGCGAGTAGCGGCACATCTGCTGGCGCGCGGTCCACGAGGAGGTCCGGCTGTCGGGAATGGCGGGCAGCTCCACGTACAGGTTGCCGTACGCGTACTGGTTGAGGTCGTCGTACAGGCCGCCCGACGCGCGCGTCACGTAGTCCCGCCCGCCCTGGAGGACGCGGTCGCGGATGAGCTTCGGGTGCAGGTAGTTCGCGCGGCTCGTCCAGAAGTCTCCTCCCAGGCACGAGGGGTCCGAGGGATGGACGATGGGCACCCAGTGCAGGTAGTCCGGGTACATCATCGACACGCGCGCCTCGCGGGTGTTGTAGCGCCCGCTCGCGGGGATCCTCGCGGCGGTCATGGTCTTGCCGCCGAAGATGTCGTCGAGCGTGTCCCAGTCGTTCTCCAGCACCACGTCGGGACCCATGCCGACCGTCCACTCGTTCGGGTCGCGCGCGGCGAGGTCGTCGAGGCCGGGCCCCGGCTGGTACATCGGGAACCACGCGCGGGCACGCGGCACGGCGCCCGGCAGGGAGCGCACGTAGCTCGCGACGCGCTCGCCGTCCTCACGCGAGAGGCCGTGGAACACCGCGCGCTTCACGATGGACGTGTTGGAGAAGTTCATGCGCTGCAGGCCCCGCCCGGTCATGTGGCAGCCCGAGCACGAGACGTTCAGCGCCTCACCGCCGGGCCCGCTCAGGAGCCTCGCCTCGTTCCAGAGCCGGCGGCCCTCGTCCACCTCGGAGGGGCGCGGGACCTTCCAGTTGGGCGCCGAGCGGTCGGCCGGGTCGTCCTCGCGGAAGTTCGTGGCGGGCACGAGGCCCCGGCCCGCGTCGTCGAGCAGGTCGAGCCCGATCACCCGGTAGCCGCTGTAGCGCCCGCCGTCCCAGACGTACTCGAACTCGACGATGTTGCGACCGTCACGCGCGCCCGTCACGGGCAGCGTGAACTTCTGGACGGGTTCGCCCACCTCGTCGCCCTTCGGGAGGCCGCCCCAGGCGCGCGCGCGGGCCGACGTGAGCGCCGCGTTCTCCCGCGTGACGGTCGTCCACGCGCCACCGTTGAGACGCACGCGCATCTCGCCGTCGCGCAGGCCGTGCGTGTACAGCCACAAGTTGCGCGCGCGCGCTCCGTTCGGCACGTCGAGCTCCGCGCGGGCCGTGTCACCCGGCGCGACGAGCTCCAGCGGCAGCACGACACTCGTGGATTCGGTCGAGGGACCCGGGGTGGGATTCGGGGTGCTTCCGGTCGCCGGGAACAGCCGGGCGGCGGGAATCACGCCGTCCGTGACGCCCGGCCCGGACCAGCCGAGCCGCAGGCTGGCGCCGCCGCCGTTCTCGTAGTACTCCAGCTTCACGCGGTGCCGTCCCGCCGCGAGGGTCACCTGCCCGCGGTCCTCGCTGGGCGCGTGATCCGTCCAGTTCTCGATGACCTTCGCGTCGTTCACGAACAGGCGGACCCCGTCGTCGCTGCGCGTGACGAAGGTGTACGTGCCCGTCTGCGGCACCTCCACCTCGCCGGTCCAGCGGGCGCTGAAGGTGTCGGGGCCCAGGGTCGGATCGGGCGAGCCGTCGCCCCAGTCGAAGTCCACGGTCGCGTCGGTCCGCGTGACGCGCGTGCCCGTGAAGTCCGCGTCGTCGAAGTACTCGGCGCTCAGGCCCGTCCCGACGGGGGCGGGCGCCGGGCCGGGCGTCGGGACGGGCGTCGGGTTGGGGGTGCCGCCCGCCGTGTCCGTCACGACGATGCGGTCCACGTCGGCGGTGTACGCGCCGGGCCGGTCGAACACGACGGTGTTCGCACCCTGCGCGAGCGGCAGCGTGAGGCGGACGCTGCCGGGCCGCTCGAAACCGCCGGTGGGCTTCAGGGGCGGCAGGTCGCGCCACGCCCCGCCGCCGACACGCACCTGCGCGGCGAGGTTCCGGTCGGTGCCGTTGGTGTAGTCGAAGCGCACCTCGTGGTCACCGGCGCGGGCGGCCTGCACGGTGAAGCTGAGGGTGTTGCCGTTCCCGAAGAGGCCCACGCGCCTCCCACCGGAACAGGTGGCGGCGCAGTCGAAGATCTGGGTGCCCCGGCCCACGGCGCGCTCGGCCTCGTAGGACGCGTTCCTCGTGGCGGCGTCCTCCAGTGGGGGCGGACCGCCGGGTGTCTGCCCGCAGGCGGCGAGGAACACGGCGAGGGTGGCCGCGAGGGCGAGCGGCGGACGGACGGGCCAGTGACGATTCCGGGTGTTCAAGACGTCCTCCAGAACATGGCGCGGGGGCGCTCCCGGCGGTGCGGGGACCGTCGGGCCTGCTGTGGTGATCCACGTGTCGTCAGGGGAGGACGATGAAGAACGGGACGCGCGCGGGCACGTCCTCAGAAGGCAGAAGTAACGGCAGTGTAGGAGACGCCGTGGGAGGGGGCGGCCACTTTTTCACGTGCGGCCGGGCGAACGCGGGCAGTGTACGGGGAGCGTGGGAGCGCGCGTCGGCCATTCCCGACGCGCGCTTCCGCGGCCTGTCTGGACAGGTGATGCGCTCAGCCTTCCACGGCGAACGGGAACAGCAGCGCGGAGATCACCACGGACGCCACGTCGTACAGCGCGAGGAACGCCACCCACGCGAAGATCTCGTCCGCGAGCCCTCCGCCCAGCACCAGCGTCGTCGCGCGGACCGACGCGAGCACCACCGGCACCAGCACCGGGAAGGCCAGCACGGGCAGCAGCGCCTCGCGCGCCCGCAGGTTCACCGTGATGGCCGAGTAGAAGCAGCACGTCGCCGCGAAGCCTACCAGGCCGAGCACCACCACGAGCGCGAAACCCGCCCACGCGGGCCCGGCGGGCACACCCCGTTCCGGTCCGAGGTCGTAGACGAGCACCGTGGCGGGCACGACGATGAGGGCCAGCAGGAAGAGCTGCGCGAGCGTCCCGAGCAGCTTGCCGAGGTACAGGCCCGCGTGCGGTCCGGGGTAAAGCGTGAGGGCCTCCAGCGCGCCCGCCTCCTGCTCGCTCGCGAAGGCGCGGCCCGCCGCCACGGACGTCGGCCAGCGCGAGGGCGCTCCACTAGGATGCCGGGCGCCGCGACCCGCAGCCGCGACGCGTCCGGCCCGAGCGCGAAGCCCAGGATCAGCATCAGGAGGCCCGCGAAGAACACCGTGGCGGTCAGCACGTCCCGTGTGCGGGCCGACACCCTCCAGTCCTTCTCGGCGACGACGAGGGCGTTCCTCACGCGGACTCCCCCAGCTGCCCGCCCTGCAGGCGCAACGCCCGCGTGGTCACGCGCGCCGCGAGCTCCGGTTCGTGCG
>NZ_KI912660.1:20926-26935 GCF_000519345.1 Deinococcus pimensis DSM 21231
CGGGGCCTGCGGGATGCCGTCCTGCGCGCCGCGGGCCGAGGCCTTCTTGTCGTTCGTGTCGGCGCCGCCGGCGGGCGTCTCGGGCAGTTCCTCCGGGAGGGGCTCGGGGTTCGCGGGGGGCGCGTAGCCGGGCAGGTCCTCCAAGCGGACGCGGCGCGTGACGATCGCGTCGGGCGGGGTGAACTCCGTGGCCAGGCGGCCGTTTCGGCGGTCGAGGGTCACCTCGACCGTGTCGGGGTCCTCGCTGGGTCCGCGCGTCTCGCGGGGGCGGGGCGTCTCGGTGTCCTCGCGTTCCACCTCGGTGTCGGCGGCGGCGCGGTACGTGGGGTCGAGCACCGCGACCTCCTTCCCGAAGGGGCCGACGTCCTGCATGATGCCCTCGGGCACGGCGAACTGCCGGGGCGGTTTGCCCGCGAGCGCGCCCGACATCATGGTGTTCCAGATGGGCGGGTTGACGACGCCGGAGAAGTCCGTCTCGCCCATGCTTCCGCTCTGCTGCTTGCCGACCCAGACGGCGCCGACGTACATGGGCGTCACGCCGACGAACCAGAGGTCCTTCACGCTGTTGGTGGTGCCGGTCTTGCCGCCGACCTGCCAGCCCGGGATGCGGGCGCGCGTGGCGAGTCCGCCCTGGTTCGCCTCGAGGTCGTTCACGACGCCCATGATCATGTCGAGGCCGAGGTACGCGACCTGCGGGCTCCACACGCGCCGCTTCTGCGGGCGTTCCTGCGAGGCGTCGTACAGGACCTTCCCGGCGGCGGTGGTGACGCGGGTGATGTAGCGCGGCGGGTAGTACGTCCCGCCGTTCACGAAGGGCGCGTACGCGGCGGCCATCTTGAGGGGCGTGGCCTCCAGCGTGCCGATCGCGAGCGACAGCCCGGAGTCCTTGGGCGGTTCGAGGTCGAGGTCGCGCAGCTTGCCCCGGAAGGTGGGCAGCCCGATGCGGTCGGCGAGCTTGAGGGTGGGGATGTTGAGCGAGCGGTCGAGCGCCTCGCGCAGCGTCATGTCGCGGTAGTAGTACTTCCCGCCGAAGTTCTGCGGCTTGTACGCGCCGCCCTCGCAGGACGAGCAGGGGAAGGAGGTGGGCTCGTCACGTTCGGTGTGGAGCTCGCTCAGGCCGGTGGAGAGCGCGGTGGTGTAGAGCAGCGGCTTGATGGAGGAGCCCACCTGCCGCTGGCCCTGCGCGGCGTTGTTCCAGTCGGGCAGGGGCCGTCCGGGCTCGATCTTCTGCCCGATCATGGCGAGGACGTCGCCGGTGTAGGGGTCCACGAGGACCGCGCCGAGGGTCGCGCCGGGCGGGACCTTCGCCTCGCGGGAGGCCTTCTCGGCGGAGGACTGCGCCTGCGGGTCGAGGGTGGTGTACACGTTGAGGCCGCCGCTGTTGTAGACGCGCTCTCGTCCGAAGCGGGCGATGAGTTCGCGCTCGACCTGCTGCATGAAGTGCGGCGCTCGGCTGTTGGTGACGGCGCGCAGGTACGTCTCGGTGACGTCCACGAGCTTCGCGCTGACCACGTCGCCCCGGTCGTCGTACTTCACGCGCCAGCCGCGCGGCTGGAGCTTCTCGCGCCACGCGGCGTCCGCCTGGGCCCGCGTGACCCAGCCGTCCTCCACCATGCGGTTCAGGAGGCTCTTCATGACGGGGCGGTACTCGGCGTAGCGCTTGTAGCGCAGGCCCGGAGCGGGAACGAGCGTCGTGAGGTACACGCTCTCCGCGAGGGTGAGGTCGCGCGGGGCCTTGCCGAGGTAGGCCCGCGCGGCGGCGTGCAGACCGTAGAGCTCCACGGGGCCGCCGTCGCCCCAGTAGATGACGTTGAGGTAGTTCTGGAGGATCTCCTCCTTGGTGAAGGCGCGTTCGAGCTGCACGCTCAGCAGCCACTCCTTGACCTTGCGTTCGGGCGTGCGGGCCCCTTCGAGGTCGCCGAGCAGGGTGAGCTTCACGAGCTGGTTCGTGAGGGTGGAGCCGCCCTCGACGCGTTCGTTGCGCAGCGTCTTGAGGAGGCCGCGCGTCACGCCGACCGGGTCCACGCCGTAGTGCTCGAAGAAGCGGCGGTCCTCGTTCGTGACGATCGCGGCGAGCATGTAGGGGCTGACGTCGTCGAGCTTGACGATGGTGCGGTTGACGCGGGTGCCGCCGACGCTGGGCACGAGCGTGCCGAGCTGGGTGAGGTCGCGGGCGAACACGCGGGTGGTGGAGCCCAGCGTGAGGGAGTCGAGCTGACGGTAGTCGGGGACGTTCGACGTCCACTTCACGGCGTAGGTGGCGACGACGCCTGCCACGCCGACGGCCACGGCGACGGCGAGCGCGACGAGGAGGACGAGGACGCGCCAGACGACGTTCACGCCGGGCCTCCCACGCGGGCCGGGGGGGTGCGGACGCTCATGCGGTCTGCTTGCCCTGGATCACCTGCGAGATGCGTCCGCGCAGGTTCTTGCCGCTCAGGGGCTTGTACACGACGTCGTCGGCGCCGACGAGCTTGGCCTGATCGCGGGTCTGCTCGTCGTCGAAGCCGGTGAGGAGCAGCACGGCGGTGCGCGACAGGCGGGCGATGCGCTTGACGCGGCTGCAGATCTCGTACCCGTCGAGGTAGGGCATCTTCACGTCGAGGAGCATCGCGTCGGGGGTGTTGGTCTTGAGGTACTCCAGGACGGCGCGTCCGTCGGGCACGGTGACGATCTCGTGCCCGTCGGCCGAGAGGATCACCTCGAGCATGGTGCGGATGGCGGGCTCGTCATCGGCGACCAGAATGGTATAGGGCATAGTCTCCGTCATTGTACGAAATAGGAGGGGTCCCTCCCGTGGGACGGGAGGGACCTCCGTGAGGGCGGCGGAGGTCAGCCCTGCGACGCGACGGGTTGCGGCGCCTCCTCCTGCAGGGCGCGGCGCAGGATCTTGCCGACGGCGCTCTTGGGCAGTTCGGCGCGCTCCTCGATGCTCCGGGGCACCTTGTACGGCGAGAGGCGCTCGCGGCAGAAGGCGCGCAGGGCGTCCTCCGTGGGCTTCTCGGCGCCGGGCTTGTACACCACGAAGGCCTTGACGCTCTCGCCGCGGTAGGCGTCCTTGATGCCGACGACGGCGGCTTCGAGCACGGCGGGGTGCTGGTAGAGGACCTCCTCGACCTCGCGCGGGTAGACGTTGTAGCCCCCGGCGATGATGAGGTCCTTCTTGCGGTCCACGATGCGGAAGTAGCCGTCCGTGTCCTGAACGGCCATGTCTCCGGTGGTGAGCCAGCGGCGCCCGTGGGCCTCGCGCAGGCACTTCCCGCTCTCGTCTGGACGCTGCCAGTAGCCCTGCATGACGTTCGGGCCGGACACCCACAGCTCGCCCACCTCGCCGGGCGCGACCTCGCCGCCGTCCTCACCGACGACCATGGCGTGGACGCCGGGCAGGGGCAGGCCGATGCCGGGGCGCTGCTCGCCGAACAGCGGGTTGGTGTGCGTGACGGGGCTCGTCTCGGTGAGGCCGTAGCCCTCGACGAGGTTGGCGCCGCCGGTGATCTCGCGGAACCTGCGGGCCGTCTCCTCGGGCAGGGGCGCGCTGCCGCTGATGCAGGCCCTGATGGACGTGAGGTCGTACTTCGGCGTGTCGGGGTGGTTGTTGATGGCGTTGTAGAGCGTCGGCACGCCGGGGAAGGTGGTGGGGCGGTGCCGGTCGATCGCCTGGAGCAGCATGCGGATGTCGCGCGGGTTGGGCAGCAGCACGATGGTGGCGGCGGTGAGCACGCCGAAGTTCATCGCGACGGTCATGCCGTACACGTGGAAGAAGGGGATGGCGGCGAGGACGGTGTCCTCGCCCTCGCGGACGCCGGTCATCCAGGCGCGGCACTGGCGGGCGTTGGCGACGAGGTTGGCGTGCGAGAGCATGGCGCCCTTGGGCACGCCGGTCGTGCCGCCGGTGTACTGGAGCAGCGCGAGGTCGTCCACGTGGACGCGCACGGGCAGGGGCGCGGGCGCGTGGGCGCGCATGAGGGCGCGCCAGTCGTGGACGCTGCCGCCGCACCTCACCTTCACCCAGGTGCCCTCGCGGCGGGCCTTGAGGGGATAGAGGACGTTCTTGGGGAACGGGAGCGCGTCCTGGATGCCGGTGACGATGACGCGCCTGACGTTCACGCGCTCCCGGATCTCCTCGTAGCGGGGGTAGAAGCCGTCGAGCATGACGAGCGTCTCGGCGCCGCTGTCGCGCAGCTGGTGCTCCAGTTCTCGCGGCGTGGAGAGGGGGGAGGTGTTGGCGACGACGGCGCCCGCGAGCATCGTGCCGTAGAAGGCTATGACGTACTGCGGGCTGTTGGGGAGCATGACGGAGACGCGGTCGCCCTGGCGGACGCCGAGCTGCTGGAGGGCGTGCGCGAACTTGCGGGCGTCGCGCAGGAGTTCCCGGTAGCTGACGCGCGTCCCGACGAACTCCAGGGCGGTGCGGTCGGGATAACGCTCGGCGGAGCGTTCGAGCAGGCTCTGGAGCGGCTCGCGGGGGGGTTCGATGTCGTGGGGCACGCCGCTCTCGTAGTGCGCTAGCCAGGGTTGCATCGGTCGGCTCCTTCGGGGGGCAATTTGTTGAACCGGGTCTAGTTCTGTACGCAGTATAACAAACGCCCGTCTCGGACCACACGACGCGCTCATCTTCCCCGGGGGCGTGACCCCAGTGTAGGACGCCATCGCGTGGCTGCCCGTGACGAAGCGAACGAACGACCGTTTCAGGCCGTATCATGACCCGCATGACCGACACCATGCGCGCCGTCGTCATGCGCCAGCGCGGCGGCCCCGACGTCCTCGCCCTCCAGGACGTCCCCGCCCCTCACGCCGGACCCGGCGAGGTCCGCGTGCGCGTCCGCGCCGTCGCCCTCAACCACCTCGACCTGTGGGTCCGCTCCGGAGCGGCCAGCCCGAAGCTGCCCCTCCCGCACGTCCTCGGCAGCGACGTCGCCGGGGAGATCGACGAGACCGGCCCCGGCGTCACCGACCTCGCGCCCGGCGCGAGGGTCATGGTCAACCCCGGCGTCTCCTGCGGACACTGCGAACGCTGCCTCACCGGCCACGACAACCTCTGCCGCCGCTACGGCATCATCGGCGAGCACCGCATGGGCGGCTACGCCGACTTCCTCGTCGTGCCGCGCGCCAACGTCGTCCCCGTCCCTCGCGGCCTCGACTTCGTGCAGGCCGCCGCCGTGCCCCTGTCGAGCCTCACCGCGTGGCAGATGGTCTTCGACCGCGCCGAGGTCAAACCCTGGCACACCGTCCTCGTCATGGCCGCCGCGAGCGGCGTGAGCACCTGGGCCATCCAGTTCGCCCGGCTCGCCGGGGCGCGCGTCATCGCCGCCGCCGGGGACGACGCCAAACTCGACCTCGCCCGTGAGCTCGGCGCGCACGAGACCATCAACTACCGCCGCGAGGACCACACCGCCCGCGTCAGGGAACTCACGGGCGGCGAGGGCGTGGACGTCGCCCTCGACCACACCGGGGCGGACTTCTGGCAGGGCACCCTGCGCGCCCTGAAGTGGGGCGGCACGCTCGTCACCTGCGGCGCCACGAGCGGCTACGAGGCCGTCACGCCCCTCGCGCAGGTCTTCTACCGTCAGCTCAGCGTGCTCGGCTCCACCATGGGCCGCAAGGGCGACCTCTTCCGCATCGCGCGGCTCGTGGAGGAGGGCCGCGTCCGCCCCGTCGTCTCCGGGGTCCGGCCCCTCGCGGAGGCCGCGCTCGCCCACGAGGACATGGCCCGCCGCGACGTCTTCGGCAAGCTCGTGCTGACCGTGGACTAACGGCCCCCGAGGGGCCGACCGCCGTAGAACAGCGCGGGCGGCGCGCGCAGGGCCTCCGGGATCTCGCGCACATTCGCCCGCGCCGCGCGAGCGCAGCGTCTCCACGAACTCCAGCAGCGCGGACGCCTCCCCGGGCGTGCGGCCCCGGTAGTTCTGCTGACGCATCACCGCCGCCCACACCACGCCCGTGAGGGGATAGGCCCCGCTCGCGGCGAGGTCCGGCCACGGCGCGTCCGGCGACGCCGGGAGCGTCACG
>NZ_KI912660.1:27035-28059 GCF_000519345.1 Deinococcus pimensis DSM 21231
GGCAGCCGTCCGGGTCGGCGGGCTGCGTCACGCTGAGGTTCCAGCGGGCCGCGCTCGACGCCGCCGCGCGGTACAGGGGCAGGTCCGCCTCGTGCAGGTAGACGGGCACGCCGAGCGCCTCGCGCAGGGGCTGCACGGCCCCCACGTGATCGAAGTGCGCGTGCGTCAGCAGGATCGCGCGGGGACGCAGCCCGAGCGCGCGGACTTCCTCCAGGAGGCGCGGCGCCTCGTCGCCCGGATCCACGATGAACCCCTCGCCCGCCGCGTCCCGCACGAACAGCGTGTTCTCCTGCACGGGTCCCGTCACGGTGAAGTCCACCGTCACGGCCCCGTGCGTGCCCGTCCTCGTCCTCGCCGGTCTCGTCATGCGGGCAGTCTAGCCCCGCCACGCGCGCCCTCATCGTGCCCGGCCTCGCTGAAGGCCGCGCCCCGCGTGCGGCACAGTCGGCTCATGGCCTCCGACGAGCTCAATTTCGCCAAGACCATCCTGCAGGGCCGCGCGTACCGCGACGTGCCCGACGATGAGGTCCTCGCCCGCTCCCTCGAACTCCTCGACGGCTGGATGGCCGGCGAGCACCGCGTGGAGCGACCCAAGCTCTACGACCACTACGCGCTCGTCCTGACGGCCCTCCTGCGGCGCGTCTCCGACCTGGAGGCGCGCGTGCGCGAACTCGAAGAGAAGGCTGAAGGTCCCTTAAGTCAGCACTGATGGTCGGCGGACACCGGGCGCGTACCATGAGGCAGTCATAAGCGACTCACCATCACGTCTTGAATGCTTCACTGACCACCACTCGAACCAGATCAGCCGCCTCCGGGCGGCCTTTTATTTTTCCTTCGTCCTCAGCGCAGCGGGAGTTCCATGCGGCGCTGTGACGGCACCAGCACGCCCGAGCGGTCGGGACGCCATGTCCGTTCCGCCACCACGCGGTAACCGAGACGCTCGTACAGCGCCTGCGCGCGCCCGTTCGTGACGGCCACGTCCAGCGCGCACGCCCGCAGATCCGCCGCGCGCGCCGCCCCGGCC
>NZ_KI912660.1:28159-28506 GCF_000519345.1 Deinococcus pimensis DSM 21231
CGCACCGCCGCCGCGTTGAGGTGCGTGGCCCGCCCGTCCTCGTGCAGGATCACCGCCTGCGGCAGCGCGTCCATCCACGTGGCGCCCGCCGTGCCGCGGAAGGCCGGATCTACTCCTCCCACGGCCGCATCCTGTAGCCCTTGCCTCGCACCGTCTCCAGGAAGCGCGGCAGGCCCGGCTCCTCGCGCAGGTGCGCGCGCAGCTGCGTCACGTGCTGGTCCACGGTGCGCTCCCCGCCGAGGAAGTCCGCGCCCCACACCCGGTCGAGCAGTTCGGCCCGGCCGTACACGCGCCCCACGTTCTGCGCGAGGAACGCCAGCAGGTCGAACTCGCGCCGCGTCAGCACG
>NZ_KI912660.1:28606-63462 GCF_000519345.1 Deinococcus pimensis DSM 21231
CGCGGCGACGTCGTGCGCCGCCGCCTCCCGCCCCACCACGAACGATCCGGCGCCCACCGCGCGATCGTCGGGCCCGACCGTCACGCGGAACACCCCGAAGCCGAACGTGCCCGCCTCGCGCGCGAGCGCGAAGGTCAGGAACTCCTCCGCCGTGGAGCGGCCGTCCGAGAGGAGGTAGTCCAGCTCGCGCGGCCCGCAGGGTGAGCGCGTCCACCTCAGTGCGCCGCGCGTCTCGGCACGAGGTGCATGACCGCCACGATCACGGCGCCCACCAGCACGCCCGCGACGGCGGACCCCAGCGTCTCCACCAGCCACGTCACGAACCCGCCGAGGGCGCCCGCCGCGTGCCCCGCCGACTCCGCCAGCGAGTGCAGGGCGTGCTGCGGTCCCTCCAGGCCGAACTCCTCCAGCCCCACCAGGATGATGTGCCCGCCCACCCACAGCATCGCCGCCGTGCCCACCGCCGCGAGGATCGACATCACGACCGGCATGCCACGCACGAGCGCGCGCCCCACCGCCTGCGCCGCGCTCGACCCCGTGCGTGCGAGCCGCAGGCCCACGTCGTCCGCCTTCACGATCAGACCGACGAGGCCGTACACGAGCGCCGTGATGAGCAACGCCACCACCACGAGGATCACCGCGCGGGACACGAAGGGCTGATCCGCGACCTCGGCGAGGGAGATCGCCATGATCTCCGCCGACAGGATGAAGTCCGTCCGGATCGCGCCGGACACCATCTGCTTCTCGTGCTCCGCGCTCGACAGCTTCGGCCCGCCGCCCTCCGCGCTCTCCTCGTGGTGGCCGGTGACGGCCTCGTAGAGCTTCTCCGCGCCCTCGAAGCAGAGGTACGCGCCGCCCAGCATCAGCAGCGGCGTGATCAGCCACGGCAGGAACTGGCTGAGCAGCAGCGCCGCCGGGAGGATGAACACGACCTTGTTGCGCAGCGAGCCCAGCGCGATCCGCCAGATGATCGGCAGTTCGCGCTCCGGACTGAAGCCCGTCACGTACCTCGGCGTGACGGCGGTGTCGTCCACGACCACGCCGATCGCCTTCGCGCCCGCCTTGCCCGCCGCCGCACCGATGTCGTCGATGGAGGCCGCCGCGAGGCGCGCGATGGCCGCGACGTCGTCGAGGAGCGCCACGAGCCCGCCGCTCATCGGGGCCCGCCGTTCATGGGTGCCTTCTTCTCTCGGTTCCTGAGCATCTGACGCCCAGCGTAGCAACTCCACGCCAGCGGAAAGCGCCCCCTCGGGTGAGGGGGCGCTCCACGACGTGGCGGGACCCGAAGGATTCGAACCTACGACCCACGGTTCTGGAGACCGCTGCCCCACCAGGCTGAGCCGAACCGAGCCGCCGCTCCAACCACCCACGCTCAGCCCTGCCTGCTCGCCTCGGTCGAACCCAACGAACCCCACGAATCCACCTGGAGCAACCAGAGCGAATCCGTCATCAGCTGCCCAAGATCCGGCGTGTCCCAAGGGCCGATCCGGTACACCTCCGCGTGAAGGCAGTCCTCTGCGGTGCGACCGTGCAGCACGTCATCCTCCTGCGCCCGCTCGAAGATCGGCGCCTTCGCGTACCCGATGTACTCGTACAGCCCATGATGCCTCGCGCCGTACCAGCTTCCCCCCGGAGTCCACCCGGTCTGGATGCGGCCCTCGCCCGGTACGGGACGAGCGACCTCGAAGCCCGCGTATACGTCACACACGTGCTGCTCGTCACGACACGTGACGTTCGGCGGGTAAAAGCATGTCGGTGGGCCCGCCGGCTCTAGACGATGACGCGCGAGGTACGCCCGAAGCTCCGTGAACGCCAGGGCGCGGGTCTCCTCAATGCGAACAAGGCTGACCGAATAATGCAGGTACACCATCGGCATGGAAGGCCGCACCTCGACACGTACCTCGTACGGGTCAGCGCTCCGCGGGAACTGCCGCTTGCGCGAGATCGTCCGAAGACGGTTCTGCAGAATCCCCACTTCCTCCTCCAGCCTGCGGGCGTGCTCGTCCATCACCTCCCGCTGATGTTCGGGGGTGGGATCACGCATGAAAACACGGAGCAACTCCAGCGGAACGTGGACGAAGCGCAGCTGCTGCAGGAGCCGGGCGTGTTCGAGCTGCGTCGGGGTGTAGGAGCGGTACCCGGTCGAGGGATCGGTACGCGCGGGTTTGAGGATGCCTTCCTCGTCGTAGTACCGCAACGTCTTGACGGTGATGTGGGAGAGCTTCGCGAACCGGCCGATGGCCAGCAGGGGTTCTTCCCGCGTGTCGTGCGCCATGCGTCCTCCCTCGGGTCACGCTGCACAGCGAACGGCGTGACGCTCAGGCCTCACGCGTGCTGCGTCTGGAGGCCTTCTAGCCGGAAGGCGACGCGGTGCAGCACCCCAGCGAGCGCCATACGCCACGGGCTCACCCAGGACGTGACGTCGGCCTCCGCCGCCGGCATCAGGGGAAGCGCGTCGTCGAACTGCGCGGAGGTGCGTTCACCGGCGCGGAGCACCTCGTACTGGAAGCGGGCAAGGTTCGTGTCCATCGTCTCCCTCCTTGCCCTGAGGGTAGGCTCTCCAGCAACGGGAGAGTCAACCCTCAAGAAGTCTGCTCGTCATGGCATACGTACCACCGCGCGGACGAGATCGAAGCTCAGCGGCGTGGCACTCCCCGCGCGGCGCACGACGAGCGTCAGGTGAGTGCCCGGGTCGCCCATTACGCGGAGGGCGACATCGCCCGTCGTGAAGGCGCCCGCGTCCTCTCCGTCAATGGACACGATCTCGTCGCCGGCGTGCACACCGGCTCTCGCCGCTGGCATGCCCTCCACGACCCGCTCGATCCGCACGCCCGGCCCGTCCAACCGAGGGATGAAGTTGAGCCCCACACCGCCGAACTCGGAGTACAGAAGCCACTTCTGTGTGGCGAGAATGGGCCCGCTCGTCCGCTGGAACGTCACGTTCCCCTTCGCGTCACGTCCCGCGCGCGACAGGATGAGGTTCCAGCCCGCCTTCACGGTGCTGTTCCACTCGTCCGTGAATGACTCGCAGCGCAGCGAGCCATTGAGTGCCGCATCTCGGTCGAGGTACACGAGCTTCGTCGTGACTTCTCCGCGAGAAAGTTCATGTCGGGCTGAGGAGCGCTGCAGCACGTCCCCGAGGAATGTGCCGTCACGGTACGCCACGAGCTCGAAGAACCGGAACGTGCCGACGTCAGGTGTGACCCGCGCGTCGCCGGCGCATGCCTTCCCGTCCGGTGACTGGAGGAGGTTCCTGACGGGCACGAGTTTGAGATCACGCGTCGTGGCGCCCGGCAACTTCAGGGTGAAGTTGCCGTTGGCATCGATCGTTCCACTCCCGAAGGTCATGCGTTCCGATTCGAGGCGCAATTCCGCGGTCTGCCCACGCGGCCAGTCGGTGATCGTTCCCTTGAGCGTGGTGGTCTGTCCCAGGGAGACGGCGAGCGCGGGAGAGGCAACCAGCGTGGCGGTCAGAGCAAGTGTCGAGATCAACCTCGAGAACAGGCGCATGACATGACCTCATCGATGTGACGGTGGAGAAGGAGGAGCCGTGGATCGTCTCCGTACGTTTGCCGTCGTGTTTGCAAAGCGTTACGGCGCTGGGTTGGACGGCTTCTGCTCGTTCGCGGCGGGACGGGCGCCACGGGCGGGGGAGGCCCGCTGCTCGCTCGTCAGGGCATCGACGACAGCAGGAACGCACTCTTCTACGGTTTCCGTACGGATTTTCGCGCCGGTGCTGATGAGCTCCGCGTACGTCGCGCCCACCATCGCGGCGAGGTCTCGTCCTTCCTGCACGAGTTCCGGCATGCCTCCCTGCGTCGCCGCCTGGGCCACGACGCGAGCGAGACAGTTGGCGCGGGGGTTCGGCTCCGACGAGGCGGTGGGGGTGAGCAGTCCGAACATCACGGTGAGGACAAGCAGCTGCTTCATGACGAACCTCCTGGTGAGGGTGCGGGGCGTGTCCTGCTTCCGGTGAGGAAGCGTGTGCGGGCGGCGCGGAGTTCAGGGCCGCAGCTGGCTCAGGTGCCGTTCGTAGTGCGTCATGGCGAGCCGCATCGTCTCGCGCGCCGTGAGCGGCCCGAAGTACTGATGCGGCATGCACGGCTCGTCCAGGCGACCTTCGAGAAGGTACGCGTTCACGGCGTCCTCCAGCGCGCGGGCGGAGTCCTGCAGGTCGCTCAGGAGCGCCTCGCGGTCACGGCCGGGCATCGGTTCCGTCCCGGCGTGCGCGATGACGCGTCCGTCCGGGAACATGGCACCGAACCCGACGTCCTCCAGGGGTTCGCCAGGCCTGTGCTCGCGCAGGCGACGGGCGAAGAGCCAGTTGGCTCTCGCGACGTGGTCGGCGTACTCGGCGGGACTCCACTTGCCCGGCGCGACCGCACGGTGCAGGGCGTCGTCGGGAACGCTCCGCAGCCAGTCCATGAACTCCCGCAGGCGGTCGCGGGCGCCGTCGGTGTCCTGCTGGAGCGTCCTGCTGGCATCGTAGAAGTACTCCTTCGGGACGTAGGCGGTGAGACGGGTGGGTTGGACGTCCTGCATCATCCTCGACCTCCAGTGGGCACCACAGGCCCATGGCGCGGCTCGTGACGGGCGAGCGCGGTAGCAAGGGGAAGTTGAGGGGGTACCTACTACAGTGAACTTCTTCACGGCGCCGTTGGTGAGAGTGGTGCGAATGCCTGCGGATCAGTTGCGTCTGCGCTCCAACAAGCATCTCTCTCTTGAAAAGTCGTCCCTGCCTTGCTCCACTGAAGGAGTTCCCCGAGAATCTTTGATTTCCCTGAGAGGTTTACATGGCCGTTGTGTCGTTCTTGCCCTCCGACCTGACGTCGATCAAAGGCGACGTTCATATTGCCGTCAAACTTTTTCAAAAGAATAAAGGCCTCCCAACGACTTCCTAGAGGAGTCGCAGGAGGCGCGTCAATAGAAGCTATGTACGCATGCAAATTTTCATATCTTTATCCCTTGCTATCTCTTGTAGTCGTCATGTTCCGACTCGTCGTAAAACCTTGAGAATGTGAAGCAGTCGTCCGATTCAGAGTAGTGTATTCGACATCCACCGACGTAGAACCGCCAATCTCGTGTCTGATCAATGTAATGGTCGTTAATATCTGTGTTTCTGCCACAGCTTTCGCGTCTCAGGCGAAGTCGTTTAGCTATAGAAGTAATCACACGCCGTCGCATTTTTGGATCGGTAATCTGGTAAATATCCTTTACAAATGCTGGTTCAAAATCGAACTCTCTGCAATACTCAAAATCGAAATAGTCGCTATCATAAAGATCAAAAAACAGCGTTATCAAAGAAGATAATGTGTCTGTATCGTTCGATGTCTTTAGCCAACAACTCGAGTAATCTAGACCTTTAAGATAGGCTGCGGGCATTACGGGTCTAGTATGATAGATACCCTCAGACGTAGTGATTACTAAGCCGTCAGCGGCGATTCTAGCGTTGTTTCTGCTTAGTAGAAATAATGTGTTTGGATCTAAAGCGTAGCAACCAGACAATTGTCGTATGAAATGACTTTTAAGATCTTCATCATTGTTGTTTACCGACAACTCGTTACTAAGTGATAAAGGGGGATCGCCGTCAGGACTTAAGTCAAAGTGACGTGCAAATTTCGCATATATAATAGGGAAGAACACGTTCTTCCATGGTTCGTCTTTAATATATGGGGCGCGACTGTTCAGGTCGACTAGGTAGTCGTATATGCTGTCACTTATGACGTATTTCTTTGAAGCAACATCGCTAATGCGCAGAATCTGCAACAACTCGCTTAGAAACTCGTCGCGGAGCGTTTCGCTGTTCCAAGATGCAAGATCGGGGAAGAGGTAATTAACGTCTAGGGTGACCATCTTTGAGCCTTGCGGATTTACGTCGTTTGAGGGTGGCAAGCATAATTCTCTCTTGCTCTGATGCGGTCTGATCAAAAAAATCCTTTGGCCAATTAACAAGTCCTCGTGCTTCGTCAATTTTTACCGGTGTAAAAGAAACCGAGTTTCCATCGTTACTAGCAAAGTAGATCGCAACTTTATCGTTAATAAGATTAGATTCGTCCTCAACTACTCTTCTGACCAGTCTGTTGATGACGTGATCACTGTGGGTCTCCACTATAACGTTCTTACCTGACATAGCAAGGCTAATTAAAAAGTCAGCAAGATTCATTTGTAGATTTGGATGAAGGTGAATCTCGGGCTGTTCAAGGACAAGAATGTCGCCCTTGGGCATGCGCAATCCCTCTAGAAGAATTGGAAAGATTTGGCTTACCCCAAATCCTACATCCGCAATGCTCACTTTTGCACCAGAGGGAGAATCCATTACCAGCTTAAGTAGTTCTTCTCGTGAGCTAGAAGCAAAGCCTTTAATACCGAGACCGTCCATCCAATCGATTAGTGCATCACGTAAAGAGATCTCTGCGACGTTATAAAACTTCTCATCACTGAAGGAATACATCGCAACATCTTTCAGCTTCTTGTTCTGCTCTTTATGAAAAATGTACGGCGAGTACTGTCCCTTCGTACCAACTTCTCTAAAATCTTCCTCCCTTATGTAGCGTCGTTGTGGTTCGTGGCGTAGAGGCCCAATATACCTAAGCACATTAACTTCTCGGCGAAGTATGTATCTAATGGCCCGAAGAGTGTTGAACATAGTGGACGCTGAGGTGTCCTCTTCCGCAAATCGTATTACGTCTGGCAACAGGCCGGTAAAACCAACACTTACCCTACCGGAACCAGTTGAAGTTCCTCGGCGGGGACTTATGTTCTTCCATCTCGCCTTATAACGGCGTTTACCTTCTCGCTCTAGCACGACGCTGGACTTATGAGATTCAACCAATACTGAAAATTCCATGTGCTTTACTGCAACATCTTCTTCATGATCTCCATTTGGCGAGTTATCGTCGTTTAAACGTTCAAGAACTATTGAGTATTCCACTTCAGCAAGCCGCACATTGTTTTCACGCGGGACAAATTCCCTAAGCCAGTACCAAGTGGGGAGCTCTTCGCCCACCTCTCTTTGCGGGGTAAGCGAAAACTTGAGGCTTATTGAAATCTCTCTGTCTTTCTGACGGCCATGCACTACATCAAGGAAGGTGCCTAAGTGAACAAAATTGCCGTTAAATGTTATTGGCCCTTCTGCAATACTACTACCCATGTTCTGCTTTAATAGAAGAAGAGATTGTAGAACTGAGCTCTTTCCGCTGCTGTTTGTTCCGCTGATTATAGTAATCGGTTTAATTTCAAGCTCTTTTAAATTGTCGATTCCTTTAAAGTTTGATAAAGACAGCGTTTTAAACATTCGTTCCCTCAACTTGGTAAGGTGTTCGACTCCGGTACCCATGCGTCATAGGGAAGGTATACCAAACTTTCCAATGCCCAGACCGCGAGTTTGCCCATCGGCCTTCAGCAGTGTGACGGTAAGAGCTGGTTTCATGACCTCGGCGTACCGTAGCCGGATGGTCGAAGCGCTCGTCCCCAGCTGCCTCTGATGGCTCGTCAAGCCACTCCTGTCCGTCCCGCCTAAGGATCGTTGGTAAAGCACGCTCCCAATGTTTGCGGGTAACTCACTGAGCAGGCAAGCTGTAGGGTGCCGTGAGCAACACCGATCCGCTGAGCCAATACAAGGCGTTCATCGACACCCTGTTGGAATAAGCCGAAGGTGTCCTCCCGCAGAGAATCCGCTCCGGATTTTGGAACATCAACGGCCTCCCCGAGGACGACGCGTTCCACCACCTGCTCGCCAGCCTCACCCCCGAGCAGCGCGCCGTGGTGGCTGACATCACCGCTCGTGCTCGTCCGTGCGACACCCACGACCCCCTGGTCGTCCTTGAGGCGTATTAACTCCTCAAGGACGACGTTCTACTCGCCCACGAGCCCTTTGGCACCGAAGCCCACTTCGACTTCGTGGCGCGTCACGCCGGCGACGCTTGGCCTCAGGAACCTTGAGGCCACCCACCGCTACAGCAGGGCGAGCGACGCTGCCCACTCACGTATCGCAGAAATCATCACGACGGCAAGGTACATCCACCCGCGTTTCTCGTAGCGCGTCGCGACACGATGGTAACGCTTGAGTCGGTTCACCATCTGTTCGACATGGTGGCGCTTCCGGTACTGCTCGCGATCGTACCGCCAACTTCGCTTCAAGTCGCGTTTCGGTGGAATGACAGGGCGAATACCACGCCGTTGGAGTTCGTTGCGGGTGGCGTAACTGCTGTAGCCGCGATCAGCCGCGAGGGCAAGCGGAGGCAGCTTCGGTCGGCCACGACCAGTGCGCTTGACCTGGCCGCTGTCAAGCAGCGGGATCAGCTCTTGCATTTCGTGCCGCTCACCACTCGTCAGGTAAAACGCGAGCTGACCGCGGCGAACAATTCTGCCGGTCACTCGGAGGGCACGACCCTCAACTGAAGCTGTGCCCCGTCAGGTAAGTGTTGGATTTGCCGGGCGACATCCCCGCGAAACCGCAGGCTCTCGACGGCGTTTATTGCCCGCAGGTTTTCAATCTCGAATGCGCCGCCCAACACGAACAGCTGTGTGGGAAGGAGTCGCTTTCCATCAGGGAGTTGGCCGTGGTACGCCTGCCAAGCGTGAGCGAGTGACGATCCAGTCCAGTACTCCTCGGCCAAGAGCGCCTCAGCCCAGCCTTGGAGGGTCGGAGCGATGAGTTCTTGAGTGCCGGTTTCCGCGTCGAACAGCACCACGCCATCATGATGCAATGCGAACTGGTTGCCGAAGACATCCTGCGCGAAGAAGATCAAGTTACTGGCGAGTTCACCGTACTCGCCCCGCCAAAGGTCGGGCGAGTTCCACTGCTGGAGCCCAGTGGGCTCGCCGGATGCAGGCAAGACATGCAACGCCCCTTCGAACGCGTAGAACCCGTTCCGCCTGAGAAGCAGGGCCAGGAGTTCATCACGAAGGGCGGGTGGGGCTGGAGGCAAGTTCTGTGGTGGGTCGTCGCAGAGGGCTGGGCCGGCAATGGAAAGCAACGTTGTCAGGGCATCTATAGTCACAGCATTACTATACTGAGCGGGCGGTGCTCAACTTTGGTTCTCCACGCCGGGGTACGACGAAGACGTTGTGCAATAACGTCTAAGGTGCGACTGATGTACGACGAAGCTAGAGCCCTTCCTGGACAGGTTTTAGGGGAATTGTCGCACCTGTCGTCATGTTTGCCTATCGTCTCGTTATTATGAGATGGCGCTCGGTATTAGAAGCGCTCTCCCGAATTGGTGAAGTCGACAGCCAACAGATAGATATAGGTACGACAGGTACGACAAACAAGCATTTCGTCGTCATGGACGCAAGTCCGCTTGTCGTACGAGCGTCTTGTCTGTCGTACTTACTGAAGGCTGCATGACTTGGTCACGCCCCGTCATCCCGGATTCGGGTCTGCCTGACGTGCATGGCGGCCTGCTCCCCTCACTGCCCTCAGCAGCACGGAAACCTCCTCGCTCCGACCTACGCTGAACGTAGTTAACGCCGCCCACCTCACCGCCAACTCCTCCGACGTGCCTCCGAACAGTTCGGCGGCCCGTGCCTGCCGCTCCTCCCTCGTCCACACCTGCGTCAGGGTCGGCCCCACCAGCCCGTACTGCAACGCCAGCCACGCCGTGTACCCCAGCCGTACGAGCGACGAGCTTCCCTGCCAGCCCGCACGCCGCAGCCCCTCCACGTACGCCTCGAACACCGCCGCCTCCAGAACCTCGACTTCAGCGACGTCCCACTCGCCGAGCATGCAACTCCCGGCGATCAGATTCACGAGGTCACCGCCGACGGCGCCGTGCCCACACCACGCCCAGTCCACGGCGACGACGTCCTCGCCCCGCACGAGCAGGTTGCGACGATGGAAATCGAAGTGCGAGAAGACCTGCGGCAACGACCGCAGCGCCGCGTAGAAGGCCTCCCGCTGCGCCCACAACCGCATCACGTCCGCCTGCACCTCAGGGGGATAGAACCGCTTCACCACGGGTGATTCCCATGCGCCTGTCGGAGCGAACATCGTCGACCACTGCTCGGCCATGTTGCGCAGCAGCCAGGGGAACTCCGGGAGGGCCGCGCCGGTCAGGTACGTGCCGTTGAACTCACCCAGCTGCCGGGCTGCCCGCACGTAATGTTCGAGCGCCCAGACCCTTGGCGCCGTTTCCTCAACGTGTTCCATCCACAGCCAGCGTTGCCCCTCGTGCTCTGTGAAGGCGAACGTGCGGGGCGTACGCATGGGGCCGGAAAGGTGACTCAGCAGCCCCGACCGGTACGCTTCGTACTCCCGATCAACGGCCCAGAGGTCGTCCGCCTTCTGGTCGAGGTGTGGTGGGTCGAAGATCTTGAGCACCACCGACCACGCCTGGTGCGTGCCGTCCGAGAGCGCATGGCCGCGCAGCAGGAACAGGCCGTCGGTCGTGGTGACCCCTTGCCGACTGAGGATGTCGACGGTGAAGTCCGTGATGAGGAGGGGGTGCTGATGGTCGCCCTGCCCGAGGACGTAAGTCAGGACGGACGCGTCGAGGGCCTGCACGGCCGCCAGGTTGGTGGAGGTCATCGCTTCCTCGCTTTCTCGGGAGGGGCGCCTCTCCATCATGACTCAACCCGGAAGTAGCGAAACACCGGCGATCAGGGCGAGTCAGGGCGTCGAAGGGTGTGACGAAGACATGCAAGAGTCAATAGCTGCTCAGTCAGCTGTTCCTGCTTCGAGGACGTCAAGGAGAATGCACAATGTGCGCGACTTCAAACCACCTCGAGATCTGCACCGCTTCTCGACTGTACTGCGCTGTTTGGCATCTGGCTTGATCCAGCCCTGTTCTGCCCAACGCCGCCCGTGGAGCTGTGCGGCGTCACGGCCTACCCGGTCTTTGTAAGCGGGCGTGTCTGTAGCGATATACACGTATCGCCCATCCTCCCAGCCGATCAGCTCGCCTCGAAGCATCAGCAGCGTCTCGCCGCTCCGTCCTCCTTCGCGTTCAGCTTGCAGGATCATGGTTGTAATGTTCTCCCACGCAGCGAGGTGTGCCGGACGTTCTGCTCGTGATGTGGCCAGCGAGACGGCAAGGCGCTCGGGGAGCAAAGCGACGTCAGCAGGTATCTCCATATCCAGCGCCTCAAAGAGCACACTGAGCGTGGCGAAGAGGACGGCAGTAGCCTCCGCGTAATCCTTCAGAGGTTTGAACTGCTCCGCGCCGCGCAGTTGCTTCACCGTGTCAACGAAGGCCTCCCACTGACCTAGCACCTGGCGCGCGACCCAAGGGCCAAGATGCCCTGAACCCTGCTTCCACGCTTCTTCCAGAAGCACAGCTCGGTAATCGCCGATCAGACTGCCGCGTGTCGCTTCCTCACCGAGGGGAGGGGCGCTGTCCGCATCCACATATAACACGCGGTTTCGACTCCCAGCATGCTTAAATTCTGCAATTGCCTCGCCCACGAGGAGCAGGGCGCCACTGAGCGACGTGCCCCCTCTTACTTGGCCGTCACGACCTCCTCGGGTGTACGTCTGCCCGTTCGCGAAGGCATACACGACGCCTTCTAGGCGTTCGGGGTCACGCACAGTGTGCGCTTCGTCCAAGAGGGCAGGCAGCCCCCCCAACTCCTCTAAGTTCTGCGCGATTCCAGCTTCGGTGGTGCGGATGCCCTGCATAACAAACGGAGCCATGCCTGGCGTTGCCCACGAGCTCAAGGCGAAGTAGGCGACGCTGGTCTTGCCCGTGTTGCTGTCCCCGGCGATGTACATCACAGGATTGCGCCGTACGTGCAGTCGACCCATGTAGGGTGCCGCGAGACTGAAGCCCAGCGCCGCCCACAGAGGCCACGCCCCACGCCAGGTGGCCACTTCACGAAGGACGGTGAGGCAGGCTTCCGGATCTTCTCCTACGTGCCCGGCATGCCGCCCGAGGTACTTCACCTCACCACCAATGGCCGCTGATGGGGCTACGAGGGTGCCATCAGGAAGATTGCCGAGGCGGTGGCTGAAGAGGCGGCGAGGCAAGACTCCCTGATTCTCAGCTGTGAACTCGGTGATGAACCGAGCGATCTTCGCGGCGTTCCCCTCGTGCACGTGCGCTCCGCGAGCCGCGAGGTGTGCGATCACTCCCTTGCGGGTGGCCAGCTCGGCACGAGGGGCTACCACGGACACGATTCGGTTTCCCACGTCAAACCGCACCTCCAAGGATTCGATGTCCGTCGCGACATCGACTCCCACGGCACACACGACCAGCCGGCCGGGGTACACAACCTCGACACGTCCGCGCTCCTCCAACGCGATGGCGTTGTGCGCGTTCACCCATCTAGCAGGGAAGTACAGGTCTTCCTGGGTGTCGGGATGCCGCCCAAAGCGTTCCCGTCCAACGACGGCGGCCTCTGTCACGCTCTGCAGGTAAGTGTGCAGTTCGGTCGCCGCGTATCCCTGCGCGAGGAAGTCATCTACTCCGAGCTTCTCGCCCCCCTTCTCCTGTGGAAGTACCAGCATCAGGACTTCCGCGCCCTTCGTGGCAAGGACGCGGGCGAATCGGATGAGGGCGTCCCGTACAGAGCGGTTGTACCTCACGTCCGAATCGAAGGCTAGGACGACTTGACGTCCCTGCCACGGGATCTCCTCGAGGTCGGAGAGCGACGCGGTGGCTTTGCTGAAGTCGTCCACTCGTGTACGCCACCCGTACACCCCGTTGATGTTCATTGGGACGATGTCGCTCCCGAATGCAGTCGCAAGGGCGTCCGCCTTCTTAGCACCTTCTGTTATCCAGATGGGGATGTGCAGGTCACGTAACGCATCTCGGTAGCGCGGTAAGACGTCCAAAACGGCCGGCACGCCACTGGGCCATTCATATTTCACGGTCTTGCCGTTCTCACGGACGCGGGGCTTGTCCGGGCGCATTACCCAGGCGTACGGCTTGGGATTCCCGAGACGGTACACCGGGATCAGAAGGCCACCGCTCTTCTTCGGCAACTGAGCCTTACCGAAGCGAGGTTCTCGCTCCTTGATGGGAACAGGGCCGAACGTGGTGAGGTAACCCCGTTCTGTGATGATCCCCGCTGAAATGGCGCTCTCACGTAAGTGCTCCTCGTGAGCAGCATCCAAAGTCAGCGGAATGAGGTTGCGGCCCGATCCAGGGCTTTCGGAAATTCCTTTGATCGTGTCGCGTTGAGGGTAGGGGGAGGCACCCTGGGTCTTCCACGAGCGACCGTCAAATCCTGATGCTAGTCGTCCCCCGGTTTGCTGCGGAGCGCTGCGATCATGTTGATTGAGGGGGAATGCTCCCGCCTGGAGGGAGCGCATGTCGATGTAAGTCATTTCTATCCTTGGTAGGGAAGGCTTGAGGCATAGGGCCTCCTTGCCGCCCTGGGTGGTGGACAGGGCGACACGAGTCCTTTGTGCCGAGCGAGGGCACAACTTCCTGAGTCTTAAGAGATGAGTTGTGGTACAGGAGACCTGAGGTTGACCCGCTAATCCGGGTTGTTCAAGCTCGAGGTAACCTGCTTCTCCAAGGCGGCAAGCGGAATTCGGATACTCCCTCCGATTCGGACACTTGGTATGGCGCCCGATCGGCAGAGCTCGTAGACACGATTCCTGCTGAGCTGGAGGTAATGGCCCGCTTGGACGACGGTTAGCAGAGGCGAAGGCAGCACCGTTGGAGCTGATGCTGTTCGTCCCGCCTCTAAAAAAGTACGGGCGTTATCTGGGGGTATGTCAGAAACCTTGGACATCTTGTGTCCTCCTCATGTAGATGTGGTGTCAAAGTTGGTGAGGAGAACATGTCCCGGCGCGGCACTTCTGCCGCTTCCGCAACTTGGCTGTACTCAATATTGCTCAATCTGCTCGGTTTGTAAAGATTCGTCATTGCACAATGCATTGTGCAGACTCATAAATAAGTCCTGCTAAGAGCCCCGACGTGGAGAAGGGTAGGACGATGCGGCGCACAACCCTTGGCCATGGGGCCGGGAGGCAGCTCTTGCGGGCATTGCCCCTCGCCTGTGTGCAGCAGCTAACCCCATGGGTCATCCCCGATGGCTCGTATTCATTGCCGGGCATTGCCCCCGGGGGCAACGCTCACACTCGGAGCATGGCACGAAAGAAGAGCGATCAACTTCCGTCAGTCAGCCCACAGGACTTACGGCATCATCTCGACCGACTGCGGCCCACCCCACGTGGTGGATGGGCTTGGCGGTGTCACTACTGCAATCGCTATGCCTCGAGCATCAGCCTCAAGGGGCGCTTCCTCTGTCGCTCCCACGGAGGAGTGACTCAACGGCAGCTTGACCCGTTGGCAAAATACCTTGCGCGGCAGCAGGGCAAGAAGGTGCCACGTCCTCCGGGGCGTCCGCTCAAGCACGGGCTCTACTCTCGCCAACCTCGTGTCCCCGTCGCCCAAGTGCTGACTGAATGGCGGGCTTTACGGAATCGCGAGACGAAGTAATGAGATGTTTCCCCCACCCGCCGTGGAATATTAGGCCCTCTGACCTCAATTCTCGAGGGAATCGAGGAGCCCATCCGCCCACGCCGCGTCCGTCACGCGGACGTCGGCGAAGCGTGACAGCGGCGTGTCCTCCGGGTTGATCTCCACCAGCTGCCCACCCCCACGCAGCGTCAGGGTGGGTAGACTCGCCGCCGGGTACACCTGCGCGCTCGTGCCGATCACCAGTGCCAGATCCGCCTCCGCGAACGCCCGCTGGGACGAGCTCAGGACGCGCGCGTCGAGGTCGTCGCCGAACCACACGACGTCCGGACGCAGCACCTCACCGCACGCCGGGCAACGCGGCAACGCCTCGTCGTCCTGCCCGAGGTCGTCCAGCTCGTACAGGTGACCGCAGCGTTCACAGCGGGCACGGTGCACGCTGCCGTGAAGCTCCAGCACGCCGGAGGAGCCCGCGCGGGCGTGCAGGCCGTCGATGTTCTGCGTCACGAGGGTGAAGCTGGCGTACGGACGGCGTTCGAGCGCGGCGAGCACCTCATGTGCCGCATTCGGGCCTTTGCTCAACGACAGACGGCGTTTGTGCAGATGCCAGCCCCACACCGCCCCCGGATCACGGTCGAAGCTCGCCTGCGTCAGGAGCTTGAGGGGATTCACCTGCCCCCACCACGCGTCCGGCCCATCACGGAAGGTGGGAATGCCGCTGGCCTTGCTGACGCCCGCCCCGGTCATCACCGCCACGTGGTTCGCGCTGTCGAGCAGCTCCACCACCGCGTCCAGGTCGTCAGTCATGATCGTAGTCGCTTGCGAACACGTCCGCCTCGTCGGGTGTGAGGGTGACGCCGTAGTACAGGTCACGCGGCACCGTCGTCTCGACGATCTCGCCCTTCTTCGTGTCGAACGCCCAGGAGTGCGGACGCCAGCAGCCCACCCCGTCCGGATCCCAATTCAGCGCGAAACCTGTGACGAGCTCGTACCGGGCGGGGTTCTGCCGGTGATACTTGCTGGCGTTGCGGTGACAGTCACTGTTGCGCCCCCGTCCGGAGCGCGCCGGGCCGCTCGACACGACCGCGCGGGTGAGGAAGGCCTCCTCGAACCACCCGAGCGGTGACATCACCGCCGCATCCCCTCCCGCGGCGAGGAGCTTCTCGTGCACGTCCGGGTGCTGAGCGCCGTACCGTTCCTGCAGCCAGACGATCCGCTGCACGGCGGCAGGGGTGCGTTCCGACGTGGGAGAACCAGTCATGTCCGCAGTGTACCGAGAGCTCACAGGCCTCGGTGGCCTTCGCACTTGTACGCTGAGGTATCCGTCTCGTTTTCTGACGGCAAGGGGGTCTGTGAGGCTACCGTCTTCACGCTGGTCAACCGCTCGTCTCGCCGCGACGTGTCTCACCGTGGGCCTCGCGTTGTGGTTGCTGTCGTACGCGTGGATCCCGTGGGGGCTGCTGGGCTCGCCCCTCCCGGAGGGCTATGAGTGGCAGGACGTCCGGAACGTGCTGCTGACCTTCGAACTCGGAGCGCTGACCGCAGGAGCGGCTTCTGCGTGGCTTGGCATCGTGGGCGCACAGCGCGCGAAGGATGCAGCGGGGCGGAGACAAGGACGGCGACACGCGCTCCTTGGCGGCATGGTCATCTTGCTTGTGCTGGTGCCCAATCTGCTCGGCGCCGTCCTTCCAGCCCTCTGATATCGAGGAACACACGACAACGTTTGTGCGGCGACGAGGAGCCCGGCTCAAACAGAGAGGCGCCTGAGAGGGCTCCGGACACGCCCTTCGACATGCTGCCGGCTGTCACGCACCTTCAACGGCTGGGCCCGAGCCCTGACGGAGTGCCCGCCGTACGGTTCCTCCGCTCGTTGCTGCGCGTCCTCGTTCGTGTCGAGCTCCGCAGGCCACGAGCAGCTGAGCGCCCTACAGTAGGGTCATGACTCGCACTCCCGCTCCGCTTGTGGTGTACGTCGACGTTGACGAGACGTTGATCCGCAACTACGGCAAGAGCCGCATTCCGATTCCTACCGTGATCAAGCAGGTTCGGCGGCTCTTCGAGCAGGGAGCAGAGCTGTACTGCTGGAGCTCAGGTGGGGCGCAATACGCCCGCCAGAGCGCGGTCGAGTGTGGCCTTGAGGAGTGTTTCGTCGCGTTCCTACCGAAGCCGCAAGTCCTGATTGATGACCAGCACATGACGGCCTGGCGGCGGATGACGCACGTCCATCCCATGGAATGCGATTCCCAGGACGTGAGTCACTACCGTGACACGTTGGGGCGACCGCGTTGAGTTGGTCGACTTCGGATTCCTGTAACACGACCGCTTGATGCCCCTGCGCCCTGTGCTTGTGGTGGAGCCGTGCTCCAACGCGAGAGAAGAAGCTAGAACTGAAAGCGATCCAGTGTCTCAGCATCGAGTTCGCTCGACAGCGACATCACGGAACGTAGGGCCCGAGCGACCCGGACGAACACGACGGGAGCCGAATACACTTCGTCATGTGCCGCGACGTGAAGTGTGAGCACGCCAGACGGGACATCTAGCCATTCCCCTTCCCGCCCGAGTACACCGGTACCCACGGCCGGGCCGTACTCTCCGGGCAAGCCGAGCTTTCTGCCTGGCGCGGCTTCCCACCACTGGACGTCGAGTGGGGATTGAGGCAGTCGGAGGACGAACTGTCCAGAGGTCGTCGGGGTGAACCGCCCGCCGAGCAGCCCAAAGCGTGGCATGCCCGAGATGTAGTCAAGAGCCACTGCGGCACGGCAAGCGCCCCACGTGCATCCCTCGGAAGCGTCAGCAACAACTTCCGTAAACTGTCCATCCGTGTGCAGCTCGTACTCCGACGGAAACTCGTTCCACCAGATTCGGGCGTTCATGTTGGGACGGGTTCGGACGATGTCGTAGACAGGCACATTGTCCATTCTATGTAGGCTGTTGACGGGGAGCAGCAACGGTTTGGTGCCGGCGCCGTGCTCGATCGAACTTCTGCCGCCATCGTCCAATCGGCCCCTGCACGTCCTTCACGACGAAGCTGACAGTGACCTGTCCTTTAGGGTACGTCAGTAACCACCCCACACTGTTCAACACCGTGGGGTGGTTGCTGACGTACCTCAAGGATCAGTCGAGGAACACGACGTTGCGCGCGGCGGGAGCCTCACGTTCGTTGCTCATTAGCGCCCGGTGCTAGCCGGACAAGGACGGTCATCTGCGTCAGCTCACTCGACCTTTCAGGGCCCAGCCTTGATGGCGTGTCGATACACGTTCATTATATTGACCGCCTACGCTAGAACTAGTAGTTGGTTAACGAAACCCCGGGAAATGAAGCACGCAGAGTTGCGAGGTGCCGTCGAGTAACACGGGGAGTTGCGTCTGGTCACGTTGTACGTTGCCGCTATCGAGCGAGTAGCAAGCGGCTTCACCCCATTGCTTGACCGTGGAAGTGAAGGCTTCGCCTGGCTGGAGGATGAAAGGCCCCTGCGGAGTCGGGCTGCCATCGGACGTGGACGTTTGCGTGACTTTGAGGCTTACGTTCCCAGTGTTTTTGAAGGTCACCTCGGTATTGTCACACCGGAGGTACAGTGTGGCGCCTATCCAGTCGGCACAAGGAAGGACGCGTTGCCTCGTATTGAGTGGAACGTCCTGTCCCTGGTGTGTCAAGCTGACGTTCATAAGTTTTGCGTCCCCCTGTACTGTCGCGTCAAGAACAACAGGCACTGCATTGTTGTTGCCATCCTTAGTAACGCCCTCTATGTGGACGACAGACTCATTCATTCCCATGGGAAGGAGAGGTGCTGTACCGAGTCCAGTGCTAGAAGCTCCGTGCACAGCTGTAACCTTGACGATCGGGATAATACCCACGTCCTGAGTTGTGCCGAGCGAGTCGATCCCACCTGGAGAGACAGCAAAGGCAGGATTGGACGACGTGAGCTTGATGTCGGTAATAGGCGTGCCGCCTGAGTTAGCGAGAATGAAGTAGTACGTGCTCGTATTTTTAATGTCGCCAACATTGATAGTCGTGGCTGCTTGGGTAGTCAGAGAGGACGACGCGGCGGAAGAGTCGCGTAGAGCCTGACCGCTCAGGCCTTCTGCACGGGAGAGACTAAACCGGCCAGGCTGTTTGTCTAGGCCTTGTTGTGCTGCGGGTGAGGTACTGCAACTTGAGAGGACGAACGCGAGGGCGCTGGCAACGGCAGGGGCAAATGTCTTGATGTGAGGCATGTGGTCTTCGAGGGTAGTCTACGTGGCAAGAAGCTCGTTAGAGACGAATGTCAGCAGGAGTGGACTCGTCCAATCTCCTGCTGATTCCAGTTCAATTAGGGCACATCGTGGATCCTCCACCCTTGATCTTGGATAGCGTTTCCAACCTAGGGGTGGCGCGGTCAAGGGGCCGCGCCACCAATGACCTACTCAATGCACTCCAGGCGCCTTGAGGAGCGCGTGCGCCTCTGTTGTGCTGCTCCTCGTCTACTTACCCAGGTGATCCACCGGGGAGAAGCGCCGATGCGCAGCCTGGATGTCACCCATCAGGAGGGAGACATAGCCCTGGGTGATCTCGAGCTTGCTGTGGCCTAGGATGCGCTGCAGCGTGAAGACGTCCCCACCGGCGCGGAGGAAGCTCGTCGCGAAGGTATGCCGGAAGGTGTGTGGCCCGACCTTGGCTCGCTCAAGCCCTGCTCGGCGTACCAGCTTGGTCACGATGGGATTGAGGTTGGTGGACTCGAGCGGACGGCCTTCAGCCACGAAGACATGCTGAACACTCGGGTTGGGCACTTGTCGTTCGCGTTGCAGGTACATCTGAAGGGCCCGCCGGGTTTTGGCGCCAAAGGGCACGAGGCGCTCGCCAGTCTTGCCACGAACCTTGAGCAGGCCTTCCACCCAGTCCACGTCGCGGAGGGTGAGGTTACAGGCTTCCCCAGAGCGGATTCCGGTGTCGAGCAGGATCAGGACGAGCGCGGTGTTCCTGAGGGGAAGCTCGGAGCTTCGGGCGCTCGTGAGGATGCGTTCGATGTCCGCGACCGTGAAGGGCTGCACCTGCCGCTCCTGACCCTTGGGGCGGGGGAGACCACTCATAGGGTTCTGCGAGAGGTAGCCGTTGCGGTGCAGCCAGTTGCAGACCCCTCGAAGGGCACGGTCATAGTTGCGCAGGGTGGAAATGGAGAGGCCTCGCTCGCGTGCAGCGAGGATGAAACGCATGATGTTGTGTCGGGTGAAGTCCTGGGCGGTGTGGACGCCGCTGCGTCGCAGAAGCTCGAGGATCTTGCGGTACCAGCCGAGGGTGGCGGGGGAGTTGCCACGGTACTGCTGCTCTTGGATGAAGGCTTCGAGAAGGTCGTCGAGGGTGCTGGGGTGGTCGGACTGGGGGTTGAACATGTGGTGGTTCCCTCCGGTCGGTTTTGGAGACTACCCGGAGGGAGAAAAAGAAACATCCCCTCCGAAGAGAGGATGTTTGCCGATGTGGCGGGCCCTGAAGGATTCGAACCTACGACCCACGGTTTTGGAGACCGTTGCTCTACCAGGCTGAGCTAAGGACCCACGTCACGACGCGCGCGGTCCTGGTTTCCGCGTGCCCGAAGAGTCTAGCAGAGCCGCGCGCGACACGCAACGCCCCTCAGCGGGAGTCCCCACCTCGCCCGCCGCCGTCCTGCCCCTTGATCGGCGTGAGCTCCGAGGGCCGCACGCCCGCGAGCAGGCCCGCGTCCGTGTAGACGTCCACGGTGCCCTCCAGGGGATTGAGCTTCACGACCTTCCCGCACGCGCCGCTGGAGGTGTGGCACACCTTCGCGTTCTTGCGCGGCAGGTCCCGCAGCAGCTCCTGGTACATCCCGTGCTCGTACTGCAGGCAGCACAGCAGCCGCCCGCAGGGCCCCGACAGCTTCTCCGGGTTGAGCGGCAGCTGCTGATCGCGCGCCATGCGGATGCTGACGGGCGCGAAATCCTGCAGGTGCGTGCTGGAGCAGTTCTCCCGTCCGCACGCGCCGAGCGCCCCGAGCGTCATGGCCTGCTCGCGCGGCCCGACCGCCGTGAAGTTCACCTTCGCCTTGCTGTGCCCGCGCAGGTCCTGAATCAGGCTGCCGAGCTCGATGCGTTCGTCCGCGCTGTAGCAGACCGTCAGGAGCGCCCCGTCGAGCGTGAACTCGCACGACACGATCTTCACGCCGAGCCCGCGCGTGCGGGCGCGGGCTCGCAGCATCCACTTCAGGTCCTCCGCCTCGCGCAGGAGCTCCTCGTGCCGGGTGAGGTCTTCCGGGGTGGCCTCGCGCAGGATCGGACCGAAGCGCCCCACGTCCGGGTGAACCGTCGCCTCCGTGCGGACACGCGCGATCTCCGGTCCACGACGGCTGTGGACCACCACGCGCGCCCCCACCGGATGGGGCGTGTCGGTGCTCATCTGGTGAAGTTTCGGGGAGTGATCGAAGCGGACCGATTGAACGTACATGTGAGGCAAGAATGGCATGAAGGGACGCTGAGGGTGGGAACGTGGGTTACGAAGCGGCGGCGCTCCCGTGAGGGAGCGCCGCCGCGAACACGTGGACCTACGCCTCGACGGCGCTGAGGTCAGCGTTGCTGTACACGTTCTGCACGTCGTCGAGCTCCTCGAGCGCCTCGAGCAGCACCATCAGCTTGTCCGCGTCCGCGCCGGACACCTCGACCGTGTTGCTCGGCAGCATGCTCACCTGCGCGGACTCCACCGAGAAGCCGCGCGACGTGAGGCCCTCGCTGATCGCGTGCAGGTCCGTCGGGTCCGTGCTGATCTCCAGCCCGTCCTCCGTCTCGCTGAGGTCCTCCGCGCCGAGCTCGATGGCGGCCTCCTGCGCGTCCTCACCCTGCTCGGAGATCAGGATGAGGCCCTTCTTCTCGAATTGCCACGCGACGCTGCCGCTGTTGCCGAGGCTACCGCCGCGCTTGTTGAACACCGCGCGGATCTCGCCGACGGTGCGGTTCACGTTGTCCGTCAGCGTCTCGATCAGGATGGCCGTGCCGCCCGGACCGTAGCCCTCGTACGTCGCCTCCTTGTAGTCCGCGCCGCCCTCGCCCTGACCGACCGCCCGCTTGATGGCGCCCTCGATGTTGTCCGCCGGGACCGTGTCCGTCTTCGCCGCCGCGATGGCGTTCTTCAGGGACAGGTTCGCGGCGGGATCGCCGCTGCCGCCGCTGCGGACCGCCGCCGTGATGGCGCGAATGTGCTTGCTGATGATCGCGGAACGCTTCTTGTCGTTCGCGCCCTTCTTGCGCTTGATCTGAGCCCACTTGCTGTGACCGGCCATACCCTCCATTTTAGCCGCCGAGCGCGCGGGCCGGGTAGTCAGTTGCCACCCTCGCGCCGGGCGGCGTGGCAGCCCACGTCCGCCTCCAGCGGCAGCAGGCCGCGCGCGCCCAGCTCACGCAGCAGCGCTCCGCACAGCTCGCGGACGCTCGCGTCGTCCGCGTCGTCCAGCGTTCCCGCCGAGAGCCCCAGGCGCCGCGCCACCCGCGCCAGTTCCAGCGCCAGATCGTCCTGTCGCACGGCGTCAGTCTAGACGACGCGCCGCAGGGACACGAAGAGAGGAGGGGCCGCCCACGGGCGGCCCCTCCTCCTCGGGAAGCGTCGGCTCAGTCGTCCGCGGCGGCCGCGGCGCGCTGGTCACGCTCGTCGGCGGCGCGCAGCCAGCGGATCATGCGCACGATCCCGATCGTCAGGAAGTACGCGATGACCGGCACGGCCACCGAGGCGATCCAGAAGACCGGGTTGGCGTTCTCGTTCGTGAGGACGCCCGCGTTCACGATCTCCGGCTTGTAGCCCGCGACGGACAGCACCAGCAGCAGCGCCGTCATCGCGATGCCGAGGCCCAGGCGGACGGGGTGGTCCGTGGGGTTCTCGCTGTAGTAGTGCATCTCCCGGCCGCTCGTGCGGTCCAGCAGGGGCACCGCGAGGAAGATCAGCACGATCAGGCCCGCGCCCAGCACGCCACCCAGGAACTCCGAGTTGAACGTGCCGCCGAGGATGTTGAACTCCAGCGTGCTCGGCAGAATCGCGAGGATGCCGAAGATCCACAGGAAGTACCAGTCGGGCTTGATGGGCGGCGTCTGGTTGCTGGGCGGACCGTAGAACTCCACCGGGTGCACCGGGATGAACGCGCTGAACAGCATGATGATGCCGAGCAGCAGCAGGCCGAGCATGACCATGATGAAGCTCTGGTCCTGCAGGAGCGGCACACCCACGATCTTCTTGTAGGCGATGCGCTTCGCGTAGCCGGGCTGCGTGTGCTTCTGCTTGATCATCAGCAGCATGTGCGCCGCCGTCAGGCCCAGCAGGACGCCGGGCAGCAGCATGATGTGGTAGCCGTACATGCGCGGGATGAGGCGGTCGCCGGGGAACTGACCCGCGAACGCGAGCTGCGCGATGAAGTCACCGACCCACGGGATCGAGCCCGCGATGCCGTAGATCACCTTGAGGGTCGTGTAGGCGTAGTTGTCGTACGGGAGGCTGTAGCCGGTCAGCGCGGTCAGCGCCGTGAAGACGAGCAGCAGCACGCCGATCCACCAGTTGATCTCGCGGGGCTTCTTGTAGGAGCCCGTGAAGTAGATGCGCATCATGTGGATCACGGCGGCGCCCATCATGATGTTCGCCGACCAGTGGTGGATGCGGCGCAGCATGTCGCCGTACGGCAGACCGTTGATCTGGATGACCGACGCGAACGCGGCGGGCACCTGCGTGCCCTTCGGGTCCAGCGGGTTCGCGACGAGCTGCTGGCTCGGCTCGTAGAACAGCGCCAGGAAGATGCCCGTCAGGATCAGGATGATCAGGCTGAACAGCGTGATCTCACCCAGGAAGTACGAGTGGTGGACCGGAAAGGCCTTGCGCAGGAACTTGTCGTTCAGGCGCGAGATGTTCAGACGTTCGTCGAGCCACTGGTTCATGCCTTGGTCGCCTCCTCAGCCAGCTGCTTGTACTGCTCGTACTCTTCTTCCGACACGCCGTACGGCGGAATCAGGTAGGTGCCCGTCACGACCAGCTGCGTGCCCTCGACGCGCACGGGAAGCTGCGGCAGGGGACGGGGGGGCGGACCGCCGATCACCTTGCAGCCCGCCTTCGGGTCGTAGTTGCCCGAGTGGCAGGGGCACAGGTAGGTCTGGTCCTGGTTCTTCCAGTTCACCTGGCAGCCGAGGTGCTGGCACACCGCGCCATACACCACGATGCCCTGCGGCGCCGCCTGCAGGTTCGTGGGCGCTTTGAGCTGGCCTTCAGGGAACTTCGAGATCAGCACGAGATTGGAGTCCTGCTCGCCCTTCTTCAGGATCGTCTCGCCGGACTTCGTCTTGCGCTGCGGGTACGCGCGCGTCGGGTTCGGCTCGAGCGTGCCGATGTCCACCGGCTTGCCGGTGTTGGTGCCCTCCGCGTACACGAGGATGTCACCCTCGGCGGGCGGGAGCTTGTCGGGCGTCTGACGGCTCACGGGACGCGCGCTGCCCACGATCGTGATGAAGCTCAGGGCGCTCACGCCCGCGGCCACGCCCAGCGAGTAGTTCACGAACGTGCGGCGGCTGATCTCAGGGTCGATACGGCGGAATTTCGTCATTCGTCACTCCGATGGAGATGGGGGAGAGGAGGAAGGAAGGTGGAGGTGGGCGGGGCGGCCCGATGCTTGAGCCTGGAGAGAAGAGATCGCGTTTCGGCGTCGTACGGACCGGGACGGCCCCTCGCTTTTGCCTGGGGCGTCGGCGCGTCTCTCCACGTGCTCGGCGTCTTACGCATCGGGGCGGCCCGATGCTTGAGCCTGGACCGACGCCGCGCCGGGCGACTGCGGCTTACCAGGGGAACTCCCCGCTCGCGTCCTCCACCAGCACCTCGCCGTCCTTGAAGTACTTCTGGTAGATGCCGAGCGCCACCGCGAGGCTCAGGAAGATCATCGCGGAGTAGAAGCCCTCGAGCGTCACGACGGGCTGCGCCGCGGCGTCCGCGACCTGCGCGCTGAGGGTGCGCACGATCTGCACGGCGAAGAGGATGGAGAAGAGGACCGCCGAGCCGAGCGACGCCACGAAGGCGAGCACGGAGACGGGCGACGAGCGGCGCTTGTGGATGCCGGGCTTGAGCTCCGCGCCTTCCGCCCACACGCTGTACAGGCCGATGACGCCGTACGTGAGGAGCAGCATCACGAAGGTGCCGAGGAAGATCTGCGGGAGCTTGATGTCCTCGGGAACGAAGCGCGAGCGGACGCGCAGCACCTCGGGACCCGTGCCCGCGACGGCGGTCTGGAGGACCTCGGGACCGACGACCTCGGACTTGTTGCCCCAGCTGTTGCGGACGAAGTTCGCGACGGCGAGCACCTCGGCGTCCTTGAGCTGCGGGTAGGCGGGCATGATGCCCTTGCCCTTGCGGACGTTGTTGATGATGATGCCGGGGTCGTCGAGGATCTTCGTGTCACCCGTGAGCTTCGGGCCGGCTCCGCCCTGACCCTGGGCGCCGTGGCAGCCCACGCAGCCCTGCGCGGTGTACACCTGCGCGCCGAGCGTCGGCCATTCCTTCGCGGCGGCGGCCTGCAGTTCGGGGCTGATCTCGACCTTCGGGACCTGGGTCTCGGCGTTGAAGGTGAACAGCAGAATCACCCACATGATGGCGGCCACCACAATGGCCACCGAGGGCATGACAGCGTCGTTCCGTTCCATGTCTCTCCTGATGTTTGCGTGATGTCGGTCCTGGCGTCCTGCGTGCCCGCACGGCGCGGAGCCGGGCGAGGCACCGTGCCGCAAGCATATCACGCGTCTGGACGCGCTTTTTCCTCAGGACGCGAGACGGGGTCCACGACACCCATCCTAGGCCCCGGACGTCAGGAAGAATGTCCCCCGAAAGCGGCCACCAGACGTGCCGCGAGCCCCGTGAGCAGGACCACCTCGCGGTTGTCGGGATGCTCGCGCGGATCGAGGCCGCCCTCGCTCAGGACCGCCACCGCGAGCGGTCGGGGCGTCCACACGAGGCCCACGTCGTGATGCACGCCGAGCAGTTCGCCGCTCTTGCTCGCCACGCGGTACAGGGGCTCGCCAGACGCGTCCGTCGGGAGGCCGCGCCCGATGACGTCGCGGTACTGCTGGCGCGACAGGATGCCCAGCGCGAGTTCGTTGAGATCGTCCGGGAGGTACGCGCCCCGCGCGAGGCCGAGCAGCACGCGGCCCATGTCGCGCGCGGTGGTGCGGTTGCGCTCCCCGGCGCGCTGCCGGGGCGTGCGCCGCTCGGGAGGCAGCTGGAGGCCGCCGACGAGCGCGCTGTCGCGCAGCCCCGCCTCCGCCAGGAAGGCGTTCACGTCGTCCAAGCCGACGCGGTCGATGACCATGTTCGTGGCGGTGTTGTCGCTCACGACGATCATGAGCGTGAGCAGGTCGCGCAGGGTGAGCGCCAGGCCCGGCGAGAGTTCGTGCAGGACGCCCGCGCCGCCCACCTGGTCCCCGGCGAGCATGACGTGCCGATCCGTCAGGCGCAGGTCGCCCGCCGCGACACGCTGCAGCGCGCGGATCAGGAGGGGCACCTTGATCGTGGACGCCGCGTGGTAGACGTGGTCGGCGTCGTGCGCGAACAGGAGCTCGCCCGTCGCGAGGTCGTGGACGGTCACGCCGACGCGGCCCGGGTGGTCCGGAAGAGGAAGGAGGGAAAGGCAGGCCTGGTGGTTCATGCGGCCTTCATCCTAGGGCGTCAGTCGTCCGGGAGGTTCAGGTTCGCGAGCGCCGCGAACGGATGAAGCGTGTCGGACGGGCGCAACGTGCAGAAGGGCAGCGCGCCCTCCGGGTCCACCCGGTGCGGGCACGCGCCGCACTCCGTGAAGCCGAGCTCGGTGTACGCGAGGTCCGGCTCGGCGCTCGCGAGCCGCCACGAGCGTCCGCAGCCCGCCCGGAACTCCACCTCGCGCGGCGCCGTGGGTGTGCCGCCTCCCCGGGCCTTGCCCGCGCGCCTAGTCAAGGTTGGCGATCCCCTCGCGGATCGCGTAGAGCGCCGCCTGCGTCCGGTTGTTGAGCTGGAGCTTCGTGAAGATCTCCGAGAGGCGGTTGCGGACCGTCTTCTCGCTGATGTCGAGCCTCAGCGCGATGTCCTGGTTGCTGTAGCCCTGCGCGAGGAGCTTGAGGATGGTCGTCTCGCGCTCGTTGAGGTCCGCGTGCTTCTCGCTGGGCAGCATCTCCTTCTTGTCGCGGAAGTCGTCGAGGACGTTCTGCGCGAGGTCCGCGTCGAGCAGGGCCTCGCCCGCCGCGACGCGCTGGATCGCGTCCAGCAGGGCGCTCGCGTCGGCGTCCTTGAGGATGTAGCCGCGCGCTCCCGCCTTCACCGCCTCGAACACGTAGCGGTCCTGGCGGTACATCGTGATCATGATGACCCGCGCCTTGGGGTCGATCTCCAGGATCGCCTGGCAGGCCTTCACCCCGTCGAGCTCGGGCATCTGGATGTCCATCAGGATGACGTCCGGGTGCGTCTCGGCGGCGTAGCGTACGGCCTCGCGGCCGTTCGTGGCCTCACCGATGACCCGCAGGCCCTCGCTTTCGAGCAGGGAACGGAGGCCCTGCCGGAACAGGGCGTGGTCGTCGGCGAGCAGCACTCGGATCATGAGGCCAGTCTAGCGCCGCGCCGCGCGCGTCCCGGCGACGCGCGCGACATTCTCCCCGGAGAACTTCACACGCCCCGCGCGCTCCCTGAGCGTATAGTGAGCGAATGATGACGTGGTTCGACGCGCTGCTCGTCACCGCCTGGGCCGGGGTGACCGCCCTCGGCGCCCGTCGCGGTCTCGCCGGGGGCATCTGGGCGGTCGGCGCCGCCCTCGTCCTGATGGTCGTGAACTTCATTCACTCCGGCGTCGGCGCCGCGATCGTCGCCCTGCCGCTCGGCGTGACCGCCGCGTTCCTCGCGCAGCGCGCCGTGTTCACCGTCGTGCCGCGGCCCTGGCACATGCTGGTAGGCGGCGTGGGCGGTCTCGGCGCGGGCCTGCTCGTCGTGGGCGCCCTCGCGCTCGCGTTCCCGCTCAAGATCATCGGCAGCCAGGGCACCTACCCTTCCGACGACCTGCCCGGCCCCGTGTACTACGCCGTCGTCAACTCCACCGCCGTGCGGCAGTTCACCCGCGTCTGGCAGGGCGGCGAACTTCCCCGCCACCTCTGGATCCCCGACCGCCGCTGACCTCATGACGCCAGAGAGGCGCTGACACTCCGCGCATGAGCACCCGACCGCTCGGATGCCTTGCGTGGAGGACCGTGACCACCTCGCCCGTCCTTGACCACGGAGGCCTGCTCGTCCCTGCCCTCGGCCACATCGAGCCGCGCGAAGGGGAGACCGTGCGCCTTCAGGTCAGCGGAGGGGGCCGAACCGAACGGTGACGCCTTGTCGGGCTCATGAAGCGTAAATTATTTCACGCACTCTCCTGGAGTGCGTGTTTCATTGGATACAGTCACCTCTCGGGCCAGTCCAGACGCCCCGACGGGCAAGCCTCACCTGACGTCTGATCTCTGCTTCTTCTCGCGGTGACGCCCGGCACGCCGCCCACGCTCCGCACCCCCGGAGCGGCGCCGCTGCCGTCCCACGGGCCTTCCGGACGCCCGCGAGGAACGCATGAGCCACGCTCCACCCCGAACGCTCGTCCTGCTCGCCCTGCTGCTCGGTGCCTGCGCCGCACCGCCCGCTGCCCCCGGCACGCCCGACGAAGGACTTCGTCGCGACGCCCGACGGGTGCAGGTCGCCCGCACCGCCCCGGCATTCAAGACCACCGTCCAGAGTACCGACGGCGTCACCGCGACCCTCGGTCTGCCGGAGCGCGGCGCCCCGGGCCCACGGGCCGTCGGCGTCACGCCTCCCCTGAAGCTCAACCTGACGTCCATGTGCAGCGGCCTATGGCGTGTCCGCAACCCCAACACGACCGCCGTGGCCTACACCTGGGACGTCTTCGGCGGTCCCCAGAAAGGCGGGGGCATCGCGCCCGCCCTCGCGGACACCTTCTTCGAGACCACCCCCGCAAATCACACCGTCCGGCTGTTCGTCTCGGGATCGCAGCACTCCGTCAAGTCCACCAACCCCAGCCCGTGCGCCCCACGTGGAGAGGGCCGCGTCAGCGTGGACGCCGTGACCATGCAGGGACAGTCCGTCGCGGGCGCGAGCGTGACCCTGACGCTTCCGGACGGGACCGTCCGTACGGGCACCACCACCGCCGAGGGCAATCTCGCCTTCACGGACCTGCCGCTCGGCACGACCTTCACCGTGCGGGCCACCCTGCCCGACGGACGTGCCGCCCAGGGCGCGGGCTTCCTGAATGCCGACAGCAGGAGCGCCTCCGCCACCCTCGTGCTGGCCGAACCCGGTGCTGGCAGCGTGAGCGGCAACGTCACGCGTGAGGACGGCACACCGCTGCCCGGGGCCGTCGTGACGTTGAGTTTCGTGGAGAACGACTTCGCCGCCGCCACGGTGAGCGGCCCCGACGGTGCCTTCGCTTTGAGCGGCCTGCCGCTCTACGGCACGCTCGGCGTGACCGCGCATCATCCGACGACGGGAGCCTTCGTCAGTGGGGCCGGTCTGCTCGTCTCCGACACCACGCAGGCCCAGCTCGACCTCGAGGTCCGGACGCCCGCCGCCGCGACCGTTTTGATCGGCGGGGACTTCGCCGGGGGGCGTCTCGACGGCTGGACCACCGAGGGCGACGTGAGCGTCAGCCGGTACGACGAGGTGTTCGGAGAAGCGGGCCCACCCGAACCGTATCTGCCGCCCACCCCGACACCGATCGGCTGGACCTCGGCTCAGACGGGCGCCAGCCCATCCCGTTACGTCGCCGTGGCCTCCACCAGAGGCGACCGCGTCGCCGTCGGCCGCCTGAGCCAGTCCTTCACGGTCGGGGCATGCCACACCCGCCTCGTCGGGAAGGTCCGTTTCCTGTCCAACGAGTACCCGACGTGGTACCGCACCCGGTTCAACGACAGCTACTCCGTCCACCTCGTCACACCGGGCGGCGCCCGCACCCTCGCGGCGGGCAACCTCAACAACTCGTCATGGGGTGGAGGTATGGCCGGGTACAGGGGCGCGGCGGACGTCCGGACCTTCTCAGTGGACGTTCGCGCCTACGCGGGCGGCAACAAACCGCTCACCCTGGCGTTCCAGGCGAACGACGTGGGCGACATGGCCGTCGATTCCGCCGTGGGCGTGGCCGACGTGCGGCTCGTGGACGACTCGGCCCTGAAGCTCGGAACGCAGAGTGTCGGTGGCGCGGCGGGTGAAGCGCGGGACGTCGGCCTTCAGGACGTCACCTTCGAGGCGCCCCGCGTCATGGCCTGGGTGGTGCCCGACACCCTCGTGCCCGCCGACGTCGCCACACCCTTCACCGAGGAGGACCCCGAGCGCGGTCTGCTGGTCGTGATCCGACAGCGGGACATCGCAGGCGGCAAGGTCACGTTCCGCGTTCCCGTCCGCACCCTGAGCGCCCGCACCGGGGAGCCGCTGAACCTCACGACCGAGAAGCGTCTGTCGTTCCAGAACACGCCCAGCACACCCACCCGCATCGTGAACGGCGCCGCCGACATCCCCGTGACCGTGACGGTCGGCGCGGGTGACGCCCCCGTGCCCGTGGACCTCGACACCCTGCGCGTCGAGAGCGGCGGCGTCACCGCCCAGAGCTCCGAGAGGTGCGCGAGCACCGTCCCACTGACCTTCCGGGGTTCGCCCCCGCCGAGCGGCAGGACGCGGAACACGGTGCTGGGCCTGCCCAGCGAGATGTTCAGCGCGCCCGAGGGCCTGCGCGTGGACACGATGTTCGACGACATCAGGGCCAACTGGGACAACACGAAATTCGTCCTGAAGCTCGTCTACGACATGATCCCCGTGCTCGGGGACGGCACCGAACTCGTCGTGCAGTACGCCAACCACCTCATGGGCCGGGGCGTGGACCCCGTCGTGGCGACCCTGGCGGGCGTCGGGCTGGCGCTGGACGTCGTGCCGGCCGTGGGTACGGTCTCCGGGGGTGTGGTCAGCGGCGCGAAGACGCTGTACAGGCTCTCGAAGGCCGGTCACGGCGTGATCGCGGACGCCGTCGCGCACGTCATGCTGGTCCAGGCCAGGGGCAGGAGTCCCAGGGAAGCCGTGGAACTCCTGACGGGCGAGGTGCGCTTTCATCTCCGTCTGCTCAACGACGGCGGCGTGGCGGCCCTGAAGCAGGCCGACGCGGACATGGACGTCATCCGGTCGGCGAGCGGGTTCCGCGCCCGGCACGCGGTCACGAGCGATCCGCGCGCCCTGGCTTTGCGGGCCAGCGGGGAGTACCAGAGCTACCACGCGGCGGTCAAGGAGATGAGCACCAACGTCAACTACACGTCGCCAGGCGGGCTATTCTATGGAACGGACCCGAACCCAACCCTGGGCACTCGCCTCGCACATGTGCTTGTGCAGCATGGCCCAAACCAGGACGCGACCCGATTCGCTCACAAGAGTAGGTTCATTGCTTCGACCGATGAAGCAACTTTGGCTCTGCTCGATGAAGTTTATGCATTTTCGCGCACAATTGGTCAGTCCGGACCAAACCCGAGTAATGTTGTGGTAGATCTGGGGCGTCCTATTGGAGCGAATGGGGAGCGTACCGTGCTATTGGCGTTTGACGCACCCGGATCAAATGTCCTGCGGACTGCGTTTCCGTGCGACAGCTCCTACTGGCCGACTTGTAAGCCATGACCATGTACGAAAGACCGAGATTCTATATTCCTTGTCCGGTATGCCACGATATTGGTGGCGGTGGCTTGATCTACATTTTACGCATTGCGAAAACTTGGGGGTACGTCTGTGATGAGTGTGAAGAGTACTGGCTGGAACAGACAGACATAGGATTTGTGCCGTCTTTGGGGATATTTAGCACGTATATGGCGCAGGAAGGTTGGATGAGCCTTTCGCTCGCTCGGTGGCAGAACGGTGATCTGATTGCTTCGACCACCTTAGAGTATCTGTCTCTGTTCACCGTGCCGGATCACCTCTTGGAAGCTCTGATCGAGCGTGTCCGTTACGAGGGCGAGTTCGTCTCCCGGAACTGGTATGGCGATTACTTCCAGCTCGCTACGGGCCAGGTCATCGGTCATTACGGCGAACAGCACCTCGTGGTTCTATTCGCCAAGGAGGGCCATGTCCTCACGGCATTTCCGGTCGTCCGCAAGGTCAGTCACGACTTCCACTGGATGAACACCACCGAACGCCGCGAACTCGACCCGCCCCCTCGACAGGACTGAACGGAACGAGCAGGCCCGACGGTGAGGCCGGGCCTGCTCGTTCCTGCCTGGGTGTGGCCGACCAGTTTTTGGCTGCGTACGCTCGGGAGCGTTCCCTCGCTCATGCCTTGTGCGGTGACGCGTCTCTCCCGGCGTGGGTGGCCGTCCGAGTTTGGGCGTCGTACGGACCGGGACGGCCCGGTCCTCCCGCCTGGAGCGTCAGCGTGTCTCTCCGACTTATTTGGTGTCGTACCAGTTCGGCCCCACGCCCACCTCCACGCCGAGCGGCACCTTCAGCTCGAACACCGACGTCATCTCGCGCCGCATGAGCTCCGCCACCTCGTCCGCGAGGCCCTCGGGGGCCTCCACGAGCAGTTCGTCGTGGACCTGCAGCAGCATCCGCGCGCCCATCTCGGAGAGCAGGGGCTCCAGCCGCACCATCGCCAGCTTGATGATGTCGGCCGCCGTGCCCTGGATCGGCATGTTGTACGCCACGCGCTCCGCCGCCTCGCGGACGTTGCGGTTCGACGACGCGATCTCCGGCACGTAGCGCCGCCTTCCCATCAGCGTCTCCACGTACCCGTTCGCGCGGCAGAACTCCAGCGTCCGGTCGATGTACGCGCGGATGCCCGGGTACGTGCTGAAGTACCGCTCGATGAAGCCCGCCGCCTCCGTGTACGGGATCTTCAGGTCGTTCGACAGACGGTGCGCGCTCATGCCGTACAGCACCCCGAAGTTCACGGTCTTCGCGGCGCGGCGCTGCTGCGGCTGCACGAGTTCCTCCATCACGCCCAGCACCTGCGCCGCCGTGCGGCGGTGGATGTCCGCGCCCTCCCGGAAGGCCTCCTGCATCTTCGGGTCGTCCGCGATGTGCGCCAGCAGACGCAGCTCGATCTGGCTGTAGTCCGCGCTGATGAGGCAGAACCCGTCGTCCGCGACGAAGCCCTTGCGAATCTCGCGGCCCTGCTCCGTGCGGATAGGGATGTTCTGCAGGTTCGGGTTGAGGCTCGACAGGCGACCCGTCGCGACGGACGTCTGCGAGAACGTCGTGTGCAGGCGGCCCGTGCGGGGATTCACGAGGACCGTCATCGCGTCGAGGTACGTGCTCTTGAGCTTGCTGAGCTCGCGGTACTCCAGGATCGCCGGGACGATGGGATGCTCGTCACGCAGGGGCTCCAGCGCGCTCACGGCGGTGCTGCGCTTGCCCGTCAGCTTCGTCTTCTTGCTGCTCGCGAGGCCCAGCTCGTCGTACAGCACCTTCTCGAGCTGATCGCGGCTCTGGATGGGGAACTCGCGGCCCGCGTGCCCGTAGATGTCGCCCTCCAGGGCCTTCAGGCGGCCCGCCATCACCTCGCTCATGGCCTTCAGGTACGGCACGTCGATGCGCACGCCGCGCACCTCCATCTTCGCGAGGACCCCCGCGAGCGGCTTCTCGAGCGTCTCGTACAGCTCGCGGCGACGCCCGTCGAGCTTGTCCGGCAGGACCGCCATGAGCCGCGCGCCCGCCACGGCGCGGCCCGCCGCCTGATCCGGGAAGCCGTGCCCGAGGTGCTTCTCGCACGCCGCCTGCGCGGTCGTCACGGAGGAATCGAGCAGGTACGCCATCAGCATCGGGTCGTCGCCGGGCGGCACCTGAACGCCGCGCACCATGAGGTGCGTCGCGAGGGCCTTCGCGTTCACGGTGTCCACCTCGCGCTGCCCCACGAACTCCGCGAGGTCCACCGTCTCCATCACGCGCGCCACCTCCCCGTCGAAGGTGGCGGCCTCCACCAGCTCGGCCTGCAGGTCGTCCTCGCGCGACAGTCGGTAGCCCCACGTGACCCCGTCGCGCGGCGTCTCCCACGGCGCGAGCGTCGGCGCCTCCGCCTCCGCGAGCGCAGGTTCGGGCGCCTCGCCGTCCCCCACGAGGCCCAGCACGTCCCGCACGAGCGAGTTGAACTCCAGCTCGCGCAGCTCCGCGATGAGGGCGTCCCGGTCGATGGGCGCGCGCGCTTCCCCGAGCCGCACGTCCACGTCGAGGTCCGTCACCATGCGGCTGATGTCGCGGCTGAACTTCACGTCCTCCACGCTCGCCGCGATCTTCTCCATCGCGCCCTTGGGCTTCAGCGTGCCCGCCACGGCCTCCTCCAGGATGCGGTCCAGGGTGCCGTAGTCCTGCAGGAGCTTCGACGCGGTCTTCGGGCCGATGCCCTTCGCGCCGGGAATGTTGTCGCTCGCGTCGCCCGTCAGCGCGCGGAAGTCCACCCACTGCGCCACCGTCACGCCGTACTTCTCCACGATCTCGTCCGGCCCGACGAGATCACCGGCGGAGTTGATCACCCGCACGCGCTCGTCGAGCAGCTGGTACGCGTCGCGGTCCGAGGTGAGGATGCGTACCTCGAAGCCCTCCCTCTCCGCGCGGCGCGTGATGGTGCCGATGATGTCGTCCGCCTCGAAGCCGGGCATCTCGAAGCGCTGCAACCCCAGCAGGTCCACGAGGCGGCGGATGCGGTCGATCTGCCCGGGCAGGTCCTCGGGCGTGCGGGCGCGGCCCGCCTTGTACCCCTCGTACTGCTCGTGCCGGAAGGTCTTGGCGGGCGCGTCGAACACGACGATGACCTGCTGCCCGCCGTTGCGCAGCATGCGCAGCACCTGACGGATGAAGCCGAAGATCGCCTGGACGGGCTCGCCCTTGCTGGTCGTCAGCGAAGAGATCGCGAAGTACGAGCGGAACGCGAGCGCGTGCCCGTCCACGAGGACGACGGTGCGCGGGGAGTTCGGAGCCGACATGCGCGCATTGTATCCTCACGTCCGCCCGGCCTTCCCGACGCCCCTCAGAGGGTGAAGGTCTCCCGCAGGCTCCGCGCGAGATCGTCCGGCAGGCCGCGCGCCGCCCACGCGTACCAGTCGCGCGCCAGCGTCTCCTGCTTGGCCGCCTCCGCGGAGCCCGCCCCGGCGAGCGCCCGCGCGTACGTGGCGAGCACCTCGCCCTCCGGCACGCCCGGCGTGAACTCCCCGAGCAGCTCCGTGGCGAGCCGCGCGTCCGCCAGCGCGTCCTCCGCGCGGCCCGCCCGCAGCCGGGCGTCCGCGCGCCGCGTGAGCGCCGCCACCTGCACCCCGCCGAGCTCCAGCCGACGTGCGGTCTCCAGCGCCTCGGTCGCCGCCGCCTCGGCCTCCCCGGGCTCCAGGGTGCCCGCCATCGCCACGAGCACCTCGGCCCGCTCGGCGGGACTCGCGACGGTCGCGGGGTGGGCGAGCGCCTCCTCGAACGCCGCGCGTGACGCCAGACCCCGCGCCGCGCGCGCCAGCGCCCGCGCCATCAGCGCGCGCGGCGCG
>NZ_KI912660.1:63562-63872 GCF_000519345.1 Deinococcus pimensis DSM 21231
AAGAAGCGCGCCTTCTCCTCGTCGTTCGAGATCGGCGCGGGCGCGTCCCCCAGCTCCGGCAGCAGCCGCGCCAGCTCCCGGCGCACCCAGCCGTCCAGCGGCAGCTCCGGCAGCGACGTCAGCAGCTGACGGAAGAAGCGCACGTTCGAGCCGTACAGCAGCCCGTCGTCGCCCGGACGGCACTCGAAGTACATCCCGCCGCCCGCCGCCGCCAGGTACTCCTGCACCAGCCGCGACTTCCCGATGCCCGGCTCGCCCTGCAGCACCACCACGTGCCCGCGCGCGAGCGCGTCGTCGATCTGCGCCCACT
>NZ_KI912660.1:63972-64633 GCF_000519345.1 Deinococcus pimensis DSM 21231
TCATCGCGAGGTACAGCGAGAGCAGCGTGTCGGCGCGGGCGCGGGTGGTGGGCTTGAGGAGGCGGCCCGGCTTGCGCGCCGCGAGCTTCTGCGCCTGGTCGAGGCTGAGCCCGAAGCGGGTGGAGAGACGCTCGGCGAGGTCGGCGCGAAGTTCGGGCGGAACGGCCTGGGGGATGACGACGGTGTATTTCATGACAGTCCTTTCGAACGGACCTTCGCGATGAAGGCGCTGCGCTGGGGTTCACGGAGTTCGGCGGCGACGCGTTCGGCGAGCGCGAGCAGGCCCGCGCCCTCCCCGAGTTCGTCCACGACGTCCTCGACGATGACCTCGCCCATGGGGCCCATCACCTCGACGGTGAGGTCCACGAGCAGATCCACGACGTCGTCGGGCGCGAGGACCACGGCGGTCGTGTCGGCGGCGGGCGCGGCGGGCGTCTGCGGGGGGAGGCCGAGCTCGCGCTCGATCTCACGCAGGGCGTTCGTGACGGTGGGCAGGCCCGTGCCGAGCGCGCCCGCGATGGCGCCGAGGGTGCGCTGACCGTCCACGAGCGACGCGACGCGCCACAGCGAGAACGGCAGGAGCGTCTCGGCGCTCACGCTGGCGGGAAGCCTGGGGACGCTGGCGGCGTCCACGGTCAGCCCTCCTCGAGGCCGCTGACGG
>NZ_KI912660.1:64733-66410 GCF_000519345.1 Deinococcus pimensis DSM 21231
GCTCGTGCGCGCCCACCCGCGCGAGCAGCGTCGCGCGCCGCGCGTCCGAGAGCCGCTCACGCCACGCCGTCAGCCAGTCCTCGAAGTCCGGCAGGTCCCCGAACTCCAGCGTGTCCAGCAGCAGTCCGCCGCCCGAGGACCACACGTCCTGCCCGGCCAGCGCGAGCTGCGCGTCGACGTCCACGTCGTCCGAGAGCGCCAGCGTCGCGTCGCCGACCACGAGTTCCGCGTTCGTGCCGCGCCTCAGGCGCCGCAGCAGATGAACGAGATTGTTGCGTGACGTCGCCTCGCCCGCGTCCGGGTACAGCAGTCCCGCCAGCCGGGCGCGCGTCGTCGGGCCCTCTAGCGCGAGGTACGTCAGCAGGGCCGCCGAGCGGCGCTCCAGGGACGGCGCGGCGAGGGCGCCGTCCACGCTGAGCTGAGCCCCTCCCAGGACCCGCAGGGTCATGCGTGACTGAGCGGTCATGATCCGTTCATTGTAAGCAGCCGGGTCTTCTCATGCGCCGGATTCGACGTGAGGAAACGAAAGGAGAGCGGCCCGGACGCAAGGGTCCGGACCGCTCTCTTGTGCCTGGGGCGGTGACGCGTCTCTCCAACCTTCTGGCGTCGTCCGCTCGGGGGCGGCCCCTCGCTTCTGCCAGGGGCGGTGACGGGTCTCTCCAACCTTCTGGCGTCGTCCGCTCGGGGACGGCCCCTCGCTTCTGCCTGGTGCGGTGACGCGTCTCTCCAACCTTTGTTACCTGTTCCGCCGCTTGCGCAGACGCTCCATCGCCGCCTCCAGCGAGAGGCGCATGCGTTCGAGCGCGCGGGCGAGGTCGCCGATCTCGTCGTTGCGCTCCGCCGACACGGGCGTGTCGAGCTGGCCGAGGCTGATCTTGTCGGCGGCGGCCACGAGCGTCTCGATGGGCTGCACGATGCGGCGGCCCGTGCGGATCGCGAAGAACGCGGCCGACACGAGGATCACGAGGGTCAGGCCGAACAGCATCAGCGTGGAGCGGCGCGTCGCGGCCACGCTGGAGTCCGAGACGACGCCCACGGCGACCGTGAAGCGCGGCTGCTCGGCGCCCTTGGCGGCGGTGGCCGCGCCGGCGGTGCGCACGCCGTTCTTCTCGTACACGCCGATGTTCTGCACCTCGTAGTGCGTGACCGTCGTCTTGCGGTTGGCGGGGTCGTCGATCTTGGCCTGCACGCCCTCGAGCAGCTTCGGGTCGCTCACGCCGGAATCCTTGAGCTGTTCGAGCTGCAGCTTGAAGCGGTCGGCGGGCTGATCCGAGTTCACGAAGCTGCTCGCGCCGGGATTCTTCGCGATCCAGGCGTTCACGGTCTCGCCGAGCAGGAAGTCCGCGTCCTCGTTCTTGGAGCGGAAGAACTGCAGGCCGTCCGGGGTGTTCACGGCGATGAAGCCGACGGTGGGCTGCTTGAGCAGCGTGCGCAGCTGCGTGTCGAGCGCGTTGACGTCGTCGATGTTCACGCTGGTGCCGACGGACGCGGCGAGCGACTGCGCGCCCTCGCGGATGACCGTCTGCTGCGCCTGCTTGAGCGCGAGGTACGCGCCGCCGAGCAGGCCGAGCGACGCCACCACGAGCGGCGCGAGCGTCGTCACGAGGACGCGCTGACGCAGGCTGAAGCGGCGCGTCTTGACGGGCGCGGCCTCGGCGGGCACGTCGTCCGCGAAGG
>NZ_KI912661.1:0-2192 GCF_000519345.1 Deinococcus pimensis DSM 21231
GGCGGCGCTGCGCGGCGAGACGCTCGACCTCGACCTCGCGCGCAGCTGGGAGGAACGCGACCTCGACGAGGACGGCTGGCGGGACCTGCGCGCCCGACTGCACGACGAGTACGACGCGCTCAGGAGTCTGCTGACGGAGCGCGCCGTCTGGGACGAGGACGAGGCGGGCGGCGTCGTCGCGACCGTCACACACGTCGCCTATCACCTCGGCGCGGTCCGGCAGGTCCTGAAGTTCGTGGCACACACCTGAAGGTGCGCCCTCGCCTTTCGGCAAGCCGTCTTTACGCGCTCAACACGCCCGGCTCGTGCGGCCGGGCGAGACTGCGGGCATGAGCAGACTCCTTCGCTTGACGCTGGCAGGACTGGTCCTCGTGGTGACCCTGGCCGCCTGCGGGCAGGACGACGACGGCGACGACGACCGCAGCAACGGCAGCGAGGACGGCGCGGTGCCCGCCGTGGTGCACGTCCTGCGCGCCTGACCCCTCCTCACGAGCGCGGCCCCCGGAGCGCGCTCCGGGGGCCGCTCGCGTTCGCGGTCTCAGCCCGCCACGACGCCCACCTCGCGCCCGACGTGTTCGTAGGCGCTCAGGGCGCGGTCGAGCATGTCGCGGGTGTGCGCGGCCGTGACGATGTTGCGGATGCGGGCGAGGCCGCGCGGCACGGTGGGGAAGCCGATGCCGACGGCGAAGACGCCCCGGTCGAGCAGGCGGCGGCTCGCCTCGAAGGCCGCGCCCGCCTCGCCGAAGACGACGGGCGTGATGGGCGTCTCGCTGCCCATCGTGTCGAAGCCGAGCCGCGCGAGCTCCGCCTTGAAGTAGCGGGTGTTCTCCCAGAGGCGCTCCATGATCTCGGGCTCCTTCACGACGAGTTCGAGCGCCGCCGAGAGCGCGCCCACCACGGCGGGCGGATGCCCGGTGGAGAACAGGAAGGGACGGGCCCGGTTGATCAGCAGGTCGCGCAGGTCGTGCGTACCCGCCGCGTAGCCGCCCACGACGCCCCAGGCCTTGGAGAGCGTGCCGATCTGGATGACGTCGTCGGCGTGCTCGAAGCCGAAGTGGTGGACGGTGCCGCGTCCGGCCTCCCCGAGGACGCCGGAGCCGTGCGCGTCGTCGACGTAGGTGACGGCGCCGTGCCTGCGCGCCACCTCGATGATGCGGTCGAGGGGCGCGACGTCGCCGTCCATGCTGAACACGCCGTCGGTCACGACGAGCTTGAGGCCGTCCGTGGGGTTCTCCCGGAGGATGCGGTCGAGGTCCTCCACGTCCTTGTGGCGGTAGATCTTCTTGGTGGCCTTCGCGAGCCGCAGGCCGTCGATGATGCTGGCATGGTTGAGCTCGTCGGAGACGACGAGGTCCCCTTCCTGCAGGAGGCTGCCGAGCACGCCCTGATTGGTGGTGAAGCCGCTCTGCAGCACGAGGGCGCTCCCGGTGTGCTTGAACTCGGCGAGCTGACGCTCGAAGTCCTCGTGGATGGACAGCGTCCCCGCGATGGTGCGCACCGCGCCCGCCCCGGCGCCCCACTCGCGCAGGTAGCGCTCGGCCCGTTCCTTGAGGAAGGGGTGATCGGCGAAACCGAGGTAGTTGTTGCTGGCGAGGTTCACGACCTCGCGTCCGGCGACGCGGGTGAGGGGCCGCTGCGGGGCCTCCAGGACGCGCGGCGAGATGTGCAGCCCGCTCTCGCGCAGGCGCGTCAGCTCCGCCGTTAGGCGGTCGTTGAGGGTCGTCATGAGGTCCAGTCTAGTGCGTCCGGTGAGGCCCGAACGTGGCTCGATGAGGACGTCCGGATGAGCGAGAGGGATATTTCAAATTTAGAAACCTTACCGTGCGCTTATACTGACTTCACGTTGATGCAGAATCCCGTCTACAGCATGGTGAGTGAGGCGCTGGCGCGCGTGGTGTCGGAGCGGGCTGCCGACAACATGCTGCGTGCCGCCCTGCGCGAGGCCTCGCTCGTCCCCGAACACGTCACCGCTCCCGAGATGCAGCGCGTTCTCGTCGGCCCGCTCCAGCGTCGCCTCTCGGCCCTCATGCCGCCCGCCCGGGCCCGTCAGGAGCTCAGCGCCCTGTCCATGGAGCTCCAGGCCCGTTATCCCAAGGCCCCCACCCTCTTCGAGGAGGACCTGCCCGCCCGCCCCGTGGCCGTCGCCGTGACCGCCGCGGCGACGGCCACCACGAGCACCAGCTGGGACACCA
>NZ_KI912661.1:2292-3429 GCF_000519345.1 Deinococcus pimensis DSM 21231
GGTCGCCGCGCGCGCCTCGGGCGTGGCGGGGCGACGTTCGAGCCTCACCTCGCGGACGTAGGGGCTCTGGCTGACCACGACGCGGGTGGGCGCCTCGGGCTGGCGGGGCCTGGGGGGCGTGGAGACACGGTCCTGGTGGGGCTTGACGACGCAGTCCACCTGGTAGCGTCCCTCGGCGAGGGCGGTGATGAGCAGCACGTCGTTCACGCCGAGGTTGTGGGCGCTGTAGAGGTCGCGCAGACCGTAGACACGGCCCGCGCGGCGGTCCACGCGGCCCTGGTGTTCGTGGCCGCGATCGTCGAGGAGGGAGACGGGGCCGTCCTGAGGGAAGACGGCCTCGAGGTACTTCAGGAGACGCACGCTGCCCTCGGAAAGGCAGGGACGGGTGAGGATGTATCGAACGGAACCCTTCATTGATTCCCCCACTTGTCACGCGACGGCATTCACCAGGGTGTCCCCCGCCACGATGAGAACACGGTCAATTTCACATTACGATACCAGAATAATCGTCGTTGTCGAGCGGGTTTTTCTGGGATGAGCGGACGATTCTGTGCAGACGTAACGGAACTCTTTTGTTTATGGTCCGGCGAATTGATCCGCATGTCACGAGGCATGTCGGGAGCGCGCACCGGAACGCCGGGAATTATCTCCTATAGTGGTGAGGATGTTCGATGTGACCGCCGCGCCACGCGCGATCGGGGAGGCACAGGGGGAGTGTTGATCTCAAATCTCGGGGCCATCGGCGTGAGGGACGTCGTCGACATCCTGATCGTCACCACCCTGATCTACCAGGGCTACCTGCTCGTGAGCGGCACGCGCGCCGTGAACGTCGTGCGTGGCGTCCTCGTGTTCGGCGCCGTGTGGCTCGCGTCGAACCTCCTCGACCTCACCACCCTCAGCTACCTGCTCGGACGGGTCGGCACGGTCGGCCTGTTCGCGCTCGTCGTGCTCTTCCAGCCCGAACTGCGCGCCGCGCTCGAGCGCATCGGACGTCCGCGCATCCGTGACTCCGGCAGTCTCGGCGCGACCCTGCAGGAACTCTCGCGCGCCACCGAACGCATGGCCGAGCGCCGCACGGGCGCCCTCATCGCGATCGAGCGGCGCACGCCCCTCGGGGAGTACGCCGCGACGGGCGTC
>NZ_KI912662.1:0-1554 GCF_000519345.1 Deinococcus pimensis DSM 21231
CCGGGCGCGAGCTCCACGAGGACGAGGCCGCGCTCGGTCACGTCGAGGACGCACAGGTCCGTGACGATGCGGTCCACGACGCCCTGACCCGTGAGGGGCAGCGTGCACTCCGCGAGGATCTTGTGCTCGCCGCTCTTGGCGGTGTGCTCCATCAGCACGACGACGCGCTGCACGCCCGCGACGAGGTCCATCGCGCCGCCCATGCCCTTGACCATCTTGCCGGGAATCATCCAGTTGGCGAGGTCGCCGGTCTCGCTGACCTGCATCGCGCCGAGAATGGCGAGGTTCACGTGCCCGCCGCGGATCATGGCGAAGCTGTCGGCGCTGCTGAAGAAGCTCGCGCCGGGCAGGGCCGTCACGGTCTGCTTGCCCGCGTTGATGAGGTCGGGGTCCACCTCGTCCTCGGTAGGGAAGGGCCCGATGCCGAGGAGGCCGTTCTCGGACTGCAGCATCACGTCCATGCCCTCCGGGATGAAGTTCGCGACGAGGGTGGGCAGACCGATGCCGAGGTTCACGTAGTAGCCGTCTCGCAGCTCGCGCGCGGCGCGCTGGGCCATCTCGTTGCGGTTCCAGCTCACGTCAGACCTCCGCTTTCTGACGCACGGTGCGCTGCTCGACGCGCTTCTCGGGCGTGGGGTTGAGGACGAGGCGCTGCACGAAGATGCCGGGCGTGTGGATCTCGTCGGGGTCGAGCTCGCCGATCTCCACGATCTCCTCGACCTCCGCGACGGTGACGCGTCCGCTCGTCGCGACCATCGGGTTGAAGTTGCGCGCCGTCTTGCGGTAGACGAGGTTGCCCGCGCGGTCCGCCTTCCAGGCCTTCACGAGGGCGACGTCGGCGCGGATGCCGCGCTCGAGGATGTACGTCTCGCCGTCGAAGACCTTGTGCTCCTTGCCGTCGGCGACGACGGTGCCGACGCCGGTCTTGGTGTAGAAGCCGGGGATGCCCGCGCCGCCCGCGCGCAGCCGCTCGGCGAGGGTGCCCTGCGGGACGAATTCGAGTTCGAGCTCGCCCGCGAGGTACTGGCGTTCGAACTCCTTGTTCTCGCCGACGTAGCTGCTGACCATCCTGCGGATCTGGCGGGTTTCGAGCAGCAGCCCGAGGCCCCAGCCGTCCACGCCCGCGTTGTTGCTGACGACGGTGAGGTCGCGGGCGCCCGTGTCGCGCAGGGCGAGGATGAGGGCCTCGGGGATGCCGCACAGGCCGAAGCCGCCGACGGCGAGGAGCATGCCGTCCTTGACGACGTCGCCGAGCGCCTCGGGGGCGCTGCCGTAGAGCTTGTTCATGGTCCTCCTTGGGGAGACGGGGAAGTGAGGGTGGTCCTGCCCACAGCATACCGAACGAGCGTTCGTGTCTTCAGGCGGGCGCCGCGTTCACGCGGTCCACGAAGGCCGCGAGCAGCGCGCGGAAGCCCTGCGGGTCCTCCTGCGGGAAGCCGTGTCCGCGCCCCGCGAGCACGTGGGCGTCCACACCGAGGTCCCGCCCGAGCGCCCGCGTCATGTCGGGCGTGACGAGCGCGTCGAGCTCCCCGCCGAGCACCAGCGTGGGCAGCG
>NZ_KI912662.1:1654-3010 GCF_000519345.1 Deinococcus pimensis DSM 21231
GCCCTCGCGACGAGGCCGCGCGTGCTGCTGCTCGACGAGGTGATGGCGGGCCTGCGTCCCGGCGAGGCCCAGGAGGCGGTGGAGCTCGTGCGCCGCGTCCGCGCGGGCGGCGTGAGCGTGCTGTTCATCGAGCACATCATGCCGGTCGTGCGGGACCTCGCGGACCGTGTGGTCGTGATGGACGCGGGGAAGGTGCTGGCGATGGGGACGTACGCCGAGGTGGTGGCGGAGCCGCGCGTGATCGAGGCGTACCTCGGCAGTCCGCACGGTCTGGAGGAGGTGGACGGTGAGGCTGACCGTTGAGGGCCTGCGGGCCGGGTACGGCAAGGTGCAGGTGCTGTGGGACGTGAACCTCGCGGTGGAGCCGGGCGAGTTCGTCGCGGTGATCGGCGCGAACGGCGCGGGCAAGACGACGACGCTGCGGGCCGTGTCGGGCGTGGTGCGTCCCTGGGAGGGCCGCGTGACGCTCGGCGGGCACGACGTCACGAGGCTCGCGCCGGGTCAGATCGTGCGGCTGGGCCTCGGGCACGTCCCGGAGGGCCGCGAGCTCTTCCCCGGCATGACGGTGATGGAGAACCTGGAGCTCGGCGCGAGCGTCCGCGCGGAGGCCCGCGCGGCGCGCGACACCACGCTGGAGCATGTCCTGACGCTCTTCCCGAGGCTGGCGGAGCGCCGCTCGCAGGCGGCGGGCACCCTGTCGGGCGGGGAGCAGCAGATGCTCGCGGTGGGCCGCGCGCTGATGAGCCGTCCGCGGATGCTGCTGGTGGACGAGCCGAGCCTCGGTCTGTCTCCCCTGCTGACGCGCATCGTGTTCGACGCGCTCGCGGCGGTGAACCGCGAGGGCGTGGGCGTGCTGCTGGTGGAGCAGAACGTGGTGCAGAGCCTGCGGCTCGCGTCACGCGCGTACGTGCTGGAGAACGGCCGCGTGGTCCGCGAGGGACCCTCGCGGGACCTGCTGCACGATCCGGCGGTGCGCGAGGCGTACCTGGCGCTCTGACGCGGGGCGCGTGGAGGAGGGGACGTCCGCGCGGGCGTCCCCTCCCCTGTTCAGCGGGCGCTGGGCGAGCTGAACACCACGACGTAGGACGTGCCGCGCGGGCCGCGCTGCACGCTGACGCCCGCCTCGGTGTAGCGCGGGTCGGTCATGACGGTGCAGTGCACGTTCGAGCCGGTCCACCACGCGACGGCTTCGCCGAGGTCCAGCTTGGAGCCCATGTAGATGATCTCGGTGACGCTGACGGCCTGCACGCCGTAGGACGCGGCGCGCACGCGGGGCGTGCTGCCGTTCTCGCCGTCGTGCGTGACGCGGCCCGTGGCGGCCATGTAGCCCGCCTGCTGCGCCGCCGCCGACGCGTG
>NZ_KI912662.1:3110-4458 GCF_000519345.1 Deinococcus pimensis DSM 21231
GGGGGCGCGTGGCGCTCGGCCCTGCCGCTCGGCGTGACGCTCGCGCTCGCGGCGGTCTTTCCCTTCCTGCCGCTGGGGGACCGCGCGGAGTTCCTGCTGCAGATCGCGTTCTTCACGGTCGTGGCGGGCGTCCTCGCGCTGAGCTGGGACATCCTGGCGCGCAGCGGTCAGCTGTCTCTGGCGCACGCGGCGTTCTACGGGCTGGGCGCGTATTCCTTCGCGATCCTGTCGGCGCGCGGCCTGCCGTGGTGGGCGGCGATGCTCGCGGCGGGGGTGGTGGCGTCGCTGTTCAGCGTGGTGCTGGGCGCGGTGACGCTGCGGCTGAGCGGCATGTACTTCGCGATCGCGACGCTCGCGTTCACGGAGGTCGTGCGGACCGTCGTGCAGAACCTGCCGGAGAGGTTCGCGGGGGGCGCCAACGGCCTCCTGGTGCCCGCGTTGCTGGGCGGGCAGACGCGGGCGCAGTACTTCCTCGCGCTGGGCGTGCTGCTGCTCACGGTCCTCGTGAGCCTCGCGGTGCGCCTCAGCCGTCTCGGGTACGCCTTCGCGGCGGTCCGGCAGGGCGAGGAGGTCGCGCGGGTGCTGGGCGTGAACGTCGTGCGCTTCAAGCTGCTGGCGTTCGCGGTGTCGAGCTTCCTCGCGGCGCTCGCGGGCGTGCTGTTCGCGGGCAAGACCTTCTTCATCTCGCCGGGCGACACCTTCAGCGTCGCGACGAGCATCGCGCCGCTCACGACGAGCATCTTCGGGGGACTGTACACGACGCTCGGCCCGATCCTGGGCGCGCTGGTGCTGCGCGTCTCGGAGGAGGTGCTGCACGCGTACGTGAAGCAGGGCTACCTCATCGTGTACGGCCTCGTGCTGATCGTGTCGATCCTGTTCCTGCCGCGCGGCCTGATGGGCCTGCTGCGGCGCGGCAGAGGAGGTGACCTTTGACTTCCGTCACGACGGACACCCTGATGCGCGCGCGGGGCCTCACGAAGCGGTTCGGCGGCCTGACCGCCGTGTCGGACGTGAGCTTCGAGCTGCGCGCGGGCGAGATCCTCGCGATCATCGGCCCGAACGGCGCGGGCAAGACGACCCTGCTGAACCTGCTGTCGGGCGTGTACCGACCCTCGGCGGGGCGGCTGGAGCTGGGGGGCCGTGACGTCACGGACGTGTCGATGGAGGGCCGCTGTCATCTCGGGCTGGGCCGCGCGTTCCAGATCGTGCGGCCCTTCCCGGAGATGACGGTGCACGAGAACGTCACGGTGGGGGCGCTGTTCGGCAAGCCCGGCACGTCCCTGCGCGACGCGCGGGCGCGCGCGGACGAACTGCTGGCCGTGACGGGCCTCGCGCCGCACGCCCACCG
>NZ_KI912662.1:4558-6527 GCF_000519345.1 Deinococcus pimensis DSM 21231
GCGCTGGAACTCGACGCGGCGCACGAGCCCGCCACGCGCGTGTTGATGCGGGCGCATTACGCGCGCGGGAACCTCGGGCGGGTCCTGCGGGCGTACGAGGCGTGCCGCGAGGCGCTCGGAGCCCTCGACCTGCGTCCGCTCGCGGAGACGGAGGCGCTCTTCCGCGCGCTCAGAAGCTGAGGTGCGACGTCGGCGTGACGGCGAGCGCCTACACTCGGGCCATGACGTCACCTCAGGATTCGACGGTGGAGCGCCGCGCGGCGCTCGTCACGGGCGGCACGAGCGGGATCGGCAAGGCCGTCGCGCGCCGCCTCAAGCGCGACGGCCTGCGCGTGGCCGTGCTGGACCTGCCCCGGCAGGAGGCGAAGGACTTCGCGGAGTCGGAGGACCTCGTCTTCATCGGCGCGGACCTCTCGCGCCGCGAGGACTGCCGCGCCGCGATCGACGAGGTGACGCGGGTGTTCGGGCGGCTGGACGTGCTGGTGAACAACGCGGGCTTCCAGCACATCGACCCCATCCCGGACTTCCCGGAGGACACCTGGGACCGGATGCTGGCGGTGATGCTGACGGCGCCGTTCCTGCTGAGCAAGTACGCGTGGCCGTTCCTCGTGGCGGGCGGACAGGGCCGCATCGTGAACGTCGCGAGCATCCACGGGCACGTCGCGAGCCCCTTCAAGAGCGCGTACATCAGCGCGAAGCACGGCGTGATCGGCCTGACGCGAACGGCGGCGCTGGAGGGCGGGCCGCACGGCCTCACCGTGAACGCGATCTGCCCGGGGTACGTGCGCACGCCCCTCGTGGAGGGTCAGCTGGCCGATCAGGCACGTACGCGCGGCATGAGCGAGGAGGAGGTGCTGGAGAAGGTGATGCTGGAACCCGCCGCGATCCGCCGTCTGCTCGATCCGGAGGACGTGGCGGCCCTCGCGAGCTACGTGGTGAGCCCCGCGGCGTGGGGGATGACGGGCGCGGTGCTGGATCTGGATCTGGGGTGGACCGCGCGTTGACGCGCAGGGGCCGCCGGTCCTCCCGGCGGCCCCTCGCGTTCGTTTCGGTCAGACGGCGACGGCGCGGCCGAGGCGGACGACCTTGCGGGCGGCGCGCCAGAGGTTGGGTTCGGCGATGTCGTCGAGGGTGACCCACTGGACGCCCTCGGGGGTGACGGAGCGGCGGGCGCGGAAGCCGTAGCGGACGTCGTAGTGGCGGTGGCGGGCCTCGCCGGGACGCGCGGGGATGTCGTGGACGTCCACGTCGATGGGGAGGTCTCCGAGGGGTTCGACGTCGTAGTGGGCGAGGCCGGTCTCCTCGAGGAGTTCGCGCAGGGCGGCCCCGTGGACGCTGGCGTCGCCGGGTTCGACGTGCCCGCCGGGCTGGAGGCGCAGGCCGAGCTTGACGTGCCAGATGAGGCCGACGCGTTCGGCGCCGGCGTCCACGAGGAGCGCGGAGGCGGTGACGTGGCCGGGCACGAAGGTGGCGCGGCTGAAGGGTTCGGGGTGGGTATCGAGCAGGTCGACGATCTCGACGAGCGCGGCGCCCTCGCGGTGATCGGCGGGGCGGTGGGCTCGGAGCTGTCGGAGCAGCGCGGCGCGCATGTCCTGTTGCATGGATGAAGGGTAGCGCAATGAGTGTGGGATTGAGTGAATCTTCACCTTCCCTGTCCAGACAACCCCGTGGCGGCCCGATGCCCTCGCGCCGGGACGCTAGAGTGACCGCGGAGATCCCGTGACGCACGAAGAGCACCCCGAGCCCGCCTCGTTCTCGCCGCCGCCCGGCTTCGTCCGGTTTCGACTGGACGTGCAGTGGGACGGGCGGGACTTCGTGGGCTGGCAGAGCCAGCCGGACGCGCGCAGCGTCCAGGACACCCTGCACGCCGCGCTCTCCCGCCTGTCGGAGGCCGCGCGGCCCGTCGCGGCGGGCCGCACGGACCGGGGGTGCACGCGCTGCGCATGCCCACGCACGTGGATGTCCGCGA
>NZ_KI912662.1:6627-6874 GCF_000519345.1 Deinococcus pimensis DSM 21231
GCGTGTACCTCGACACGGTGCGCCCCGCGCTCGCGGAACCCCTGCTGCAGGAGGCGGAGGCCCTCGCGACCCCGGAGCGCGCGGAACTGCTGAGCGACCTGCGCGCCGAGAACGACCTCAACGCGGGACGACTCGCGGCGGCCGTGGCGCGCCGCCCGTCCATCGCGGCGAGCGGACGCTTCGCGCTGCGCTCCGGGCAGCTCTTCCGGGCGCTGGAACTCACGCGTGGCGAGGCGCCGGGCGAGGT
>NZ_KI912662.1:6974-10198 GCF_000519345.1 Deinococcus pimensis DSM 21231
CCGCGCTCCACGGTCTTCTGCGCCACGCTCGTCAGGCCCGCCAGGGCGCCCGCGCCAAGTTCCGCCGACTGCTTCGCCACGGTCTTCGCGCCCTCCAGGGCGCCCGCACCGAGCTGAGCGGACTGCTTCGCCACGGTCTTCGCGCCTTCCAGGGCGCCCGCGCCGAGCTCCGCGGACTGCTTCGCCACGGCCTTCGCGCCGCCCAGCGCCACCCCGCCCAGGTCGGCCGAGTGACGTGCGACGGTCTTCACACCGCCCAGGGCCGCCCCACCGAGATCGGCGGACTGACGCGTCCCCGCCTGCACGGCGTTCCCGCCACGCTCCGCGACGCCCGTCGCGACGCTCTCCGTGCCCCTCGCGACCGTCTGCGCGACCGGCATCACGGGCGACTGGGCCACGGCGCCCGCCGCGCGCTCCACCGCGTTCGTGACGACCGCCGCCGCCGGACGCGCGACCTCCGCGACGCGCTCCGCCGCCTTCTCCACGGCCACGCCCACGACGTCCGCCGCGCTGCCGATCGTCCCCACCACCTTCTCCCGGGCGCCCTGCGCCGCGTTCTGTCCGTTCATGACTCACCTCCGATGTTCCGGACGCCCACGTCGGGCGTCTCCAGGTCCGCGGGCTCGGCGCGCACGAAGCGCAGCACCTCGCGTCCGAGCTCCACGTCGAGCGTCTCGCGGTTCGTGACGGCCCGCTTGAGCAGCCGGACCTCCTCCGCGATGACGGGCCGCTTCACGACCTCGGCCTCCTCGCGGTACGTGACGATCTCACGCGTCTCGCCCTCCGCGAGCGGCACCCCGTCGATCACGACGCTCCCCACGCCCGAACCGCGCACGACCTCCACGAAGACCGTCTCCGTGAGGAGTTCCGCCGTCAGCGTGACCGTCCGGCGCTCCACCTCGCGGCGGACCCGGACGGTGCTCGCGACCTCGCGGCGTTTCTCCACCTGCGCGCGCTCCTCCAGCAGCTCGAAGCGCGCGACTTCCGTCACGTTCCCCTCGGTGCCGAGCGGCACCTCGGTGCCCAGCTCGTTTCTCTCGGTCATCGCCTCTCCTCGCAGGGCGCCGCGGTGGAGTCCGGACCCTGAAGTCCCGCGACCCCACCGCGCCGCCCACCGCTTCCGGCGGGGTGTTCACCCCGCCCGGTCCTCAACGATTGTGGTCGCGGTCGATCTTGCCGTCGAGCCGGTCGATCGCCTCGTCGGCGCGCTCCAGCAGGCCCTCGCGGTTCGTCGTGGCGCCGTCGCGCAGGGTGGTGCCGTCCGCGCCGTGCAGGTCCACGCTGCCGGTCTTGTTCACGTCGAGGACCTCGCGGCCCACGGTCTCCGTGAAGGTGCGGCTCTCGGTCTCGGTGCGCTTGCCGACCTCCACCTCCTCCGTCACGAAGGCCTGCTTGACCACCTCGGCGCGCTCGGCCTCCAGGTCCACGCGGACCGTCTCGCTGGCCGCGCCGAGCGTCACGTTGCCGTCCACGGGGCGGGGGTCCGTGACGGGACGGCGCTCGATGATGAGCTCCTCGTGCTGGAGCTCCACGTTCACGTTCTGCTGGCGCGTCTCGACGTGCTTGCCGATCTCCACGCTGCCCGCCACGTAGCGGTCCTTGTCGACGGAGAGGCGCTCCTCGAGCAGCTGAAGCCGCTTGGGCGTCTTGAACAGCGCGTCGCTCTGGTCCGTGTCGCGGTAGTCGTAGCGGCGCGTGGTCGTGTCCATCCGCGCCGTGTCCGCCAGGGACGTGTCGTTCGTCAGGCCGGTCGTGGTGTCACCCACGGCGCCCACGCCGACGGTGCCCGCCACGCCACGGTCGATGGTGGAGTCCGTGTCCGCGCCGAGGGTCATGCTGTCCTCGTTGCGGTAGCTGCCCTTCTCGGCGTAGCCGCTGCCGCGCAGGACGCGCTCGTCACCCACCTGGGCGTCGTAGTCGTAGTCCTGACCGTAGCGGTACTCGCGCATCTCCTTGACCTGATCCTTGGTCAGGTTGTCGAAGTACACGCCGTCGTCCTCGACGCGCGCCATCCCGACGGGCACGAGGACCTCCTTGCTGACGAACCAGCCGCCGACGTCCACGATGAGGTAGCGCAGGCGGCCCGTGTCGGGCTCCACCATCGCGCCGCGCACGGCGCCGATCTTGTGACCGTCCATCCCGTAGGCGTTCTTGCCGGTGGGGTCGTACACGTTGTCCGTCGCGAAGTCGTAATTGCGGTCGCGGACGAGGTCGGACAGGGGAATCAAGCTGGCCATAGGTACACCTCCCGATGCTCCCGCAGCATAGGAATTGCGGCAAGGACAACCATTTGGCAGGTGCTAAGGCTCCTATACGCAATGTTTCCCGGATGAGAAGCCCCTTCTCATCGGGAATTCAGGGTGAGCGTCAGCCGCCGAGCGCGGCGCGCAGGTCCAGCGCGAGCACCTGGAACACGAGGCTGGGGCTCACGTACTGCTCCAGCGCCGCGAGCGCGCGTTCGAGCGCGTCGTCGGCGCCCGCGCGGGCGCCCGACGAGCGCCCGCGCAGCACGAAGCGCAGCGCCTCCGGGTGCCACTGCGGGTCGAAGCGCTTCTCCAGCCCCTCGGCGGCCTCCAGCGCCTCCAGCATGCCCACGTCCAGCGCGTCCACGAACGCGCGCGCCTCCGCGAGCACCTCCCGCGCCCGGACGCGCTCCACGATCACGCCGGGACGACCCGCCGCGAAGGAGACGAGGTCCGCGTCCGCCTCGCCGAGCCGGTGGAGCGCCTCGCGGACGTCCACGTCCGCGACGGGCGGCACCAGCACCCGCGAGGCGCGCGACGCGATGGTCGGCAGGACCGCCCCCGCGTCCTCCGTGAGGAACACGAACAGCGCGCGGTGCGGCGGCTCCTCCACGACCTTGAGGAGGGCGTTCGCGCTCTCCTCGTTCAGGAACTCCGCACCGTCCACCACGACGACCTTGCGCCGGTACGTGGCGCGCGTCTCCAGCCACTCCACCACGTGCCGCTCGTACTCGCGCCCGTCGTCACGCCGCTCGGTCACGACGGACACGGGGATCAGGCGGCGCCGCGCGGTCTTGCCGGTGGAGGTGGTCGTCTTCGGCTCGACCTCCAGCAGGTCCGGGTGCGCCTCGCGCAGCACCGCCACGCACGACGGGCACATCCCGCAGGGCGCGCCCGGACGGTCGCAGTTCACGAGGGCCGTGATCACGCGCGCGAGAGGCCGCTTGCCGACCCGCGCGGGCCCCACGAGCAGCACCGCGT
>NZ_KI912662.1:10298-11316 GCF_000519345.1 Deinococcus pimensis DSM 21231
CAGGGCCAGCACCTCGGCGGGCTGCGGCCCGTAGCCCAGCGCGTCGCCGAGGAACACCGCCCGGTCGAAGCCCCGGGCGCGCGCGTCCGCGAGGACGGCCTCCAGGGCGGCGAGGTTCGCGTGGACGTCGGAGAGCAGCAGCAGGCGCACGAGGACATGATAGCGGTCAGTGCCCCTTCCCCCCTCCCCCCTCACGCCGTAAAATCCTCTGGTGACTCGCCCCCGCGTCGGCATCTCGATCGCCTCCCTGAACGCCATTCCCGGCGTCACGCGTCCCTACCAGGGCACCGCGCAGCACTACTCGCGCGCCCTGTGGGAGGCGGGCGCCACGCCCGTGCTGCTGCCCCTCATCCCCGAGGCGGCGGCGGACCTCCTGCGGGACCTCGACGGTCTCGTCCTGTCGGGCGGCGTGGACGTGAATCCGGCGCTGTACGGCGAGGCGCCCGACCCCCAGCTCGGCGAGGTCGACGACCTGCGCGACGCCACCGAGGCCGCCCTGTACCGCGAGGCGCGCGGGCGCGGCCTGCCGGTCCTCGGGATCTGCCGGGGCGCGCAGCTCATCAACGTCCTGGAGGGCGGCACGCTCGTGCAGCACCTCGACGGGCACGCCCAGACGCAGGACGGCCACGCCTACGACGACGTCACGCACGACGTCGTCTTCGACACCGCGAGCGGTCTGCTCGCGCGCTTCCACCCGGAGGTGACCCGCGTGAACTCCCACCACCATCAGGCCGTGAAGGCCGTCGCGCCCACGCTGCGGGTCGCCGCGCGCACCCCCGAGGGCCTCGTGGAGGCCCTCGAAGGAGACGGCGTCGTCGCCGTGCAGTGGCATCCCGAGGCGACCTTCAGGGGCGCGCCCGACACGAACGGCACCTTCCGCGCGTACCTGGAGCTCCTGAAGTGACGGGCGCGCAGATCACGCCCGAGCGGGTCTGGAGCGACCTGTACGGCTGCCCCCGCGCGCTCTTCGCGGGCCTCGCGGGCGGGCACCGCTGGCTGCTCGTCGCGGCGCCCCGGC
>NZ_KI912662.1:11416-12333 GCF_000519345.1 Deinococcus pimensis DSM 21231
CCCGCGCCACCCCCGGTCCCAGCGCCAGCCCGATCTCCCGCGCGCGCGGCGTCCACCCGCCGCTTCGAGGACGCGAAGATCAGCCCGACCGCGTCCGCGCCCGCCTCCTCGGCGAGCAGGGCGTCGCGGACGCTGGTGGTGCCGCAGATCTTCACACGCGTACGGGACATGGCGGGAATTGTAGACCAAAAAGAGGGGCGCCTCCCGCAGGAGGCACCCCGTGTGTGAAGACACGCCCAGATCGCTCAACAAAACCCGGCGCAACGCTGCACTGACTCGCTCCCTGCGGGGTACTGCGTGCTCCGCTCGGCAGAATCTCGGCCTTCGCCGAGGTTCTGTTCAGCGATCCTAGCCCGCGCGGCCCGCGTCCTTCTTCACCTCGTCGGTGGGACGGTCCGCCTCGCGAATCGCGTTCTGCGAGGTCGTGCCCTGCGTGGACGTCGCGCCGTAGCTCGCCGTCTTGCGCGTCGGGTTCGTCTCCTCGCCCGCGCGCTCCAGCCACACCTCACCCACGATGTTGCGGACCTGACGGCCCGCGCGGTGCAGCGCGTCCGCCGCCTCCGGGTTCACGCCGCGCACCGTGTCCAGCACGCGCTGACGCACCTCAGGACGGCGGGCGAGCAGGTAGCCGCCGCCCACGATCAGCAGCAGGGGCAGCAGACCGCCGCCACCGCCGCCGCGCCGCTTCGTCTTCTTGGACGTGCGCACGAGGTACGTCTCCACGCCGCGCAGCGCCTTCTCGTGCTGAGCGAGGGCCGCCGTGTGCGCCGCCAGCGTCGCCTCCTGCGCCGCGAGCTTCTCCGTCGCCGTTCTGAGGGCCTTCGCGCTCACGACGCGTTCCGCCTTCGCCTTCTCACGCGCGTGCACCTCGGCGGCGCGGCGGGCCTCGCGGGCCTCGCGCTCCACGCGGCGCTTCG
>NZ_KI912662.1:12433-12883 GCF_000519345.1 Deinococcus pimensis DSM 21231
CCTGCGTGCGCTCCACGTCGTACGCCACGCGCCGCACCTCGAACAGGCCGCGAACCGTGTCGTACACCCCGTACGACGCGCGCGGATCGCCGTCGCGCGGCTGCCCCACCGAGCCGGGATTGAGAATCACCCGCGCGCCGGGCGGCACCGGGAAGGCCCCGCCTCCCGAGAGCGACTGGTGCTTCACCCAGTCCCCCACGGGCGCCCGCACCGACGCGTACACCGCCGGGAGGTGCGTGTGCCCCACGGCGCACACCCGCCCCGGCCACGCCGCGAAGGCCTCACGGGCCGCCGCGAGGGAGTTCACGTACGTCAGCACGGACGTCGGTGACCCGTGACGGAAGCGCAGCACGTCACCGTCCCAGCCCTCCTCGTGGACGTCCGGCCACGACGCGACCCACCCGACGTCCTGCCCCGACAGGCGCGAGAGCTGCCACGTGATCGCCTGCG
>NZ_KI912662.1:12983-33837 GCF_000519345.1 Deinococcus pimensis DSM 21231
CGTCGTGAGCGCCGCGCCCGCCGACCTCGCGCGGGTCCTGCACCTCTGGTGGGCGCAGACGCCGCACAGCCTCGCGCACGTCTCCTGACCCCGACCTCCACGCGCGGCGCGAGACGACCCTCGCGCCGCGCCCTCCTGAAAGGCCCCGCTTGACCCACCCCGATCCCGAGCGCACCGTGCGGCACCTGTACGTGCACGTGCCGTTCTGCCCGTCCATCTGCCCGTACTGCGACTTCCACGTCCTCACGCGCCGCGCCGGGCAGGTGGAGGCCTACCTGCGCCGCCTGCGCGAGGAGGCCCATGAACTCGCCGGGCGCTACGACGTGGACCTCGACACCGTCTACCTCGGCGGCGGCACCCCGTCGTTCCTGCGTGACGACGAGATCGCGGACCTCGTGGACGCCGTGCGCGGCACGCTCGGCTGGGGCCGCGCGGAGAACACGCTGGAGGTCAACCCCGGCACCGTCTCCCCCGAGCGTGCCGCGCACTGGCGCGGACTGGGCTTCGACCGCGCCAGCGTGGGCGTGCAGAGCCTCGACGACGACACCCTGCGCTTCCTGGGGCGGCGTCACGACGCGCGCGGCGCCGCCGCGGCCGTCACCACGCTGCTCGAAAGGGACTTCCGCGTCTCCGGCGACCTCATCACCGCCGTGCCCGGCCAGCCGCTGGAGCGGGACATCGACGGGCTCGTGTCGCTCGGCGTGGAGCACGTCAGCGCCTACACCCTCACGATCGAGCCCGGCACGGAGTTCGCGCGGCGCGGCGTCACCGTCGCCGAGGAGGACGAGCAGCGCGGCTTCGACGTCACCGCCCGCCTCCTCGCCGAGCGTGGCTTCGAACGCTACGAGGTCAGCAACTACGCCCGGCCCGGCGCGCGCTCCCGCCACAACCTCGCGTACTGGACGAACCGCGCGTACCTCGGCCTGGGACCCGGCGCGAGCGGTCACTACCCCGTCCCGGGCGCCCTCACGGAGCGCCGCACGAACCCGCACCTGCACGAGTGGCTCACGGGAGACGCGGGCGAGGCGGAGCCCTCCGCCCCCGAGGACTACGTCACGGACGCGCTCTTCATGGGCCTGCGCCTCACGGACGGCGTGGACCTCGCGGACCTCTCGCGCCGCGCGGGCCTCGACGTGCGCGCCCGCTACGGGGAGGTCATCGAGGCGGAACGGCGCGCCGGCCGCCTCACCCTCGACGGCGACCGCCTGCGGACCACCGACGCGGGCCGCTGGGTCCTCAACGACGTCGTCCGGTCCTTCCTGAACGCCTGACCGTGAGGTCCGCCCGGACCCTCTTCATCGTTCCCTGGGAACTGCGTCTTCGCTCAAGGTGTGAAGTGCGTCGCTCCCACCGCGCTCACAGCGCGCCTCACTAGCCTGTGGCCATGAGAGGATCGGCGGAAGAACTGAGGGTATTTCTCGACGCGCTCCGCGAGGAATGCGAGATGCTCGGGGCCCTCTCCTCGCACCTGGAGCGTGCCGACGCCCTCGACGCGCCCTACGCGGCCGCCATGGACGCCTACGTCCGCCTGCGCTCCGTCCGGGCCGAGGCCATGTCCCGTCTCGGCTGGAGCAACGCCGAGCAGCCCCTGCGGCCCTTCGCGGACCTCCCGCACGACGACTCGCCCCACAGGTAGCCAGGAAGAAGGACGGCCCGCGCGTGCGGGCCGTCCTTCTTCCTGGTCGGGTTGCAGTGGGCGTCTGATGGCTGGCGGCGTACGGACCGGGGCGGCCCGGTCCTCATGCCTGGGCCGCCCACGCGTCTCTGCAACTTGTTTGGCGGCGTACGGACCGGGGCGGCCCGGTCCTCATGCCTGGGCCGCCCACGCGTCTCTGCTCGCTTCTCCTCGCTTCAGTCGGCCGCCTGCGCGTTCCCCCAGGGGTCCAGCACGACCTTGATGCAGCCGTCCTTCTTGTCGCGGAAGGTCTTGTAGAGCTCCGGCGCCTCGTCGAGGGTGGCGCGGTGCGTGATCACGAAGCTCGGGTCGATCGCGCCCCGCTCGATCATCTCCATGAGGCGCGGCAGGTAGCGCGGCACGTGCGTCTGCCCCATGCGGAAGGTGAGGCCCTTGTTGAAGGCCGCGCCGAGCGGCAGCTTGTCCACGATGCCGCCGTACACGCCCGGCATGCTCACCACGCCGCCCTTCCCGCAGGTCGTGATGGCCCAGCGCAGCGCGGTGAGGCGGTCGAAGGTGAGGCGTGCCTTCTGCTTCGCCCGGTCGAGGGTGGAGCCCGGCCCGTGCCCGTGCGCTTCCATGCCGACCGCGTCGATCACCTTGTCCGCGCCGCGTCCGCCCGTCATCTCCGCGAGCGTCTCGATGACGTCCACCTCCTCGTAGTTCACGATCTCCGCGCCGCCCGCCTCCGCCATGCGCAGACGTTCCGGCACGCGGTCGACGGCGATCACGCGCGCCGCGCCCAGCATGAACGCGCTGCGGATCGCGAACTGCCCCACGGGGCCCGCGCCGAACACCACGACGACGTCACGCGGCTCGATGTCGCACTGCTCCGCGCCCTGGTAGCCCGTCGGGAAGATGTCCGTCAGGAACAGCACCTGCTCGTCGCGCAGACCCGACTCGATCTTGAAGGGCCCGACGTCCGCGAAGGGCACGCGCGCGTACTGCGCCTGCCCGCCCGCGTACCCGCCGAACAGGTGCGAGTACCCGAACAGCCCGGCGGGGCTCGCCGCGCCGTACAGCGCCTCCGCCGCGCGGGCGTTCGGGTTGCTGTTGTCGCACAGGCTCCACAGGCCGCGCTTGCAGTAGTCGCACACCCCGCACGAGATCGTGAACGGCACGACCACGCGGTCGCCGACGCGCAGCTTCTTCACGTCACGCCCGACCTCCACGACCTCGCCCATGAACTCGTGCCCGACGATGTCGCCCGGCGTCATGCTGGGAATGAACCCGTCGAGGAGGTGCAGGTCGCTGCCGCAGATCGCGGTGCTGGTGATCCGCACGATCGCGTCGGTCGGGAGGAGGATCTCCGGGTCGGGGACGTTCTCCACGCCCATCTTGTTCACGCCCTGCCACACGACCGCCTTCACGACTGACCTCCCTCGAGCGTGCCCCCGTCGTTGCTGACCTGCTTGCGTCCGGTGTCCCAGGCGTCCGCCGCGAGGCGCGACGCCTGCTCCTTCGCGCCGCCCGAACGGCGGCCCGACGGCTGACCTTCCGTCGTCGGGACCTGCCCGAGCTCCATGAGGCGCTTGAGCCTCGTCAGGTCGTCCTTGATCTGCTGGTTCGGCTCCTCGCCGAAGAAGCGCGCGACCGCCGCGCCGAGCGTCCCGCCGGGCGGATGGTACTGCAGCTCCACGTGCACTTCCGTGCCGCGCCCGCCGGGCGCCACGCGGAACTCCACGTTGCCCTCGTTCGGGACGGTGCTGCCCTCCTTCGATCGCCACGCGATGCGGCGGCCCGGCACGTCCTCGATCGTCTCCGCCTCCCACGACACCTCCGTCCCCGCCGGGGCGTTCGCGACCCAGCGGGAGGTGCGCTCGTCGGTCTGCGTGACGGACTTCAGGTGGCTCATGAACTGCGGGAGGTTCTCGTAGCGGCGCCAGAAGGTGTAGAGCTGGTCCGCGTCCACGCCGATGGTGACGGCGCGCTGGATGTGGATGCCGCCCCCCTCGTTCGTGCGGCGGATCTTCGAGGCGGAGTCGAACAGGCTCTTGCCCGCCACGGCGCCCGTCACGAAGACCGAGCCCAGCACGCCCGCCGCGATCCCGGCGGGGTTGCGGCGGTTCGTCACGCCGAGCGCGATGAGCCCGAGACCCAGCGAGCCGAACACGAGGCGCTCGGTGGGACTGGCGTTCTGGTTGCTGTCCGTGAACTGCGTGTTGGTCTGCTGCTCGTCGTTGGTCATGCTCGCTCCCTTATCCATTCACCACTTCCCCCCCGTTGGGGTGCAGCACCTGACCGCTCATGTAGCTGCTGTCGTCCGACGCGAGGAACACGAAGCACGTCGCGACCTCGGCGGGCTGACCGGGGCGCTTCATGGGCACGTCCGCGCCGAAGGTCGCGACCTTGTCGGGCGGGAAGGTGCTGGGAATCAGCGGCGTCCAGATGGGGCCGGGCGCGACGCCGTTCACGCGGATGCCCTTCTCCGCGAGGCTCATGGAGAGCGAGCGGGTGAAGGCCACGATCGCGCCCTTCGTGGAGGAGTAGTCCAGCAGCTGCGGGCTGCCCTTGTAGTCCGTCACGGAGGTCGTGTTGATGATCGTGCCGCCCTCGGGGATGTGGTTCACGGCGGCCTTCGCCATGTAGAAGTACCCGAAGATGTTCGTGCGGAAGGTCCGTTCGAGCTGCTCACGGGTGATGTCGGTGATGCTCTCCTGCGGGTGCTGCTCGGCGGCGTTGTTCACGAGGACGTCGAGCCGTCCGAGCTCGCTGACGGTGCGCTGCACGGCCTGCTGGCAGAAGGCCTCGTCGCCGACGTCCCCGGCGAGGGTGAGGCAGCGGCGGCCCGCCTCCTCCACGAGACGCTTCGTCTCCTGCGCGTCGTCGCCCTCGTCGAGGTACACGATGGCGACGTCGGCACCCTCGCGGGCGTAGTGGACGGCCACGGCGCGGCCGATACCGCTGTCGCCGCCCGTGATGACCGCGACCTTGCCCTGGAGCTTCCCGGCCGCCTTGTAGTCGGGCTTGATGTAGACGGGGCGGGGATTCATCTCGGACTCGCGGCCCGGCTGCTGGTCCTGCTGCTGCGCGGGGACGGTCTTGCCCTCCTCGTTCGCCCGCAGGTTCACCTGCTGCTTCTGCATGCCCTGCTGCTCCGGCTGCCCGGCCTGCTGGCCCTGGCCGTCCTGCGGTCCCGACTGCGACTGTTTGTCCGTCATGCGTTCCCTCCCTGGGTTCGAGTCAGGATCATCACAAGCCCCATTTCTGAGGGGCGCCCCGTGAATCCGCACAAGGTGTCGAAAGTCCGAACGGGCCATGAAGGCAGGGCGAAGCGGTTCCGGGAAAGGTCAGCAGCGCGTGAGAGCACACGTCCCGGGCGTGAAGGTGAAGAGGGCATGACGAGGGGCGTCACCACCCGGCCTCCGGGTGTGGCAACGTGGAATCGACCACCTCGTCTCCCCTTGCTGCGGACGTTCGCGTGACCCGAAGGTCTCGTCGGTCGGGGTCCGGCCTTCCGGACCCGGGAGGGCGGCATGGAACAGCGGTCAGGACGTGCGTACGTGACGGCGCTCGCGGTCTGCGTGGCGGGCGCGGCCCTCGGGCAGGGCGGCGGCGCGAAGGTCTTCGCGGCGAACTGTTCGGGCTGCCACGGCGTGAAGGGCGAGGGGCTCCCGTACGCGTACCCGCCGCTCGCGGGTCACGTGCCGGAACTCCTCGGCGTGAAGGGCGGGCGGACGTACGTGGCGCACGTCCTTCAGCACGGCCTCGTCGGGGAGCTCAGGGTGAAGGGGGTGATGTACGGCGGCGGCATGCCGAGCTTCGAGAAGCTCAGCGACGCGGACTTCGCGGCGGTCCTCAACTACGTCGCCACGAGCTGGGGCAACAGGCTCCCGGCGGGCGCGAAGCCGTTCACGGCGGCCGAGGTGAAGAAGCTCCGCGCGGGCGACCTGACGGCCCGGCAGGTGTTCGAGAGCCGCCCCGCCGGGCTGAAGTAGGAGGAGGGGGACGACTTACTGCTGTGGCTTCCTGCCGTGGTTGCGCAGGGTGAACAGGATGATCAGGATGGAACTCGACATGCCGACGGCGGAAGCGTCGTACCTGTCCTGATTTGACCTGCCGAGCAGCCAGAACAGCCAGGCGAGCGAGAAGAAAAGGGGCGCCGGGTCCGACGGGCGGAATTTCCAGTAGTAGAGCGCCGCTGGAATGGAAAGGAGGGCCAGCAGAATCGTCATGAGTGTCCTCCGCTCACCAGTGACAGTCGTGGCTCGAAGCGTGACTTGATTTCCACTGGTCGATGGCGAGCTGCGCGTACTTTTTGCGGATGTTGGCATCGTCACGCTGACGGGTTTTCTCCTGCGCGTTCTGAAGCGCACCTGCATAAAGTCCGACCGCGCCTATACATGCCGGGGAGCTGACTCCTCCGGTCAAGGTCGTCAAACCACAGGCGGCGAGTACCGTCGCACTTGTGGCAGCTACGGCGGCGATAGCCACCGCCAGCTGCTCCTGATGGTGAGCGGCGTCGTCCTGCGCCTGCTCGCGTGCCTGAAGCAGATTGGCCGGTACGCTCCCCGTGCACTGCCGTGTCCCCGCTTGAGCCGTGATGGGAATCTTCCGCTCGGGAGGCGTGGAAGAGGCGATCCGCAGCAGGCTGTCCCGGCTTCCCGAGAAGGCGGCGTAGCCGAAGGCCAGAGCCGCACGACCGTCCTGCCGCACCACCGTGACCGCCTGGGTGGAGAGGTCGGTGACGGTCGTGGTGTCCGCCGTCCGGACGAGGCTGACGGTCAGGACACGGTCGTCCCGCACGAGGGCGATGACGCGAAGATCCGCCTGATCGGTCGAGAGGACGTAGGCGTCCTGTCCGGATCGGTGCAACTTGAGAACCTTGCGCAGGTCGAGCCTGACCCCGGCCTCGCTCAACGTGCGCCTCGCGGCCTCGAACTCGGGTGCCCGCGTGAGCATATCAGGAGCCTCGACCGAGGCGAGGCTGAGGTCGGGCGCTCCCGCGAGGGGTGCAGGCGTCATGCCGCAGCCCGTCAGGACCATGAGACCGGCGAGCAGGATGGAGGCCGTCTTTTCTCGAATCCGTTTCACATGATCAGCAGACTCCTCAATTACGACGTACACGTGAGCATGAGTTGAGCACCTTGATGCCCTACTCCATCAAAGAGATAATCCTGTTGTATAGACAGGCCAAACCCATAAAACGAAAAGTCGCCGCATTTTGCGGCGACTTTTCTAACCACCTCTCAGTCCTTGATATTCGTCTTTTCCCACTCGTAGAACTCGGGAATGAAGAATTCGAGGCGCACCTTCTTGTAATCACCTTCGAATTACATATTCGAAGGAAATTTCTCGTTCAGCACAGACTCCTTCTCTCAGCCCCGTGCTCGTATGCAGCGTACAAGAGCACAAGAGCCTGGCGCAAGCGCCGACTTCGGCCTTAGCCTTGGGCGGGGGCGGATAAGATGGCTGCAATGCCATTCGCACACAACGGGGACTACTGGCTAGCCCTCTTCACAGGACGCACTTGGGACGAGTTTCGAGCCGCAGGTGCGAACGTAATCGGTTTTAGCAGCGCACGAAGCTCTTCAGTAGCCCGTGTACGCGCGGGAGACAAACTGCTGTGCTACCTCACAGGAGTAATGCACTGGGTGGGCGTGCTGGAAGTGGTTGGTCCGAGCAACGACACCAGACCAATATGGGCTGGAGACTTTCCAGTCCGTTTGGAGGTGCGTCCCCTCCTCCTGCTCGACGCACAGAATGGCGTGCCAATGCGGGAGCTTGAGGGCAAGGTAGCCTTCTACGAGACCGCGCAAGACGCTGGCAAGTTCAAAGGGATTGTCAGGAGCAGCCCCAACCGCATTCCTCAGCGTGCAGATGGCGAGCTTTTGGAAACCCTGCTTCACGAGGCGCAACGCAATCCTACGGTTCGCCCTGTAGACAAGCGAAAACTGTACAAGGCTGAGCGCAAAGTTGGTCAGACCGTTGTACAGGACTTGGTCAGCGTTCCAGAAACCGACGAGGTACCAAACGCGCTATCTCCCACACCTGCACCTGCTCAAGCCCCTGCCGAGGACACAGCCACCACTCGGCATACCGAGATCCAGTACCACCTCCTGACTCTAGGAGCAGACATGGGGCTTGATGTTTGGGTGGCGCGTAACGACCGTTCTCGTACTTGGAACGGTCACACCTTGGGAGAACTGCCCCACATGGTGAATCACCTACCAACGCAATTCAACGAAGCGACACAAAAGACTATTGAGCTTATCGATGTGCTTTGGCTTAAAGGCAATAGTATCGTCGCAGCTTTCGAAGTTGAATGTACCACTTCCGTTTACTCAGGTTTATTGCGGATGAGCGACTTACTTGCACTGCAGCCAAATCTTGATCTCAAGCTGTATCTCGTTGCCCCCGATGAACGCAGAACAAAAGTGGCGCAGGAGATTCGGCGGCCCACTTTTCAGCTGAGGAGTAAGCCTCTGCACGCCGTTTGTGGCTTCCTCGCATTCTCAAATCTCGTAGAAAAGGTTGAGGCTATCAGACGCTTAAACATCGCCTCTAGTCTCAGCCCTTCGTTTCTGGAACAGACAGCAGAGTATTTCAATCAGTAATATGATCCTACCTTATCGGCAATGCAGTGATTAAAGCGCCTCATTTTTCACTTTTTTCCCTAAGCAACGGATCTCTAAAAAACCACCCTCTAAATCGAACGTCGCCGCAAAAAAGCAGCAAAGACTACCCCAAAACCCCCCCCGAATCCTGGCGTTTTCTGGTGAATAATCGCTGAAAATTCGACAGCAAGAATTTAGCCCGCGAAAAGCTACCAGGGTAGAACCTTCCAAGCTTTTTGGAGGGGGCTTCTTGACGCTTACAACGAAGTTGTGGCCTATTGACAGGCAATATACCTGTATCGGTATTATAAAAACCGCTTTGGGTACTTTAGCATACCCAATTGCCTAGAAAACCCAGGTAATCGGCCAGTAGTGCCAATTTCATCTTTTCAAATACTCTCCTATGGAGGAATGTTCCTAACATTCCATGATCGGATGGTTGCCATGTCATACATCGTTCAGAATTCTATCCTCTCTTCTTCTCCTGTTCCCGTCTCCCTTGAATCCTTCGATCCTGCAGTGTCCCTGGATATGCGTGAGGCGTTTCAACTCCACATTCCATCTCTCTTCGAACCTCCGAATGCAGGACACCTTCGTTTGCTTGCCTATCTCCTCTTCACCAACTTCCGAGACGAAAATACTGGTTTTCCGATTGTTTCACGCGAGGTCGTTGCTTCACTTAGAGGTGAGTCTAAGTCTGCATTTCAAGGTAGGTTCCGACTGGACTCAACTCTTGAATCGTTCGAGAGTACAAGTGGCCTACACTTAATAAAACACAAGGCCAATTACCTTAAAGGGCAAGCAACAACCGCCGCAATTCAACTTCCTCCTCATTTGGAAGAGATGTATAGGCGATGCCTCACGGTAGAACGAAGAGAGGTATATCTCGTTTCAGGCAAGACTGCTTCTCGTCGGGGCAGGCAGCAAAAGCACCCGCCTAAGCTGTTTTCCATTGATGAAGACCGCCCAAACGCACCCGTTCTGCAATACCTTCAATCAATTCCCTCAAACGTCTTCCGCCAGTTTTACAATAATCTCCACGAAGCCCGTCACTTTGTACTCGAGCACTACGCACCGAAACCAGAAATGTCTGAAGCCGACAGAAGGCGAATGGATCAAAAGCAGCAGGGGCAGTTGTTAGCTATTTGCGCCTTAGAGGACTATTTTTCTGTTGCACCTATATATCAGCAGGCCCGAAACACTGAACGTATTTATACTCAACGCTACTCACTGGCCAATCTGACTGCCGAGGTCAGAGAGATTATTTTGAGGGGAACCGTGTCCCTTGATCTCAATAATGCCCATCTATCTATTGCAGCCGCCATATGGGATCTTCCAGATTTGGTACGAATTCTCGACGTGCAAGGATCTATATGGCCGTCCCTTCTCGAAGATTTTGGATTGAGTGAGGAAGACAAATCCAAACTCAAGTCCCTAATTTACGCAGTGGTATACGGGATGGAGAGACGTTATCTAAAAGCGTTAGCGACTAGGACGTTCTCCCGCGCTTTTCGCGACCTTTTCTTTGAACATTCAATGATCAGTCGTCTCCTCGACGCACGCGACCATCAAATGGAAAGGATTCGGCGAGATGGCGGCATTCGAGATGCCTATGGCATATTCCATAGTCTTTCGGACGTTACGAAAAGAGGCAAAGATGACACTGCAGCACGTGTACGCACCCTTCTATCGCGCGAGGTCTCCTCTTACGAAGTTATGATTATGTCAGCCGCAACCGAACTAGCAAAAGATAAAAGGGATTTTCGGATCGTACTTTGGCTGCACGATGGTATTTACGTCCACTTCAGCGACAAGCAGGAGTACTGGGAAGCCAGGCTACGCAAAGCAGTGAACGAACGGGCTGTTGCCCTCGGAATACCAACCAAAATTCCAGGTCCCGACGAGGAATAGGGCGAGGACTCCTTACTGTGGTACTGACCGCAGCAGAACCCGACTCACCTGCACTGCGGACCATTGTTTGCCCTGGCGAGTAGTGAAGCCGTCAGCGTTTAACTTCGCTGCAATTTGCCTCAGGCTGTGCCCCTGTTCTCGAAGTGCAAATACATACCCCCTGACCTTGGAGGTGGCTTCCTGGGCTTCCTGGCGAAGTGCAGCCCGACCCAAGGCCCGCACCTCTTCAGGCATCGGTTGCGGGCTACCAAGTTTCGTGCCTCGGGCCTTTGCTGCAGCCAGGGCTTCCTTCGTCCTCTGACTGATCAGCCTCGCTTCGTGTTCAGCCATTACTGCCAGGAGTTGGATGGTCAGCGTATTGGCATGGGGCATGTCGCAGGCCACGAAATTGACTCTGGATTCGAGGAGACCCGTCACGAAGTGGAGGTTGCGACTGAGGCGATCCAGCTTGGCGATCAATAGCACAGCGTTCTCTGCCTTTGCCCTTTTGATGGCGTTCTGGATTTCGATACGCCGTCGCTTTCCAGTTCCTGTTTCGACTTCGGTATAGGTGGCAATGAGAGTCAGACCTTGCGCCTCGGCGTACCGTTCGACACACGTCTGCTGTGCCTCTAAACCCAAGCCGCTTTGACCTTGCTTCTGTGTGCTTACACGGTAGTACGCCACCGCACGTCCCGCCTCTGAGAGGATCGCCGTCACAGTGCTACTGTAACACTCCAGAAACATCCGATATTGGAGTGTAACGAAGCTGGAAGTGTAGGCCTCTAATGCATTTGGAGCGCATAATATTAATGCAATACTCCCAATATTAAGCTTTATGTTAAACAGGCGGTGGAACTGATAACCACCGCCTGCCATAAAAACGTATTCCTGCCTCATTCAAATTGTATTTGGCCGCTTGATCTAGTATTTGTCTTGATTGGAAATCTAAAGGCCCGCAAATAGCCTTAAGATTTGCGCAGAAGGATACGTCGACAAAGAAGCTACACCGTTAGCTAGTACAATAGGAACAAGGGCACATTCGTGTCGGTGGCTGACTAACTGTGGAAGAGTAGCCAAGATGTTCGTTATTCCAATGTATTGCTGAAGAGTAGGATTGGCGTCATATTCACCAATAGGAGTACTTAACACCAAGTGGTGATAGTCGTCGAGTTTTACAAAAAGCTTACTACCGTAATTGGTTCTGAGTCCATAGGGCTCCTTTCTCAGGGGAGCACTTTGAACGTTAGTTCGAATGTATTTTTCCGACGGGGCAAAGACGATTGGCCCAGAGGGTGCGAATCTCTGAATACTTGCTAGATGCTCAACGAACGCCCCTGATTTTTCCTGTCCGAACATGTGAATGGTAATTCCCCTTGCGAGAGCGTCCTGAAATAAACGTCTTATGGGGATTACCAGCTTTGAGTACTGACTCCTGAGTGTTAGGGGACCATCTTTTACAAACAAGCACCTATTAAGCAAGCGTGGGTTTGACTCCCAGTAATGCTTGATACCAGTAAACAGTAGAAGCGTCTCGTGAATAAGCATGTAGGAGGACGCGACCGATTGGGGCGCAGAGTCCTCCCCCATTTCAAGGTGAAAACCCAGCATATCGGATAGGTAAACATGTGAGGCGCAGTGAGGGCACTCCCCTTCCTCGGCGTCATAAGGCAAGCCCTCAATCTCCTCCTCGCATATAGGGCACTGGAACCCAGGAGATAATGGGCGACGAGAACTCCATTTTTCATAAGCTAACCACTTTAGGGTGCTCATGGGCTCTCCGTGAAGAGACTCGTCTTTAATTGACTCAAAGATGATTTTTCTGATGGCGTTGTAATTGCTTTCCCCAGGCAACGACAGGTTTCGCAAAGGAAAAGCTGTTGCATGATAGAGCGCAGCTTCAGAAAGAATATCTTTAAGCCTCATGGGATGAGGTGCGAATGGATCGAGTCTTTCTACTGCAACTGCATCAACCCTCAGTAGAGCAGTTTTAACAAATGCAAGTTCTCTAGTAGGAAATCCTTCGCTTCCCACCACTTGCAACGACCCATCAACCGCGAAGACCAGCCGTAGAGGCTCACCTCCTTCTGGAAAGGGGGTCCACTTTGGCTCCAACTCGTCGTCGCCGTCTCCTGTACCCTCCTGCTCAGAGTTCGGGGTTTCGAACTGACGAACAAGCGCGTTTACTAACGGACTGTGCAGAACGTCGAGGTGGTTGAGCTTTCCAGCCCGCTCGCCTGGAAGACGACTACCAGGTCTATATGGCATTAAGACTCTTCCCTCCTGAAGTGGCGGGCTTGGACAGGAATAATGTAGCGGTGAGAGAAAGTGATCATCCTCATAAATCCAGGAGATCTACTTTTCATAATATCTTGCTGAACATCTTCGAAGGCTACCTGCAGGTTTGTCAAAGTTCGCAGTTCGTCTTTCGACGGGATATGACCAACGAAGAAGTTTTCCGTTTGCACCAACAATTCTCTATTGATTGTCGAAGGCGATTGCGTCGAGTAGACCATACCAATATGGAACTTCGCCCCCTCCTTCGCAAAACGAGCATATACTCCTGTGAAATTGTCGTTATCCTTTGGAAATAGGTTGTGTGCTTCCTCGAAATAAAGCTGTATGTAGTGGTTTTGAAGTCTATTCTCGACGAACTTTGCTTCTTGATGCCGAAAAACGGCTCTAGAAAGCATGTCCGAGAAGTACTGCCTAATTTCGTCGCTCGCGCTGCCCAGATCTAGGATAACAGTCATTCCATTATCGAGGAGTCGCATAATGTCGCCTTCAAAGTCGGCAGCGGTTGGCGAATGGTATCCTCTATACGCTCGTAGAATCCCTGGCCCAGTTCCACTTTGTGGAGACAAGAAATCAAGGAGCGCTATATCGTCCGAGTCGAAAATAGGTTCACCGCTAGTTCCAGTCGACCGAAGAGGAACGGCATTTCTAGGGGCGTTTGCTCTGTAGTTTGCAATCACCTCAAGTTCACTAGCTAGCTCTTCTAGATTGCGGGGAGGATCGGCAATATCTACGCCAGCATGCGCGTATGCCGCTTCACGCAATCTTACACTGTAGTGAGGATTAAAGGTGGTTGCGTTATTTCCCCTTAGATCTAGACCTTGAAGTCTGGTCGTGTTGCTCTCAAATCCAGCTCTATGCAGAATAGCCCAGTAGGTGTGCAACTTTCTAATAAGCCGATCGCGTTCGCCTTGAGGCAAGGCTTGTATTTCAGAGACCGACGGTAAAGTCACGCTACCAAAGCTCCTGATATAGTTCGACATCTGCCTGTCCTGGCTCAGAAATCCCGACAAAACCTTGATACAGCTCTCTGGCTGCTCGTAGAAGTTGAGTCGAAGCGGACTGGATGGCGTACTTGCTCTTTGGGTGAGGGCATACACCTCCGTCGTTTCTGGGTATGCCTCTTTGATACCTATGTTCTGCTCGTTTGTATTTGCATACTCACCGTTTACATCGAATATCAGTTGTCCGACGCTTCGATCATCCCGTGTAGACTCAATTACGCTTTGCACTATCAATTTTACGATATTGCTTTTACCGAGACGAGTTTTTCCAAAAAGTGCAGTTCTGAAACCCTTAATATCATTAACAGAGATATTGACAGGGGTATCAGAATCTTCCAGCTCATCAAACGTTAACTCACATTCAGTAGAACGTAAGCGGCCAAGACTCCACCGATTTGTTTGACTAACAAGTCCGTTTACAATCAAATCGAGTAGGCCCTGATCAGGAGAATATATTTTGTAGCGATGCGCACTAACCACATTGTTAACATCGCCTGAGAATGCCACTTTGTTCTCATCCCGTGGATCGGGGTAAAACATGCCCAGCACCGAAGTTTCGAGTGCGCCCCACTGCAGCTCGCCCTGAGTCCATCTGTCAATCTCTGGCATCGACTTTTTATGGAGCTCGAAATATGTTTGCTGCACTTCCCGCTTAAGCGGGGTTTCGGCCGTATCTCTTACACGCAATAGCGTGAAGTGCGGCGGCAAGTCACCAATATTGTCGGGGACCATTATCAAAAAGGATCCCCGAGGAACTCCACCAACAGCAATCTTGTAGGGATCCGAGGTTATTATGGTTACTTTGTCATATCCTATTTCAAGGACATAACCGACGAATCTCATTCTCTCGTATTCTTTTGCCGCCTCAAGATCGTCTTGGATTCTGAGAAAGTCCGATACCATACGCAAGGGACTATCTTGGTAACGGGCACGTTCGAAGAAGTTCTGCATTAGTACTCTCCTAAGTTGGATATAACGTACTCTTCGTATCGTTTTCTAGAGGCTTTATCGGCAGCTATTGGACTCACTCGGTCGACGCAGGTAAGCATAAAATGGTCGGAATACAAACTTCGTATCGATTCATGGAAAGCATTCGTAGAAAGTATTTTTACATTTCTGGCCTTCGCCCTGATAAGCGCGTCCGCCAATCTCAACTGATCTTCCCAGCTAAAGAGGGTTTCGTTGTATTTTACAAATCCATTGTAGTTATGTCGGACAGTATATGGCGGATCTACAAAAAGAAAATCTCCTTCGCATGCCTTATCGATAATCATTTCGAAATCACAACTCAGCAACTCAGCACGAGACAGCAGTCGAGACACTGCTTCAAAATTGTCGTCAGGGAGAATTACGCTGCTTTTCGTACCAATTGGAACATTAAAATGTCCACTCTTGTTGACCCTATACAGTCCGTTCCAACATGTCCTATTGAGATAAATAAAACGAGCGGCCCTTTCTATTGAAGTAGTAGGTCTGCTCGCCCTTATGTTGTAATAGAATTCCTTGCTGTGGTGCAAATGATATGACTCAAGGAGTCTTCTAAGCTCCACCCAATCATCTCTCAATGTTATATATGTTCCGATAAGTTCATTGTTAATGTCCGATAGTATTGAAGTGCTCGGCTGCATGCCGAAAAATACCGATCCGCTTCCTAAAAATGGTTCAATATATCTGTTGTAATCCTGTGGAAATAGATCGCCGTGGTTAGCGATCAACCACCTTTTCCCGCCAGCCCATTTCAAAAATGGCTTTACCGTTATTACGTCGTCGCCGTACAGCTGGCTCTCCAAGTGCTCTCTCCCTTCCGACTACCGCCTGTCCTCGGCGTGTCTTAGCTGCCGTTAGACATACAGACCCTATGATACCCTTTGGAATCGCCAGCGCAGGCAATTTTGAGGAATAGTCTGAGCGCCCCATCGAAGCGGGTCTCATGCTTAGAGCGCTATACCGTCTTCCCGAAGGTCGTCCTAGCCTTGGACTGATGACCGAGGACCTACCGCGGTATCTGGATGCGACTCATAGGAGAATATTGGACATTGGCTTTTTGGAGAGAATCGATTGTCCAATGCAGGTATGCTGCGGTTGTGTCGAGTTTGGTGTGCCCAAGCTGCCGCATCAGGGAGAACAGATCCCCTCCACCGCTCAAATAGCCGCAAGCGTATGAGTGCCGCAGTCGATGTGCTCGTAGTTCCCAGCCAAGGCCAGCTCGTTTGGAGATCCGCAACACAAGCTGGCTAATGAGCCGAGCGTTCATAGGGGTTCGTCGTGGCGTCAGGAAGAGATACAGACTGCTCCCCTTTCTCTCGTGCGTAATGTAGCGCTTCAGACAACGTAGGGCCTTCAATCCTACAGTTACGAAACGCATACCAGTCTTGCCATCCTCGACGCGGACGATCCCCATTTCCCAATCGATAGAGGTCAGTTTTAGGGATGCGACCTCTCCTGCCCTCAAGCCCGTATCAAGCATCAGGGCCAATAGCGCTACATTGCGAGCTTTACACCTAGCGTTCTTTTTAGCTGCCTGAAGAAGCTTCGTCATCTCCTCTGGAGAGAGGACACGTTTCGGCTCCCTTCGGACCTTCGGGCGCCGTCTCCCCTGAAATGGATTTTTCACTAGAAGCCCCACACCTTCTAACCAGTTACAGAAGGCTCGAAGCGCGCTGTCCCATGAGGCCAGAGTTGCCGCCTTCACGTCTCGCGCCATGGCTCGGTTAATCGTGAACGGTGTAAGTGCACTGGCCACGTCCTGGTCGAGACAGGGCGCGAGCAACCGCGTAAGTGTCCCTCGGTAGAAGCCGATGGTGGCAGGACGGCTCCCTCGGGTTTTGTGCTCCCTAACGAACTCCTCGATTGCTTCCGATATCAACACAGCCCTACTCCTGTGAGAGCACAAGACTAGGGCTGAGAGAGGTTACTTTTGTGCTGGGTTCAAGAAATCAGGAATTCTGCGTCTCAGAGGGCGAAATGTGCGTCTTCTCCCACTCGTAGAACTCGGGAATGAAGAATTCGAGCCGCACCTTCTTGTATTCCTTCGTGGAGTACAGGATGGCGTGGTCCACGCCCACCGCGACCTCGTCGGCGATGGCGCGGATCTTGCCGAACGCCTCCTCCTTGCTGCGGCCGTGCACCATCGTGAAGATCGTGTAGGGCCACTCGGGGTAGGTGGGGCGCAGGTAGCAGTGCGACACGGCCTTGAACTCCGCCATGCGCTGCCCAGCCGCGGCGACCTCGTCCTGCGGGACGGCCCAGACGCCCATCGCGTTGAAGGTGAACCCGGCGCTCTGGTGACGGAAGACGGCGCTCACGCGGCGCAGCGCCCCGGCGGCCTTCATGCGTTCGGCGTGCGCGGCGACCTCCTCGACGGTCATGCCGAGCGCCAGCGCGGCGTCCGCGAAGGGCTCCTCGACGAGCGGGAGGTCCTTCTGGAATTCGAGGACGAAGCGGCGGTCCGTGTCGGTGACCTCGTAGCCGAGGTTGCGGTCCTTCTGCGTGTACGCCGGGGCGGACTTCGCGTTCCACTCCTCCTTGCCGGTCATGTCGAACTCCACGCCGATCTTGAAGAGGTGGAGGGTCGGCATGAGCCGCGTGAGCTCCGCGCCGGAGAGCTCGTGGAGTTTCTGCACGTGCGCCTCGAGGTCGCTCTCGGGCGGCACGGCGATGGTGTACCACAGGTTGAAGTCGTGGTTGCGGCGGTAGTTGTGGCTCACGCCGGGGTGCGCGTTGATGACGTCCGCGACCTCGTCGAGCTTCTCGGGATCGGCCTTCACCGCGACGAGGCTGGACTTGTAGCCGAGGGTGCGGGTGTCGAAGATCGCGCTGATCTGGCGCAGCACGCCCCGCGCCTTCTCCTCGCGGAGGATGTCGAGGGCCTCGGCCTCGGTCAGGCCGACCTGCTCCGCGATGAGGCGGTAGGGGCGCGGCACGATCGGGATGTCCTTCTGGACGCGGTTGAGCAGCAGCTCGCGCGGGGTCGTCTCGGGCACGGCGGTCATGAGGTCACGCTAGCACGGGCCCGGCAGTGCAAATGGCCCGCGTCACCCCTTCGCGGGGCGCGCGGGCAGGGCGGTGCGGGCGCTCAGGGGACGAGCGCGACCGCCTCTATCTCCACGAGCACGTCACGCGGCAGACGCGACACCTCCACGGTGGTGCGGGCCGGGAAGGGCGCGGTGAAGTACTCGGCGTACACCTCGTTGAGGTCCGAGAACTGCCCGATGTCCGTCACGAAGACCGTCACCTTCACGGCGTGCTCCAGTCCGCTCCCGGCGGCGGTGAGGACGGCACGGAGGTTGTCGAGGACCTGCCGCGCCTGCTCGGCGACGCTGCCTTCCACGACGCTGCCGTCGGGCCGCAGGGGGATCTGACCGGACGTGAAGACGAGGTCGCCGGTCCGCACGGCCTGGCTGTACGGGCCGATGGCGGCGGGCGCTTCGGGCGTGCTGACGGGCTGCTTCATGGGGCCACTGTACAGGTTCGCGCTCACTCCGGGCGTTCGCGGGGCGTGGCGGGCAGGTCGGCACGACCGGGCGCGACCTCGTAGGTGGCCTCGCGCGGCGCGGGAGGTCGGGCGCGCAGGCGCCGCACCACCACGAACGCGAGAAGCAGCGCGAGCGCCGTGACGCCGAGCGCGGCGATGAGCGTGCGCCAGGTGGGCACGACGATCATGCCGAACAGGGTGAGGTACAGCACGGCGAGCGTGAGGTAGGACAGCAGACCGCCGCGGCGGGGCGTGTCGAAGGTGGTGATGCTGACGGGACCCGCCGGGTTGAGCGTGGGCAGGGCGTAGCGGGGCTTCGGGCCGTTCTGGAGGACGTCCACGACGACGACCGTGATGTTGTCGGGGCCGCCGCGTTCGTTGGCGGTGTCCACGAGCCGCACGACGAGGTCCTGCGGCTGCGCGTCCTGACCGAGGAGCGTGATGAGGTCGTCGTCCTCCACGACGCCGGTGAGGCCGTCGCTGCACACGAGGACGCGGTCGCCGGCCTCGAGGCGCACGCCGAGCAGGTCGAGGCGGACCTTCTCGTCGCTGCCGAGGCCGTTGCTGACGACGTTGCGCCACTGATGGTCGCGCGCCTCCTGCTCGGTGAGGAAGCCGAGCCGGACCTGCTCCGCGACCCAGGAGTGGTCGCGGCTGAGGCGCGTGAGGGCGCCCTGTCGGTAGAGGTACGCGCGGGAGTCACCGACGTTGGCGACGATGGCGGCGCCGCCGTCGACGAGGACGGCGGTGAGGGTGGTGCCCATCCCCGCCTCGTGACCGACGGCCTGACGGTACACGGCGAGATTCGCGGCCTGCACGGCCTGCGCGAGCCGTCTCGGGGCGGGTCCGCTGCCGTAGGTGTACGCGGCGCGCAGTTCGTCGAGGGCGAGCCGGGAGGCGACCTCCCCGGCGGCGTGTCCGCCCATGCCGTCCGCGACGGCGAAGAGCCCGCCGCCGGAGAAGTCGACCATCAGGACGGAGTCCTCGTTGAGGTCGCGTTCCCGGCCGGGGTCGCTGAGGACGGCGGCGCGGACGCTGGTCGTCATGGTCGTGCGAACCCCGGGGGGCGTGGAGCCGGGCGCTCCGGACGACACGATGCGACGCATGACACCAATATAAGGGAGGGATGAAGGCAAACGTGCTGAGAAATCCTCCACTGGCGTGCAGTCCCGCCTCATGAGGCGGAGTCCTCACACCATTCACAGACTTCATGAAGATGCACTCGGCTTTGCATCTCGTGCCACACGGGAAGCCGCCCTACGCCACCCGACTCAGGCTTGAAAGACGCCCGCCTTCCACGTACCCTGAGCTCATGACGTCGCGCCACACCCACCCCCAGCGGTCACGTTCGCCGTTTCCGACGGGCGGGGTCAGGCGCGCTTAGACCGGAAGCGCAGCCCGCCCCGCCCTCGTGCGGGGCGGTTTTTTTGATGTCAGGAGGAGGATCATGCGAGAGGAAGCACTGACCGCGATTCACGCGGCGACCACGCTGGAGGCGCTCTCGGGCGTCAGGACGCAGTACCTCGGCAAGAACGGGCTCGTCACGGCGCAGCTCAAGACGCTCGGCACGCTCGCGCCCGACGAGCGCCGCGCGCGCGGCGCCGAGATCAACGCCCTCAAGACCGAACTGGAGGCCGCCGCCCGCGAACGCGAGGACTTCCTGCGGGCGCAGGAGCTCGACGCGCGCCTCGCGAGCGAGACGATCGACGTGACCCTGCCCGGCCTGCAACTGCCCGTCGGAGGCCTGCACGTCATCACGCGCATCCTGCAGGAACTGCAGGACGTGTTCACCTCCATGGGCTACGCCGTCGTCGAGGGCCAGGAGGTCGAGACGGAGACGTACAACTTCGACGCGCTCAACATGCCCTCGTGGCACCCCGCTCGCGACCTGCAGGACACCTTCTGGCTGGAGGACGGCCAGGTGCTGCGCACGCACACCAGCAACATGCAGGTGCGCTACATGGTCTCCCACGAGCCGCCCCTCAAGATCGTCGTGCCCGGCAAGGTCTACCGCTACGAGGCCACCGACGCGACGCACGAGAGCATGTTCCACCAGTTCGAGGCGCTCGTCGTCGCCGACGGCATCACCATGGCCGACCTCAAGGGCGCCATCGCCGAGATGGCCCGCGCGATGTTCGGTCCGCGCGCCCGCGTGCGCTTCCAGCCGAGCTACTACCCCTTCACGGAACCCGGCGCGGACTTCGCGATCTGGTGGGATCAGGAGAACCGCTGGCTGGAACTGGGCGGCTCGGGCATGGTCCACCCGAACGTCCTGCGCGCCGTGGACGACCTGCGCGAGGCGGCGGGCCTGCCGCGCGCCTACGAGGGCAAGACGGGCTTCGCGTTCGGGCTCGGACCGAACCGCATCGCGATGCTGCGCTACGGCATCCCCGACATCCGGTACTTCTACGGCAACGACCTGCGCTTCCTGTCACAGTTCCGCGGCGACCTCGACCCGGGCGCGGACGCCGCGCTCCCCACCCTCCCCCGTGCCGTCGCCGACCGTCTCGCCGACCACGACCTGACGAAGGAGACGATGTGAAGCTCGCCCTCTCGTGGCTCAAGGAACTCCTGCCCGACCTGGAGTCGGCGCTGCTCGCCCGCGGCGGCACCCAGGACGTCGCGGAGGCGCTCGAACCGGTCCTCGCGAACCTCGGCCTGCCCGTCGAGGAGGTCGTCGACCTGCCCGCCCCGCCCGAGGGCGTCGTGTACGGCGAGGTGATCGAGTGCGCGCCCATCGAGGGCACCGCGCTGTCACGCCTCACGGTGGAGGTCGGGGAGCCCGCGCCCGTCACGATCGTCACGGGCGCCCCGAACGCCCGCGCGGGCGTCGGCGTGGCCGTCGCGAAGCCCGGCAGCACCGTCGCGGGACAGGAGATCGGCGTGCGCGCCATGCAGGGCGTCGCGTCGTGGGGCATGGCCTGCTCCCCGAAGGAGCTGGAGGTCGGCGAGTACGCGG
>NZ_KI912662.1:33937-34067 GCF_000519345.1 Deinococcus pimensis DSM 21231
GGAGCTGGAGGTCGGCGAGTACGCGGGCGGTCTGCTGCTGCTGCCCGCCCGCACCGCCGAACCCGGCACGCCCCTCGCGAGCCTCTGGCCGGCCGATCGGTCCGTCGACGTGGAGGTCACCCCGAACCGC
>NZ_KI912662.1:34167-39581 GCF_000519345.1 Deinococcus pimensis DSM 21231
CGACAGGGAAGCGCCCGCGCCCGTGCGGATCGGCGTGACGGACGGCTGCGACCGCTTCGTCGGACGCGTCGCGACGTCGGTGCGCAACGGCCCGAGCCCGCTGGAGGTGCAGCGCCGCCTCCTCGCGAGCGGCCTGCGTCCCATCGACCTCATCGTGGATGCCAGCAACTACGTGATGCTGGAGCTGGGTCAGCCCACCGCGCTCTACGACGCGCGCGACATCGGCGGCGAACTGCGCGCCGACGCCGCCCACGAGGGCGAGACGGTCGTGACGCTCTCCGGTGACGAGAAGAAGCTCGCGGCGGGCGACCTCGTGATCCGGAGCGCCGACGGCGAGATCGTGGGAATCGCCGGAATCAGCGGCGCCCGGCGCGGCGAGGTCCGCGCGGACACCACGGACGTCGTGCTGGAGGCCGCGCACTTCGATCCCGTCCGCCTGCGTCTCACGGCGCGCCGACTGGACCTCAAGACGGACGCCGTGTACCGCTACGAACGCGGCGTGGACCCGAACCTGCCCGCGTGGGCCGCGAACCGCATCATGGAGCTCCTCGCGCGGCACGGCGGCGCGCAGGTGCATCCCGGCGTGACGGACGTGGGCGGCGAGCAGACCCGCGCGCCCCTCACGTTCAGCCCCGCGAAGGCGCGCGCCCTGCTCGGCATCGACCTTCCCGACGAGGTGATGCGCCGCTCGCTGGAGAAGCTCGGGTGCGTGGTCGAGGCGCGACCCGACGAGGTCGGGCGAGCCGTTGAGTTCGAGGCGCGACCGGATTCCTGGCAGGTCACGCCGCCCACGTGGCGCGTCGACATGAACATCCAGGAGGACCTCGCCGAGGAGGTCATCCGCCTGCACGGCTACGGCGAGCTGCCCGAGACGCTGCCCACCTTCCGCGTCCACGAGAGCAACGTCGGCGAGGGCGACGCGTCGCGCGCCAAGCGTGACCTGCGCGCCGCCTTCGCGTTCGGCGGCTTCCAGGAGGTCGTGACGTACACCTTCACCTCCGACGAGGAGGCCGCCCGGGCCCGCGCGCCCCGCCCGCACCTGCGCCTGCGCAACCCCCTCACGAGCGAACGCACCGCGATGCGCACCGCGCTCTACCCGAGCCTGCTGCGTACCGCCCTCGCGAACCCGCAGCAGGGCTCGCTGCTGCTCTTCGAGGTGGGCCGCGTCTTCCCCGAGAGCGGCGAGGTCGAACGCCTCGGGGCGCTCATGCGCGGTCCCCTCGCGCCCGCGACGTGGCAGCCGGGCGTGGCGGGCGGCTTCTACGTCTTCAAGGGCGCGCTCGAGGCGGTCGCGTCCGCGCTCGGCGCGACGCTCGACCTGGCGTAGCTGCGCGGCGAGGACGTCCCGCCCGCCCTGCACCCCGGCGTGGCCGCGCGCGTCCTGTGGAACGGCACGGCGGTCGGCTGGCTCGGCGCACTGCATCCCGGCGTCGCGAGCGACGTGGGCCTCAAGGGAGACACGTACCTCATGGAGGTCGAACTGCCCCTCCCGGGCCGCCCCTGGGGCTTTCGGGATCCGCTGCGTACGCCCGCGAACCTGCGAGACCTCGCCGTGATCGCCCCGCGGGACGTGACGTACCGTGACCTGCGCGAGGTGCTGCGCCGCGAGGGCGGCGACCTGCTCGAACGCGTCGACGTGTTCGACGTGTACGAGGGCCCCTCCATCCCGGAGGGCCAGCGGTCCCTCGCGGTGCGCCTCACGTACCGCGGCGCGCGCACCCTGCAGGACACGGACGTGGATCCCGAGTTCGCCCGCGCGATCGACGCGGTGCGCCGCGAGGGCTGGACGGTCCGCGAACGCTAGGCCAAGACGGCGGGGTGCGAGGGACTAGCCCTCACGCCCCGTCCCCTGCTATGATTTCGGGGCGCGTCCGGCCCAGGTGGGCAGGGCGGGCTCGCGCCTCGAGGCGTAGCGCAGGCCGGTAGCGCACTTGGTTTGGGACCAAGGGGTCGCTGGTTCGAATCCAGTCGCCTCGACCACCCGCGGGATTGGTGTAGTGGTAGCACAGCAGCCTTCCAAGCTTCTGGCACCGGTTCGAACCCGGTATCCCGCTCCAAGCGGCCCCCGCGCAAGCGGGGGCTCACTGTTTGCGCCCTTAGCTCAGCTGGATAGAGCAACCGCCTTCTAAGCGGTCGGTCGCAGGTTCGAATCCTGCAGGGCGCGCCACGGGAAACCCCGCCTTCAGCGGGGTTCCTCTTTTGACCCTCGCCCCTCCTCTCGCGGCTATCCTGGTCGCGTGAGGAGGCCCGCGTGATCGCCCTGACCCTGCTGGGCGTCACCGTCCTGTGCACGGTGGTGCACCTCGCCGGGCTGTGCCTGGGGACCGTCCTGGCGGGGGAGCGGGTGGGGACGGTCGGGCTGTTCGGCGGGCCGACGTTGTTGCGCCTGCGGCTCCTCGGGGTGACGTTGCGGCTCGGGCTCGTCCCGGTCGGCGGGTACGTGACGTCGCGCTTCCCGAACGGGAACGCGCCCGCGCCCTTCATAGCCGCCGTCATGAACGCCTGCGGTCCGCTCGCGCTGCTCCTGCTGGGCGCCCTGCTGATCGGGTGGGTGGACGCGCTGGGCGAGTTCGGCCGGGGGTTCGGTCAGCTCTTCTGGGGCGCCCTGATGCCCCGGGCGCACGGCGCGGCGCTGGTGCTGGGCGCGGCGGACCTCGTGGCACGCGGGCAGGTCGCGCTCGTCGTGGGACTGCTCGCCGTGAAGATGGCGGCCCTCAATCTCCTGCCCTTCACGGGATCGAACGGTGGCGCGCTCCTGGAGTCGCTTCTCGGGGCGGGACGGTCCGCGCGGGTGGCGGGCGTCCTGGGAGCGCCGCAACTCGCGCTCCTCGCGGTGCTGCTCGTCGGGTGGGGCGTGGCGATCGTCCTCGCGGTCCTCACGGGCTGAATTGTGAGTCAGCTGTCTCTCCCGCGCGCAGGCGTGCGTTTTGCGCGGCCCGCGCACGTCCGGAGCGCATCCTGAAGGCATGGAGGACCTCACCGAGACCACCGCCCCGAGCCTCGCGCGCACGTACCGCGACTTCCTCTACCGGGAAGGCTACCGTCCGGAGATCGACGCGGACGGCGACGTCACCTTCAAGGCCGAGGGGCTCTTCTGCTTCATCGACGTGACCCCGTCGGACCCGACGTACCTGCGTGTCGTCGTACCGAACATCTGGAGCCTCGACGACGAGCAGGAGCGCCTGCGGGCCTTCCGCGTCGCGAACGAGGTGCAGCGCGAGCTCAAGGGCCTCAAGATCACCTTCGCCCCGCACGACGACACGTGGATCGCGACGGAGGTCTTCCTGGAGGACGAGGACGCCTTCGAGAACACCCTGATGCGCTGCGTGCGGGTCCTGCTGATCGGCGTGCACCGCTTCCGTGACCTGATGCGCGCCGCGTCCCTCTCCTGAGGACCGAGGAGGACCATGCACACACCGAACCCGAAGGCCGCCGCGTACCTCGACTTCCTCGCGCAGGAAGGCTACCGACCCCGCCTCGACGAGGACGGCGACGTCGCCTTCCAGTACCAGGGCGGGCACTTCTACCTCGACACGCGTGGCGCCGACCCGCAGTACTTCCAGCTGACCTTCCCGTGGTTCCACGAGTTCACGCCCGAGGAGCGCCCGCGCGTCCTGGAGGTCGCCGCGACCGTCACGGCGGAGTCGAAGGTCGTGAAGATCTACCCGCAGGGGAACGACACGATGGCCACGGTGGAACTGTTCCTGCCCGACGGGGACGCGTGGCGGCCCGTGTTCACGCGGGCGGTGCGCAGCCTGTGGCACGCGGTGGGCCGCTTCCGTGAGCTCGTCGCGGATTGAGCTCCTCAGGCCGAACGTCCCTGTCTCCTCACCCTCGCGTCCGTGATGATGGGTCATGCCGACCCGTGACTTCCTGCGTCAACTCCTCAGCAAGGAACTGCGCCGCCGCCTGCAGGACGTGGACCTCACCGACCCGAAGGGCGTGCTGCGCTGGGTGGAGCGGCACGCGCGCGAGGTCGTCGGGAATCCCGCCTTCGATCCGCTGCTGCGCCTCCTGAACGACGCGGGCGTCGTGATCGAGCCGCGCGAGGGCCTGCTGGCCACGCTGCACGTGCGGCAGGCGCTCCTCGCGACGGGACTCGACCGCGAGGGCGTCGCGCGCTACCTCGACGTGACGCCCGAGACGATCGAGCAGCTCCTCAGCGGCGAGCTCGACGTGAGCCGCACCAGCACCACCCTGCGCGGCAAGCTGGTGAGCCTCATCGTGGCGACCGCCCCGAGGTACGAGGCGGGGATGCGCCGCGCGCTCGGCATGGAGGGCGCCGCGGCACCCGGAGCCCCGGAGGTGAAGGCGCCGCCCACCCCGACCCGGGAGGCGCCCGTCCAGCCGCCCGAGCCGCTCGCCCCGACGGCCCTGCCCGCGCCCGCCGCGATCCTCACGAAGGAAAGCGCGCCGGAGGGCGGGAAGGTCAAGCGCCTCACGCTGCGCGCGCCCGTCTCGGGGGACGTGTCCCTCCCGGCGGGCTGGTCCGTGGATCTCGCGGAGGGCGAGGCGGGCGGCACCTGCCTGTGCAGCGACGACCTGGGGCGGCTGTACGTCGTGGAGGGAGCGCGCCTCAAGGACGCCCTGCGGGTGCTGGGGCGCGTGGTGGCCCTGCACCCGCCGCTGGAGGAGTGAGGACGCTCAGTTCAGCCGGATCGTCGCGCCGCGCACCGTCACGTCGCCGCGGCCCTCCACGGTCACCTCGCGGCCCCTGAGGACGAGCCGTCCGCCCGCCTCGACGGTCACGTCGCCCTCGGCCTGAACGTGCAGGGCGAGGCGCCGCGTGTCCATCCGGACGCTGGTGCCCTGCGCGTCCCGCACGAGGACGTAGGGTTCCTCGGGGTCCTCGCCGAACTCCACCCAGCAGCGGGTGCCGCCGTTGTTGAAGTAGCCGTACACGGCGTGCGAGAGGTACGTGCCGGGCATGTGCGGGTCGCGGCTGCCGTCGGGGCGCAGGCTGCCGAAGGTCTCGACGTACTGCTGCCAGTTCGCGACGAAGACGGGGGTGTTGGCGGGTCCGCCGGGCGCGAAGCCGATGAAGGCGGCGGTGGTGGTGCCGACGCCCTCGATGGGGCGTGGACCTCCGCTGCTTTCCTCGACGTAGACGCCGGGCGAGAGGTACTCGGGCATGCTTCCTCCTGGGGTGTGGTGTTCTCCGGTCCTGTCGTCCGGAGCTCAGCGTTCAGGGTAGGAAGGCCGGAAGTGCCCATCGCCGGGTTGTCTGAACAGGCGGGGCGGGAGGGTGGAAAACGTCGTCTCCGAAGAGGAAAATCACGCGTCGACGCTTTGACCTCCTTGTCTGGACAACTCGCGTCCGGGGGGTGCCGGGCGTGCCACGCTGGGCGCATGGCAGGCCCCGCGCTCCGACTCGGCGATCCCGGCGCGCACGGCGGCACCGTCACGGGAGGCGC
>NZ_KI912662.1:39681-44040 GCF_000519345.1 Deinococcus pimensis DSM 21231
GTCGCCGAGCAGGCTCTGGCGCCGCAGGACCGCGAAGGCGCCGAGGACGCCGCCGACGAGCCCGAGCAGCGCGGAGCCGAGCGCGACGTTGCGCAGGGTGTAGTCGGTGAGGAGCTCAATCATCGGCCGCTCCGGGCAGGGGCGCGGCGCGCAGGGCGCTCCCTGGCGCGGGCGCGTCGAGGAAGGCCATGCGGTCGCCGTAGGCGCGGCGCAGGTTCGCGGGCGTGAAGGTCGTGTCGACGTCGCCCGTGGCGATCACCTCGACGTTGAGCAGGGTGACGCGGTCGAAGTACTCGCGGACGGTGTCGAGGTCGTGGTGAACGACGACGACGGTGCGTCCGCGTCCGCGCAGGTCGCGCAGCACGTCGAGGATGGCGCGTTCGGTGGGCACGTCCACGCCCGCGAAGGGTTCGTCCATGAAGTAGAGTTCCGCGTCCTGCGCGAGGGCGCGGGCGAGGAAGACGCGCTGCTGCTGCCCGCCGGAGAGCTGGGAGATCTGGCGGTGCGCGAGGTCCGCGAGCCCGACGCGGTCCAGGCAGGCGAGGGCGTCCTCGCGTTCGCGGCGGCCGGGGCGGCGAATCCAGCCGAGACGGCCGTAGAGGCCCATCGTGACCACGTCGAGGGCGCTCGTGGGGAAGTCCCAGTCGACGCTGCCGCGCTGCGGGACGTAGCCGAGGCGGCGGCGGGCGCGGGCGAGGTCGCCGCCGAAGAAGCGCACGGTGCCGGCGGCACGCGGGACGAGGCCGAGGACGGCCTTGAGCAGGGTGCTCTTGCCCGCGCCGTTCGGGCCGACGATGGCGCAGAGCCGCCCGGCGGGCACGTCGAGGGTGACGCCGCGCAGGACGGGCGTGTCCCGGTAGGCGACGGTGAGGTCGCGCACGGAGAGGGGCGCGGCGGACGTGGTGGGGTGCGTGGTCATTTCAGGGCCTCCACGAGGGTGTTCACGTTGTGCCGGACCATGCCGACGTAGGTGCCTTCCGGGGTTCCCTCGGCGCCGGCGGAGTCGGAGTAGAGCTCGCCGCCGACGTCGAGGTCGTGGCCGCGCGAGCGGACGGCGGCCTGCACGGCCTCGACGGTGCGGCGCGGGACGCTGGACTCGACGAAGACGGCGCGGATGCGGCGCCGCGCGATGAAGTCGGCGAGGGCGCGGACGTCGCGGGTGCCGGCCTCGGCGGTGGTGGAGAGGCCCTGCAGGCCGCGCACCTCGACGCCGTAGCGGTCGCCGAAGTAGCCGAAGGCGTCGTGCGCGGTGATCATGACGCGGCGCTCCCTCGGGACGTCGTTCACGCGGCGTGTGATCCAGCGGTCGAGGTCGTCGAGCTCGCGCAGGTAGCGGTCGGCGTTGGCGCGGTAGACGTTCGCGTGGGTGGGGTCGAGGTCGGCGAGGCGGTCGCGGACGACGGTGGCGGCGCTCTTCCAGAGGGTCACGTCGAACCAGACGTGCGGGTCGTGGGTGCCCTCGCCGACGTCGCGCAATCGACGTTCGGGGATGCGTTCGGTGACGGCGTGGGACGGGTGGAAGCGGCCGAGCTTCTCGAGGACGTCGGTCATCTTGCCCTCGAGGTGGAGGCCGCCGTAGAAGGTGACGTCGGCGTTCGCGAGGCGGCGGACGTCCCCGGCGGAGGCCTTGTAGAGGTGCGGGTCCACGCCGGGGCCCATGAGGCCGCTGACCTCGACGCGGTCGCCGCCGACCTGGCGGACGAGGTCCGTGATCATGTTGACGGTGGTGGTGACGCGGATGGGGCGGTCCTTGAGGTCGGCGCGCACCTGGCGTTCCTGGGGGGCGCAGGCGTTCAGGGCGGTGAGGAGCAGGCCGAGACCGAGGATGCGGGGGGCGGCGCGGGGGGCGGACGGGGAGGCGCGGGGGGCGCGGAGGGAGGCGGGAATCTGGGGCAGTCGAGACATACCCTATTTTTAGCCATGCCTAAATCTGAAATTCAATAGGCCGAACATTCGCTTCAGGCATACGTGAAGACCGCGCCCCCTCCGGGAGGGGGCGCGGTCAGGCCACGGCGGGTGTCAGCGCAGCTTCTGCGGGTCGACGGCCTTGCCGTTCTGATACACGCGGTAGTCGAGGTGCGGGCCCGTGCTGATGCCGGTGCTGCCGACCTGCCCCACGGCGCCCCCGGCGGCGACACGCTGGCCGGGCTTCACGAGGAGCTTGCTGAAGTGGCTGTAGCGCGACGTCCAGCCGCCACCGTGGTCCACCACGACGGTGCCGCCCCAGCCGTTGCGGTTGTCGAAGCGCGCCTCGGTGACGACGCCCGCGCGCGCGGCGCGAACGACCGTGCCGACGGGCGCGGCGATGTCGACGCCGTCGTGACGGCCGCTGCCGAACACCTTGAACTCGCGCATGCCGAAGACGGACGTGACGACGCCGTTGAGGGGCCACAGCCACGACAGCGCGCCGAAGCTCGCGGCCTTCACCTGACCGTTCGGGGCGGCCTGGGCGGCACGGCCGCTGATGGGCAGGCTCAGCTTCTGCCCCACCACGAGGGTGTAGGGGCGGCGCAGCCAGGGGTTCACGGCGAGGATCGCGTCCTGGCTCAGCCCGAGCCGCCCGGCGATGCCGCTGAGGGTGTCGCCGCGCTTCACGGTCAGGCTGGTGGGCCCCTGCTTGGGGTTGCCGCCGCCGAGCGAGGGCAGTTCGATGACCTGCCCGGCCTGCAGGGCGCGGTCGGGGCCGAGCCTGGGATTGGCGGCGCGGATCGCGTCGACGGTCGTGCCGTTTCGAGAGGCGATGTTGCCAAGGGTGTCACCGGGACGCACACGGTAGGCGTCGGCACCGGCCGAGCCCAGGGCGACCAGGGACACCAGGACCCCACACCCGACGTGGCGCCGCATGGAGGGGAGATTGCGGCTCACGTCGGACAGGAAACCACACGATGATAAGAAGGTAAAGCCCTCCTTTACCACGAAATTCTCACAAATGAAGGTCGACGACTCCAGAGAACCCGCGCCAGAACGCGAAAAATCGGCACCAGGGTAGTGACGCCCACCGTCTTAATACCCGGCCTCCCAATGTGAGCTCCGGGCGGGTTTTACGCTAAGCCATGCGTCGCCTGACCCCACTGGCCCTCCTCGGCGTGACCTCGGTGGCCCACGCCGCCTCCGAGGCGCCCGCGTTCTTCCCTCAGCTCACGCTGCTGCTGCTGCTCGCGGGCGGCGCGGCGTACCTCTCGTTCCGCGTCGGGCTCGTGCCCATCATCGGCTTCCTGCTCGCGGGCGTCCTCGCCGGGCCCAGCGCGCTCGGGCTGATCCGCGATCCCGAGCTCATCAACGCCGCCTCGGAGATCGGCGTGATCCTGCTGCTCTTCGCCATCGGCATCGAGTTCAGCCTCGAGCGCCTCGCGCGCATCGGGCGGCTCATCTTCGTCGGGGGCGGCCTGCAGGTCGGGCTCGTCGTGGGCCTCACGACGCTCGCGCTCACCGCGCTCGGCGTGAGCGTCCAGAACGCCGTCTTCACGGGCTGCCTCGTCGCGCTCTCCAGCACCGCCATCGTCATGAAGCTCCTCTCCGACCGCAACCGCACCGGCAGCGAGGTGGGGCAGGTCAGCCTCGGCATCCTGATCTTCCAGGACCTCGCGGTCGTCGTGATGGTGCTGCTCGTGCCGCTCCTCGGCGGGCAGGGCGGCGGACCGCTCGACGTGGTGTGGGCGCTCGGGAAGGCGGCGGCGCTCGTGGTGCTCACCCTCGTGTTCGCCCGGCGGGTCATGCCGAGGATCCTGGAGGCCGTCGCGCGGACCTGCTCGCAGGAGATCTTCCTGCTGACGGTCGTCGCGATCTGCTTCGGCACGGCCTTCGTCAGCAGCCTCGCCGGGGTGAGCCTCTCGCTCGGCGCGTTCCTCGCGGGACTCGTCGTGAGCGAGAGCCGCTTCGGACGGCAGGCGCTCGGGGAGATCCTGCCCCTGCAGATCCTGTTCAGCGCGGCATTCTTCCTGTCGGTCGGGCTGCTGCTCGACGTGGGCTACCTGTGGACGCACCTGCCGCTCGTGCTCGCGGCGCTCGTGCTGGTCGTGCTCGCCAAGGCCCTCACGACGGCGCTCGGGGTGCGCCTGCTGGGGTACGGCACGGCGTCCGCGCTGGGCGCGGGCCTGCTGCTCGCGCAGATCGGGGAGTTCTCCTTCGTGCTCGAACGCACCGGACGCGACGTGGGCCTCTCCCCTGCCGGTCTCGGCGAGGAGGGCACGCAGGCCTTCATCGCCGCGACGGTCCTCCTGATGGGCGTCACGCCCCTGCTCGCGCGGCTCGGGGAGACGCTCGGGGCGCGGGTGTCCGCGCGGACGCCCGTACAGGCGGGTTCGAACGCCGCCGAGCAGGACACGGGCGCCGCGCACGACGACTCGCCCCTGGCGGGCC
>NZ_KI912662.1:44140-44529 GCF_000519345.1 Deinococcus pimensis DSM 21231
GTGGGGCCCGCCGGACCTCAGCGCGTACGCGCGCCCCGCGCCCGCCGCGTCCGAGGTCCGCCACGCGCCGGAGCCGTTCCGGAACACGTGACGGGAAGGCGCCCGGTCGGTTCCGGGCGCCTCTCCTCCCTTCAGTCGGCGAGCTCGCACTCCACGAGGGTGTGCCGCTCGTCGTCCACGTCGTCGAGGAAGCGGACGTTTCCGACCCGGTAGGTTCCGCCGTCCGCGGTGCGGATGACACCCATGCTGGTGCGTCCGGCCTCCACGTGGAACTCCACGTGGTCGCCGACGCGCAGCAGGTCGACGGAACTGTCCTCGACGGTGGACGACACGGGGTGGGCCAGGCCGGTGTTCGGGCAGCGCAGTCGGATGGACACGCGTCATCGTCG
>NZ_KI912662.1:44629-46211 GCF_000519345.1 Deinococcus pimensis DSM 21231
GCGTGCTGCCGCCCACCGAGATCCCGGCGGGCCTGCTCACCACGCTGGTGGGCGCCCCGTACTTCCTGTGGCTGCTGCGGCGCGCGGGACGGACGTCATGAGGGCCGCCTCTCCCGGAGCGGTATCCTCGGAGACGATGACGACGCCGGAGCCCGCCGAGACGAAGCTGCGCACGAGCGCCCTGAGCCTGCGGTACGGGGCGCGGCGCGTGTTCGAGGGCCTCGACCTGTCCCTGCGCGGCGGGGTCGTCACGACGATCGTCGGCGCGAACGGCAGCGGCAAGAGCACGCTGCTGCGCTCCCTGTCGCGGCTGCTCGTCCCGGACCGTGGCGCGGTGCTGCTCGACGGTCAGGACCTGCACCGCCTCCCGACGCGCGCGGTCGCGCAGAAGCTCGCGATCCTCCCGCAGGGCCCCAGCGCGCCCGAGGGCCTCACCGTGGAGGAGCTCGCGTGGTTCGGGCGGCACCCGCACCAGGGCATGTTCGCGTCCCGCAGCGCGGAGGACCGCCGCCTCGTGGAGTGGGCGCTCGACCAGACGGGCATGCGCGTGTTCGCCTCGCGCCCCCTGGAGAGCCTGTCGGGCGGGCAGCGGCAGCGCGCGTGGATCGCCATGAGTCTCGCGCAGGGCACGGACGTGCTGCTGCTCGACGAGCCCACCACCTACCTCGACCTGAGTCACCAGCTGGAGGTGCTGCACCTCGTGCGGCGCCTCAACGAGCAGGAGGGCAAGACCATCGTGATGGTCCTGCACGACCTGAACCAGGCGGCGCGCTACAGCGGGGAGATCGTGGCGGTGCAGGGCGGGCGGGTGTACGCGCAGGGCGACCCGCGCGACGTCGTCACGAAAGAGCTCCTGCGCGACGTGTTCGGGCTGGAGGCGCACCTGCTTTCCGACCCGGACACGGGGACCCCGCACGTGATCCCGTACGGCATCGCGCGTCCGCGCGGCTGATCCGCGTGCACGTCCCGCCCGGCGCCCCCGAGGCGCCGGGTCTTTCGTGGGCCTCTACCCGAACTTAAGCGGACCTTCAGGTCGCTCTGAGGTGGGGCGCGTACCATGACGTCAGAAGGTGTGGCCGGGGAGTAGCCGCCCGCGAGGGAGTCCCACGTCGTCAGGACGGCAGAGAAGCTCTGCCCGGCGGGGACACGAAAGGCGAGACCTGCCCGTGGAGGTCGACCGTGGACCGGTGTTCCTAGGTTCCCGCTCCTGCCCGCAGCCGCGACCCTGAAGTCGTCTCACGTCGGGACCGCCCGCCCCCGGCGAGGCCCTCCCGTCCGTTTCAGAGAGGCCAGACCATGACGATCACGACCATCACCCTGCGCTGGGTGCCGGGCGCGTCCGACCGCGTGCTCGTGCGGAGCTCCCTCGGGCGCGGCGAGGTCCGCGTCCGTGACGTGCGGCGCGTCCTCGGACGCGCCTGCCTCGACGACCTCTACCTGCGCGGCGCGCACACCGTGACGGGCAGCGAGGCTTCGCTGTGGTACACCCTCGTGTGCCTCGGCGTGACGCCCGACGACCGCGACGCCGTCGCCGTCGCGGGGGGCCCGTGGGGCCCGCCGGACCTCAGCGCGTACGCGCGCC
>NZ_KI912663.1:0-1985 GCF_000519345.1 Deinococcus pimensis DSM 21231
AGTCACCGGGAGCCGCGAGGCAGGTGCCTAGGTTGTGAGCGATGACTGGGGTGAAGTCGTAACAAGGTAACTGTACCGGAAGGTGCGGTTGGATCACCTCCTTTCTACAGACACACACTCGACCCAACCCTGCTGCTGCCACAGAAGCCCCCGACCACGGTCGGGGGCTTCTTCCTTTCGGGCTCAGGTCATGAACAGCCGGTACGCCGCGTTCTCGCTCTCGTCCCGCCACGGGTAACCCAGCGTCTCCAGGAATGCCCGGAACGCCCCCAGTTCCGACTCCGGCACCTGAATGCCCGCGAGGACCCGCCCGTGCGCGCTCCCATGGTTGCGGTAGTGGAACAGACTGATGTTCCAGTCCTCCCCCATGCACTCCAGGAAACGCAGCAGCGCGCCCGGACGTTCCGGGAACTCGAAGCTCAGGAGACGCTCGTCGAGCGCTTCCGGCGCGCGGCCCCCCACCATGTGCCGCACGTGCACCTTCGCCACCTCGTCCGCCGTGAGGTCCGTCACGCCGTACCCGCTGCCTTCCAGCGCCGCGCACAGCGCCGCCCGCTCCGACGGGTGACCCAGCTGCACCCCCACGAACACGTTCGCGTCCGCGCGGGGCGCGTAGCGGTAGTTGAACTCCGTGATGTTGCGCGCGCCCACCGCGCGGCAGAACGCCCTGAACGCTCCGGGACGCTCCGGGATCGTCACCGCGAGGATCGCCTCGCGCTGCTCGCCCACCTCGGCGCGCTCCGCGACGTGCCGCAGCCGATCGAAGTTCACGTTCGCGCCGCAGGTGAGCGCCACGAGCGTCTCGTCCGACACGCCGCGCTCCCGCGCGAAGCGCTTCATGCCCGCCACCGCGAGCGCCCCCGCGGGTTCCATGACCGCGCGGGTGTCCTCGAAGACATCCTTGATGGCCGCGCACACCTCGTCCGTGGAGACCCGCACGATCTCCTTCACGTACCGCCGCGTCAGGTCGAACGTGTGCTCCCCGACCTGCCGGACCGCCACGCCGTCCACGAAGATCCCTACCGAGTCCAGCCGCACCCGACGGCCCGCCTCCAGGCTGCGGCTCATCGCGTCCGAATCGTCGGGCTCCACCCCGATCACCTCGATCCGCGGATCGAGCGACCGCAGGAACACCGCGATCCCCGCAATGAGGCCGCCCCCACCGATCGGCACGAACACCCGGAAGGGCCTCGACGGCACCTGCCGCAGCAGCTCCAGCCCGATGGTGCCCTGCCCGGCGATCACGAGCGGATCGTCGTACGGATGCACGAAGGTCAGGCCGAGCTCGCGCTGCAGCTCGAACGCGTGCGCCTCCGCGTCGCTGTAGCTGTCGCCGGTCAGTACGACCTCCACGCCGCGTGCCCGCACCGCCGACACCTTGATCTCCGGCGTCGTCGCGGGCATCACGATCACCGCGCGCACCCCGAGCCGCTGCGCCGCGAACGCCACACCCTGCGCGTGATTCCCCGCCGACGCGCAGATCACCCCCCGCGCGCGCTCCTCCTCCGTGAGGTGACTCATGCGGTTGTACGCGCCGCGCAGCTTGAACGAGAAGATCGGCTGGGTATCCTCCCGCTTGAGCAGCACCCGGCAACCCAGCCGCGACGAGAGCTGCGGCGCCTCCTGCAGAGCCGTCTCCCGCGCCACCTCGTACACACGAGACGTGAGGATGCGTTCGATGTACTCCTGGTCCATGGGACACTCTACAACCGGGGTGAGCTGCGTACGCACCCGAGCGGTCGGGTGCTTCTGCCGTGGCCGTTCACGCGTCCCTACGACCGGGGTGACCGTCGTACGCACCCGAGCGGTCGGGTGCTTCTGCCGTGGCCGTTCACGCGTCCCTACGACCAAGGTCTCCAATCGCTCCCCGCGAGGGTCGCGGCGAGATCCGCCGCCACCGCCGGGCCCACGAGGTCCGAGCGTTCCCCGCCCAGCAGCAGGCTCACGCCCGGCGCGGCGTCCTCCCACAGGGGCCAGCCGCCCGC
>NZ_KI912663.1:2085-3369 GCF_000519345.1 Deinococcus pimensis DSM 21231
CGGCGGCGTCGCGCCCACCGACACCATCGTGGGCCTCGCGCGCGCCGGGGCGGGCGGGCAGGTCGCGGTGGCCTTCACGGACCGCATCGAGCTTCGCAATGCCGACGGGGTCGTGCAGACCACCATCCGTCCGCCCGCCTCCGGGCAGACCGGCACCTTCAACCCCTGCTTTGTGAAGTTCACCGCGAACGCCACAGGTTCGCGGTTCACGGTCCTGAACGCCTGCCCGAACGAGCCCCTGCGCGTCGCGCAGTTCGAGTCGACCGGGACGCTGCGCTGGACCCGCGAGCTGAACGCCCTTCCCCTGCGCGACACGGAGCGGCAGGTGATTCTCAACTCGTCGCAGAGCGGCTTCAGCCCCAGCCCCATCCTGCTCGCCTCGGGCGGCACGGACGACGACACCGTCATCCTGACGCGCCGCCTCAACGAATTCACGGTGGGTTCGCTCAGCTCGCTCTTCCGGGTGAGCCGCACCGACACCGTCACGGGGTCCGCCGACCAGATCGCCAACCTGACGCTGAACGACCTCGCGTCCCTGAACGGCAGCTTCTACGTCGGCACGAACACCGGCACGTACCTGCTCAACCCGCAGACGGGGCAGCCCGGCACGACCGCGCTCGTCACGGACCGCGCGACGCGGCTCTTCGCGGTCAAGGCGGGAAGTGCGGACCTGCTCGTCTCCTGGGACGGCACCGCCGCCGCGCGCGCCTTCCTGCCTGGCACGCCCGCCACGTCCGTCGCGCTCTCCAGCCTGTTCGTGCTGCGGGACGTGACCGTCAGCAGCGACAACTACCTGTACGCCCTCACGTCCGGCGACGTGATCCGCTTCGACCTCAGCGTGCTCGGCACGACCCGCACGCCCGAACGCACCACCCTGCTGGGCGTCGGGAACCTCGTGGACGACGGGCGCTTCATCGCGACGGTCACGCCGTAGAATGGCCCCCATGCCCACGTCCCCGCAGCTCATCGACCACGTCGCCGTCGCCGCGCCCGACCTCGACACGGGCAGCGCGCCCTACGTCGCCCTCGGCCTCACGCCCGAGGGTCCCGACGAGACCGTCGAGTCCCAGGGCGTGCGCGTCCGCGCCTTCCACGTCGGCGAGAGCCTCGTGGAGGTCCTCGCGCCCACCCGTGACGACAGCCCCGTCGCCACCTTCCTCGCGCGGCGCGGGCCGGGCCTGCATCACGTCGCGTTCCGCGTCACGGACCTCGAAGCGGAGCTCGCGCGGCTCAAGGCGGAGGGCGCGCGCCTCCTGAACGACACGCCCCGTCCGGGCCGCGCGG
>NZ_KI912663.1:3469-3745 GCF_000519345.1 Deinococcus pimensis DSM 21231
CCACGACGGGCGCGCCCGCGTCCTCGCAGAAGCCGCGCACCTTCGGGTCGTAGCTGACGCCCGCGAACGGCACGCCCGCCGCCGCCGCGAGGATCACGGCGTGCAGACGCACGCCCACCACGAACCCGGCCGAGCGGATCGTGTCGAGCGCCACCTGCGGGTCGGCGGTGGACACCACGTCGTTCGACACGAGCCGCGCCTCCTCGTCGTCCTCGTGCGGCTGGAAGCTCAGCGCGACGACCTCGCGGCCCTCGGCGCGCAGGCGGTCCGCGAGCC
>NZ_KI912663.1:3845-6566 GCF_000519345.1 Deinococcus pimensis DSM 21231
CGCCTCTCCGGCGACTTCCGTGACGCCGTCGCGGACCTCACGGCGGCCGCCCCCGCCGCGGGCGCGGACCTCATGGTCATCGACGCGGGCGAACTCGGCCTCGACGAACTGCACCTCCCGGGCTCCGGCGTGACCCTCGCGCTCGGACGTGTCCGCGAGGGCCAGGCGACCCTCACGCTGACCGGCGACGTGTCGGTCCGCGCGGGCGCGGCCTTCCTGCAGGGCGTCGCGGAACTCCTCGAAACGCCCATCCGCCTGATGATCTGAAGCCCGCGAGGACGCCCCGCGTCCCGCTTCCCGAAACCCCTGGTACACTGAGGCACGGTGCCACGCACCGTGCTTTTTTTTGCCGTGAGGCGGCGCGGGCGCGGCGAGACTCCACCAGAGTGAGCGTGACGGGTGGTCACGCCGGGAGGGAAGGACGACATGCCGGGAATCGCGATTGTGGGCGCCCAGTGGGGCGACGAGGGCAAGGGGAAGATCACGGACTTCCTCGCGCCCGCCGCGGACTACGTGGTGAGGTACCAGGGCGGCGCCAACGCCGGTCATACCGTCAACGCGCGCGGACGGACCTTCAAGCTCAACCTGCTGCCGTCGGGCGTGCTGCACGAGGGCGTCGTCAGCGTCCTCGGGGACGGCATGGTCATCGACCCTTGGAAGTTCGTGGAGGAACGCGCGAGCCTGCTCGAGGCGGGCCTCACGCCGGACCTGCGCGTCAGCGACCGCGCGCACCTCGTGCTGCCGCACCACAAGCACGTGGACGGCCGCAAGGACTTCGTCGGCACCACGGGACGCGGCATCGGCCCCGCCTACGCGGACCGCGCGCGCCGCGTCGGGCTGCGCTTCGGCGACCTCGTGGACGACGCCGTGCTGCTCGAACGGCTCGAACGCCTCATCGAGGCCAAGCCCAACAGCACCCGCGAGGTCGGCTGGACCGACGCGCGCACCGCCATGGAGAGCCTCGCGGAGATCCGCGCCCTCATGCTGCCCTTCGTCGCGGACACGGGCTCGCAGCTGCGTCGCGCGCTGGGCGAGGGCCGCAACGTCCTGTTCGAGGGCGCGCAGGCCACCCTGCTCGACCTCAACTACGGCACCTACCCCTTCGTGACGTCCAGCCACCCCAGCGTCGGCGGCATCCTCGTCGGGGCGGGCGTCAACCACAAGGCCATCTCGAAGGCGTACGGCGTCGCGAAGGCCTTCAACACCCGCGTCGGCCACGGGCCCTTCCCGACGGAGGTGTCCGGCGAGATGGAACTGCGGCTGCGCGGCGACGGCAGCCAGCCCTGGGACGAGTACGGCACCACCACGGGCCGCGCGCGCCGCGTCGGATGGCTCGACCTGGAGCTGCTGCGCTACGCCGTGGACGTCAACGGCCTCGACGGGCTCGTCATCAACAAGATGGACGTCCTCGCGGGCCTGGAGACGGTGCCCGTCTGCGTCCGTCACGACGAGCACGGCCTGCCCGTCTACCGCGAGATGAAGGGCTGGGCTTCCACGGAGGGCGTCACGTCCCGCGCGACGCTCCCGAAGGAGGCGCAGGCGTACCTCGACCTCATCGAGGAGCAGACGAACTGCCCCGTGGTGATCTTCTCCTGCGGTCCGGAGCGCGAGAAGACGTACGGCGAGGTCAGCTGGAACTGAGAACTCAAGGTTTGCTCAGGGGCGGCGGGACGCTGTGACCGCCGCCTCCGGGTTGAAATGAGATCGTGGCGTGGACGGCGAATCGGTCGCCGCCCGCTTCCCGCGCCGACCCGCCCAGCGCTTCATTGGCGGAACGGTGACAGTCCCCCCTCCTGGGGCGCGCCTAGACTGGCGGGCATCCCGACAATCCCCCCGTCGCCCCAGGAGAACCCCATGACCCTCACAGGAAACATCGAAGTGGACGAACTCGAACGACTCCAGGACAGCGACACGCTGCCCGAATCCCACATCCGCACCGAGGGGCTCGCCGACCTCACCCACCGCTGGCTCGAAGCGATCGGCGAGGACCCCGACCGCGAGGGCCTGCTCAAGACGCCCCAGCGCGTCGAGAAGGCCTGGCAGTTCATCACGCGCGGCTACCGCCTCGACCTGCGCGAGGTCGCCAACGACGCCGTCTTCGCGGCCGAGGGCTCCGAGATGGTCATCGTGAAGGACATCGAGTTCTACTCCATGTGCGAGCACCACATGCTGCCCTTCTTCGGGCGGGCGCACATCGGCTACATCCCGGACGGGAAGATCCTCGGCCTCTCGAAGTTCGCGCGCGTCACTGACATGTTCGCGCGCCGCCTGCAGGTGCAGGAGCGCATCACCACCCAGATCGCGGAGGCCGTGCAGGAACTCCTGGAGCCCAGGGGCGTGGCCGTCGTCCTGGAGGGCGTGCACCTCTGCATGGCGATGCGCGGCGTGGAGAAGCAGCACTCCAGCACCACCACGAGCGCCATGCGCGGCGTGTTCCGCGACGACCCGCGCACCCGCGCGGAGTTCATGACCGCCATCCGGCAGCGCTCCGTCACGATGTGACCGTCAACCGCACCCTCACCGCCATCCCGGGCTTCCGCGTGGGGCACTGGACGGACCCCGTGGGACTCACGGGCTGCACCGTGATCCTGTGCCCGCCGGGCGGGGCCGTGGCGTCCGCGTCGTTCCTGGGGCCCTCGCCCGGCACGCGCGAGGGGGTGCTGCTCGCGCCCGAGAAGCGGGTGGAGCGCGTGCACGCGCTGCTCCTGACGGGCGGCAGCG
>NZ_KI912664.1:0-2094 GCF_000519345.1 Deinococcus pimensis DSM 21231
CGGCGCGCAGCGTCAGCGTCGCGCTGGGAAGGCAGGCGCACCTGCGCTCGCTGGAGCGGGCCGCGCTGCACGACACCCTCACCGGCCTGCGCAACCGCCGCGCCTTCGACCTCGACCTCGAGGCGCGCCTCGCGCTCGGGGAGCCCTTCGCGGTGGGCATCGTGGACCTCGACGGCCTCAAGGGCGTCAACGACCGCGAGGGCCACGAACGCGGCGACGAACTCCTGCGCCGCTTCGCGATGGCGCTCCAGGAGAGCCTGAGCGGCACGGACGGCGTCTACCGCCTCGGGGGGGACGAGTACGCGCTGCTGCTGAGCGCGCACGAGGAGGGACGCGTCGAACACACCGTGACCCTGCGGGTGGAGCGCGCCACGCAGATCGTGCGCGCCCTCGGCTTCCCGCTCGTCGGGGCGAGCCTGGGACTGGCCGTCCATCCGGACGACGCGCGGAGCGGGCCGGAGCTCGTGCGGCTCGCGGACACCCGCATGTACGCCCGCAAGCAGCTCGCCCGCGTGCCCCAGGCCTAACGCGCCCCGAGGTAGGCCGCCACGACCGCCGCGTCCTCCGCCAGAGCCGCCGCCGGGCCCTGCAGGCGCACGTCGCCCGTCTCCAGCACGTAGCCGTGATCGCTGACCTTCAGCGCCGCGCGGGCGTTCTGCTCCACGAGCAGCATCGTGACGCCCTCGGCGCGCAGCGCCTCCAGGATGTGGAAGATCTCGCGCACCACGATGGGCGCGAGCCCCAGGCTGGGCTCGTCGAGCATCAGCAGACGCGGCCGCGCCATGAGGGCCCGTCCGATGGCGAGCATCTGCTGCTCCCCGCCCGAGAGCGTCCCGGCGAGCTGACGGCGGCGTTCGCGCAGCCTCGGGAAGCGCCCGAACACCCCGGCGAGGTCGTCCGCGAAGCGCCGCTCGCCCCGGCGGTAGCGGGCGTACGCGCCGAGCCGCAGATTGTCCTCCACGGTCATGCTCGCGAAGAGCTCGCGCCGCTCGGGCACGAGGACCATCCCGCGTCCCACGCGCGCCTCCAGCGCCACGCCGGAGAGGTCCGCGCCGTCGAGCGTCACGGCGCCCGACCTCGGCGGCAGCACGCCCATGATCGCGGAGAGCAGCGTCGTCTTGCCCGCCCCGTTCGGCCCGATGACGGACACGATGCTGCCCGCCGCGACGTCGAGCGTCACGCCGTGCAGCGCCTCCACCTTGCCGTAGTTGACGTGCAGGTCCGTGACGCGCAGCAGGGGGGCCGGCCCGCCCGCCACGGACGTCCCGACCTGCCCTCCCGTGTTCGTGGCGGTCACGCGACACCTCCCAGGTACGCCTCGCGCACGCCCTCGTGCGCCTGGATCTCGGTGGGAGAGCCCTCCGCGAGCTTCTCCCCGTAGTTCATCACGACGAGGCGGTCCGCGAGGTTCATCACGAGGTCCATGTCGTGCTCCACGAGCAGCACCGTCACGCCCTCGCCGCGCAGGCGCCGCAGGAGTGCGGCGAGCTCCTGCTTCTCGTGGTAGCGCAGCCCGGCGGCGGGCTCGTCGAGCAGCAGCAGCAGCGGATCGGACACGAGCGCCCGCGCGATCTCCAGCAGGCGCTGCTTGCCCAGCGGGAGGTTCCCCGCGAGCGTGAAGGCCTCCTCGCGCAGGCCGACGCGCTCCAGCTGACGCAGCGCCTCGGCCTGCAGGCTGGCCTCCTCGCGCCGCTCGGCGTGCAGCATGGACCGCACGATCCCGGCGTGCGCGCGGGCGTAGCCGCCCATCATGGTGTTCTCCACGAGCGTCATCTCCGGGAAGAGCCGCACGTGCTGGAAGGTGCGGCCCATCCCGAGCCGCGCCACGGCCCGCGCGGGCAGCCGCGTCACGTCCCGGCCACGGAAGGTCACGCGGCCCGCCGTGGCGGGATTCACGCCCGTCACGAGGTTGAACATGGTGCTCTTGCCCGCGCCGTTCGGGCCGATGAGCCCCAGGATCTCGCCCGCGCGCAGCGTGAAGCTCACGTCCGAGACGGCGCGCAGCCCCCCGAACTGCTTCACGGCGCCCTCGACGCGCAGCAGCTCCTCGCCCGGGGTGGGCCGCTCGCGGCGCGGCAGCAGGGGGGCGCTGCC
>NZ_KI912664.1:2194-9031 GCF_000519345.1 Deinococcus pimensis DSM 21231
CGGCGCGCTCGCAGGTGACCGGCGGCCTCCACGAGCGCCGCGAAGGCCGTCACGGCCAGCAGCAGCCACAGCGTGCCCGGCGTGCGCCCCAGCTGCAGCGACGCGAGGGTGAGCGCGCCGAAGGTCACGAACTCGCCCTGCGCGACGAAGATGACCCGCGTCACGGCGAACACGAGGACGAGCGCGAGCGCCAGCAGGGCGTACACCGCGCCGTTCGTGACGCCGTCGGCGGCGAGGATGGAGGCGATCTGGAAGTCCAAGGGGGTTCTCCTTCGGAGGAGCCGTCAGCGATCAGCCGTCAGCCCTCAGCGGTCAGCCGTCGGTGAGGAGGCGTCCCTGGAACTGATGACTGACCGCTGACGGCCGAAGACCTACTTCAGCAGCTTCCAGGTGCCGTTCTCGACCGTCACCATCACGCGGGCGCGCGCGTCGAGGCCGAGGTGGTCCGTGGAGGACAGGTTGAAGATGCCGTGCGTGCCGATCACGTTGCGCGTCCCTTCGAGCGCGTCGCGCAGGCCGTCACGGAAGGCGGGCGTGCCGGGCTTCCCGGCCTTCAGGGCGCGCGGCAGGGCCTTCTGAAGCAGCAGGCCAGCGTCCCACATGTGCCCGCCGAAGGTGTTGATGGTGCCCGCGCCGTACTTGTCCTCGTAGAGCTTCGTGTAGGCCAGCCCGACCTTCTTGTTGGGGTTCGTGTCGGGAAGCTGGCTCGCCACGAGGATCGGCCCGGCGGGCAGGATGGCGCCCTCCACGTCCTTGCCGCCGACGCGCAGGAAGTCCGGGTTGGCGACGCCGTGCGTCTGGTAGATCTTGCCCGCGAAGCCGCGGTCCTTGAGGGCCTTCTGCGGCACCACGCCCGGCACGCCCGACGCGCCGATCAGCACGGCGTCGGGACGCGCCGCGACGATCTTGAGGGCCTGTCCGGTGACGCTGGTGTCGGTGCGGTTGTACGTCTCGGTCGCGACGATACGGATGTTGCGCGCCGCCGCGTTCTTGCGGAGTTCCGCCAGCCAGCCCTCGCCGTAGGCGTCGTTGAAGCCGATGTAGCCGACGGTCTTCACGCCGTTCGCGGCCATGTGCTGCACGACTGCCGCCGCCATGAGGGCGTCCGTCTGCGGGGTCTTGAAGACCCAGGAGCGCTTCGCGTCGACGGGCTTGATGATCGCCTCGGACGCCGCGAGGGAGATCATGGGGACCTTCGCGTCGGACGCCACGTCGATCATCGCGAGGCTCGCGGGCGTCGTGGTGGTCCCGATGATGAGGTCCACCTTGTTCTCCTGGATGAGCTTGCGGGTGTTCGTGACGGCGGTCGTCGTGTCGGACGCGTCGTCGAGGACGATGTAGTTCACCTTCTGCCCGGCGATGGTGGTCGGCAGCAGGGACACCGTGTTGCGCTCCGGGATGCCGAGCGACGCGGCGGGACCCGTCGTGGAGACGACGACGCCCACGTTGACGTCGGCGAGGGCGGTGGCGGCACAGATGAGGACGGCGGACAGGATGAGGCGGTTCATGCGGGACCTCCGGGGTGGGGTGGGACGCGGACCGCGCCGGGCGGCGCGGACGTGGCGGACCGTGGGCGTCGCCCGTGAGGGAGCGCCCGGTGAACTGTCGTTACGACGTACAGTATCTCACGAGGCGCGCCCCGACTGCGTGATCGTGCAATGTCGTGCAACTTCATTCAGATGACGTGCACCGGCAGGCCCCGCAGTCGACCCTCGCGCGGCGTCACCCAGCCCCCCTCGAAGGCCTCCAGCAGCGAGCCCTCCTCGAACCAGCTCCTCGGCGTCCGCGCGCCCCACAGCGTCTGACGGCGCGGATCGTCGAGATGCCAGCGCACCGGCTCGAAGTCCGGGTCCACCGTCACGTAGTCCGACGTGTACAGCTCGATGCGGTGCCCGTCCGGGTCACGGACGTACAGGAAGAACGCGTTGGAGATGCCGTGCCGCCCCGGCCCGCGCTCGATCGCCTGGGGCATCCGCGCGCCCGCGAGGATGTCGCACGCCCGGATGATGCTCATCGCGTCCGGCATCCAGTACGCGAAATGATGCATCCGCGGTCCCGTGCCGTTCGTCAGCGCGAGGTCGTGCACCGCGCCGCGCCGCTGGATCCACGCGGCCCACACGTTCCCGTCGTCGTCCTCCGTGAACTCCGACAGGCGGAACCCGAGTTCATCCATGTACCAGCGCATGGTGCCCTCCACGTCGGGGCTCATCACGTTCACGTGATCCACGCGCTGCAGGCCCGGCCCGCGGTGCAGGTGGTAGTCCTGCAGCAGCCAGCGGTGCGTGCGGCTCTCGGCGTAGAACGCCACGGGCGTCCCGAAGGGATCCTGCATCCGCAGCAGCCTCGGGCGGTCGAGCTCCTCCTCCCAGCGCCACGGCAGCCCCCGCGCCTCCGCGAGCGCCACGAGCGCGTCGAGGTCCGCCTCGCCCCGCACGCGGTACGCGACGTGCCGCACGCCCGCCTCGGGCGCGAGCTGGAGCTTGAGGGTCCACTCGCGGTCCTCCACGCCGCGCAGGTACAGCGCGCCCGGCGTCTCGTGCAGCACGTTCAGACCCAGCAGCCCCACGTAGAACTCGCGCGAGCGCTCCAGGTCCGTGACGTACAGGACGCAGTGCGCGACGCGGATGACGTCAATCATCGGCAGCCACCGTCAACGGCGTCTCGCGCCGCTCCAGGAAGCCGCGCACGCGCTCCACGTACGGGGCCTTGTCGTACACCTCGTACAGGGCGCACTGCATCCGCACCGGGTCACCGAAGAAGTGCTTCTCGTACAGGTTCTGCCGCGCGCCGAAGCTGCTCAGGGTCATGTCCCACGCGAGGCGGAAGAGCCGCAGGCGCTCCTCGGCGGTGCCGTTGCCCGCCTGCAGGTACTTCGCGATGTGCGGCCCCATCGGGCCCTCGCGGTCCGCCTTCGTCGGCATCATGATGATGCCCGACGCGCCGAGCAGCTGGATCAGCTCGTTGAGGCGCGGGTACACCTGCGGGTAGTAGTTGCGCGCCGCGTCCAGCGGTCCGCGCGCCGGGGTCATCACGCCGTAGTCGTTGACGGTGGCGCCCTCCTCGGCGGCGACGCGCAGCGCCTTCATGATCTCCAGCGTCACGATGAACTCGCTGACCTTCTGCTGCACGTGCTGGAACTGCCCCGAGCCGATGGTGTTCACGATGCTCTGCGCGACGCCCAGCAGGGCCTCGGTCTTCGCGATCTTGCCGCACACCACCTGATGCGCCATGTGCAGCACCGCCGTCGTGCGCCCGTACGCCTGGTTGGCGAGCTTCACGTCGTACAGCAGGAACACCCGCTCCCACGGCACGAGCACGTCGTCGAAGATCACGAAGGCGTCCTGCTCGTCGAAGCGCGAGCTCAGCGGGTGGTCCTCCACGTCCCGCCCGAGGTCGAAGGGCTCGCGGCACTGGAAGTACAGCCCCGGCGCGTTCGTCGGCACGGCGAAGGCCATCGCGTACTGGCTCTTGTCGGCGTTCTCCTTGAGGACCGTGGACGGGAAGATCAGGATCTCGTCCGCGATGGGCAGGGTCGCCATCATGCGCGCGCCGCGCACGACGATGCCCTCGTCCGTCTCCCTGACCACGCCGAGCGCGATGAAGGGGTCGGGCATCTCGGAGGCCATCTTCGCGCGGTTCACCTGCGGGTTCGTCAGGGCGTGCGTGAGGCACAGGTCGTGATCCCGCACGTACTCGTAGTAGCGGCGCATGTTCTCGCCGTAGTTGCGGCCCGAGCCCACGGGGCCGCTCCCCTCGCAGCCCTCGAAGTACTCGGGCGCCATCGCGGCCGCCATGAGGTTCACGTTCATGTAGTCGGGCGTGCGGCCCATGAAGCCGAGGCTCGCGTCCGCCCAGGCCTTGTGCATGTCGCCGCGGCGGCGCAGGTCCTCCTTCGTGCGGGGCACGAGGAAGCTCATGCCGTAGCGCTCGCCGTTCTCCTCGTACGTGAGGACGTCACGGTACGCGGGATCGTGCTGCAGGTCGTAGAGCCCCGCCAGGGAGTGCGCCACGTGCATCGTCTTGGGGTGGGTGGTGGGGTCCTGCACGCGCTCGCCGTCGATGTACAGCGTCGGCGGGTTGCGCCTGAGGCCTTCGAGGAACTGCGCTCCGGTTCTCGCTCCCATGCTGGTCACTCCTCCTTCACTCTGCAAGCTTCCTGTCCGCCGCGTCCTTCGCGGGCTGGGCCTGACCCACCCCGAGCCGCGCCGTTTTGTGGGTTCCGAGGCTGATCGCGACGTTCTTCGTCTCCATGTAGAAGTCGAAGCTCCAGTCGCCGCCGTCACGGCCGATGCCGCTGTTCTTCACACCGCCGAAGGGCGTCGGCAGGTGCCGCACGTTCTCGCTGTTCACCCACACCATGCCCGCCTCCAGGCCCCCCGCGAAGGTGTGCGCGCGGGTGAGGTCGTTCGTCCAGAGGTACGCGGCGAGGCCGTAGCGCACGCCGTTCGCGAGCGAGAGCGCCTCCGCGTCCCCCGTGAAGGGAATCGCCGTCAGGACGGGGCCGAAGATCTCCTCCTGGCTGACGCGCATGTCGCCCCGCGCGCCCGTGAAGAGCGTCGGCGTCACGAAGTTCCCCTCGATGACCTCGCCGCCCGCCGCCACGGTCGCGCCCTCCTGCCGGGCGAGGTCGAAGTACGACGCGACCTTCTGCGTGTGACGCGGGTGCACGAGGGGTCCCACCTCCGTCGCGGGATCGAAGGGGTCGCCCACGCGGATGCTCCGGGCGCGCTCGGCGACGCGGGCGGTGAACTCGTCGTAGATCGCGTCCTCCACGAGGAGGCGGCTGCTGGACGTGCAGCGCTCCCCGTTGAGGCTGTAGATCATGAACACCACCGCGTCGAGGGCCTTCTCGAGGTCCGCGTCCGCGAACACCACGACGGGATTCTTCCCGCCGAGCTCGAAGTGGACGCGCTTGAGGGTGTCCGCGCCCTGCCGCATGATGTGGCTGCCCGTCGTGGTTTCCCCGACGAACGCGATGGCGTGGATGTCGGGGTGCTCCGTGAGCGCGCGGCCCGCCGTCTCGCCGTACCCGTGGACGAGGTTCACGACGCCCGCCGGGACGCCCGCCTCGTGCATGATCTCCGCGAGCAGGGTCGCCGTGACGGGACTCCACTCGGCGGGCTTGTGCACGACCGTGCAGCCCGCCGCGAGCGCCGGGGCGATCTTCCAGGTGGACAGCATGAACGGCGTGTTCCACGGCGTGATCACCCCCACCGGCCCGATGGGGGTGCGGGTCGTGTAGTTCAGGAAGCCCTCGGTGGGGAGGGTCAGGCCGTCACGGGCCTCCGGCGCACGGTCCGCGAAGAAGCGGAAGTTCTCCGCGCCGCGCGCCGCGGCGCTCTTCATGAAGCGGATCGCCTGACCCGTGTCGAGCGTCTCGAGGTGCGCGATCTCGTCCGCGCGCGCCTCGATGAGGTCCGCGACGCGGTGCAGGATCTTCTTCCGTTCCGTCCCCTTGAGGTCCCGCCACGCGGGGAAGGCCTCCTTTGCCGCGCGCGCCGCGCGGTCCACGTCGGCGGCGTCGCCGCGCGCGACGCGCGCGATGACGCTCCCGTCGATGGGGGAGAGCGTCTCGAAGGTCTCGCCGCCCAGGGCGTCCACCCACTCGCCGCCGACGAAGTGCTTCAATCCGCGCGCGGCGACGCCCTCGCGCAGGCGCGTCACCTTCTCGGGTTCGGTTCTCGTGATGACCGTCATGCCCTCACCTTCCGTCCCAGACGGGCTCTTTGTCCTCGCGGCCCTGGATGGGCTCCGCGTCCTCGGTCTCCATCTGCACGTCGTTCACGAGCGTGCCGAGGCCCTCCACCTCCAGCCGCATCACGTCGCCGGGCCGCACGTGCGAGATGCCCTTCGGGGTGCCCGTGAGGATCACGTCGTGTTGTTGGAGGGTCATGAAGCGCGAGATGTGCTCGATCAGCTCGGGAATGGAGAAGATCATGTCCCTCGTGCTGCCCTCCTGCCGCAGTTCGTCGTTGACGTAGGCGCGCAGGGTGAGGTCGTGCGGGTCGCGGATCTCGTCGGCGGTCACGAAGTACGGCCCGAGCGGTCCGAAGGTGTCCCAGCCCTTGCCGCGCAGGGGGGGCCGGAAGGTGTTCGTGACGTAGTCGCGCACGACGAGGTCGTTGCCGATGGTGTAGCCGCCCACGTACTCCATGGCGTCCTTCGCCTTCACGCGGCGGGCGTCACGGCCGATGATCACGCCGAGCTCCACCTCGTAGTGCATGAACTCCGCGCCGCGCGGGTAGATGACGGTGCCGCCGTGCGGCAGCAGGGTCGTGTTGGGCTTCCAGAACAGCGCGGGCTCGCTGGGCTGCGTCAGCCCGAGCTCACCGGCGTGGTCGTGGTAGTTCAGCGCGAGCGCGATGACCTTCGGCGGGTCCACCGGCAGGCGGAAGGTGACGTCCTCGGGGCGGTGCGCCTCCCCGGCGTGGTCCACGAGCAGATTCCCTTCGAGGCGGCCCGTGAGGGCGCGTCCCCGGGAGATGAAACGGGCGAGCTTCACGCGGACGTCCTCGCGGGCTCGAATGCGGGTTCGGTGGGCACGGTGTTCCTCCTGGAAGGGCGTGCCCGGAGGGTGGTCCTGCGCGGCCTCCGGGCGCGCGGCGGGTTGTCGATACGGGCAGCCTAACAACTGGTAGGCTGCGGGTGAAGTTCGAATCCACAAAAAGACCGCCCTTCCTCGTGGAGAAACACAATGACCGAGACCAGCTCCCTGGGCGCCCTCCTGCGGGCCCTGCGCGGACCGAAACCCGAACGCGACCTCGTGGACGCCCTCCTCGCGCGCGGCGCGACGGGCGCCGCCGTGTACGCCGCCTGGGGCGAACTCCTCGCCGGGGC
>NZ_KI912664.1:9131-9870 GCF_000519345.1 Deinococcus pimensis DSM 21231
CGTGGAGGCGCTCGCGCCGCGCATCGCGGAACTCGTCGACGAGCTCCTGTCGGGCTTCCGGGGCGGGCGCGGTGACCTCGTGCACGACTTCGCGGAGCCGCTGCCCGTCATCGTCATCGCGGAGATCCTCGGGATTCCCGCCTCGGACCGCGCGGCCTTCAAACGCTGGTCGGACGCGGTCGTGACGGGCGACCCCAGCGGCAGCCGCGAGATGGCCGCGTACTTCACGCGGCTCATCGAGGGCCGCCGCGACGACCCGACCGGCCCGGACCTCATCAGCGCGCTGCTGCGCGCCGAGCTCGGCGCGGACGACGAGGCCGCCGGGCGCCGCCTCACCGGGCAGGAACTGCTGGGCTTCTGCATGCTGCTGCTCGTCGCGGGCAACGAGACCACCACCAACCTGCTCTCGAACGCCGTGCAGACCCTCAGCGAGCATCCGGACACGCGGGACGCCGCCGCGCAGGACCCCGCGCTGTGGCCCGCCACCGTGGAGGAGGTGCTGCGCTTCCGCTCGCCCGTGCAGTCCATGTTCCGCGTCACCACGACCGACGTGCCGATGGGCGGGCAGGTCATCCCGGCGGGCTCGTGGACGGTCGCGTGGATCGGGTCCGCCAACCGTGACGACGCCGTCTTCGCGGAGCCCGACCGCTTCGACCCGCGCCGCAGCCCGAACCGGCACCTCGCGTTCGGGCACGGCATTCACTTCTGCCTCGGCGCGCCCCTCGCCAGGCTGGAGGCC
>NZ_KI912664.1:9970-13650 GCF_000519345.1 Deinococcus pimensis DSM 21231
GCGCACGTCCTCGCGCGCGTCGAGGTGCCCGGTCGGCGCGTGCGGCTGCGTGAGGTAGAACACGCCCGGCCCGCCCGCGGCGAGCTGCGCCGTGAGGCCCGCCACGGGCAGCGAGAAGTCCTCCTCCAGCGACACCTCGCGCAGGTCCGCGCCGAGCATGCTGGCCTCCAGCTCGTACACCGCGAAGGTGGGCTTCACCGTCAGGACCGTCTGCCCGATGCCCGCCATCTCCGTGAGGAGCTTGATGATGACGTTGCTGCCGGGCGTCACGACGACGCCCTCCGGGTCCCAGTCCTCGAAGCGCGCGATGGCGGCGGCGAGGGTGTCCGTGTGGATGTCCGGGTACCGGTTCCAGGGCCTCGTGAGCGCGCGCTCCACCGCGAGGCGCTTGAGCTCCTCGGGGAAGTCGTAGGCGCTCTCGTTCTGGTCGAGCTTGACGGGCGCGTCGATCGGGGTGAAGGGGTACGCGGGCGTCCGGCGGACCTCGGAACGCACGCCGGAGGGGACGTCACGGGTGGTCATGAGGAGAAGCTAGCAGGTCCGCGCGTGGTCCGGGGACGCGCGGTGCACGTTCCGCGGCTCAGAGGACCAGCACGCCGCGATGCTCAGCCTTCGTCTCGGGTTCCACGTGGATGGTGACGACGGCGCCCTCCACCTCGCCGAGCAGGACGTTCTCGATGCGGTCGCAGATGTCGTGCGCCTCGCCGACGCGCATGTCGTGCGGCACGACGAGGTGGAACTCGATGAAGGTCGTGCGGCCCGCGTGGCGGGTGCGCAGGTCGTGCGCCTCCAGCGCGCCCTCGGCGTGCTCGGAGACGAGCGCGCGAATGCGGGCGACCACGTCGGGCGAGGCGGCCTCGTCCATGAGGCCGTTCACGCTGTCACGCATGAGGCCCCAGCCGGACCAGAGGATGTTGAGCGCCACGAGCGCCGCGAGGAGGGGATCGAGGACCAGCCAGCCCGTGAGCGCCACCAGCACCACGCCCAGCAGGACGCCGCCGGACGTGACCACGTCCGCCCAGAGGTGCCGGGCGTCCGCGAGCAGGGCCGGGGAGCGCCACTGCCGTCCGCCGCGCGCGAGCACGCCCGCCCAGACGGCGTTGAGGACGGTGGCGGCGGCGCTCACGGCGAGGCCCACGAAGGGCGTGTCGAGGGGCCTGGGGTTCAGGTAGCCCCGGTAGGCCTCGCGCAGGATGGAGAGCGCGGCGAGCACGATCAGGACGCCCTCGATGACGGCGGAGAAGTACTCGGCCTTGGTGTGACCGTAGGGGTGGTTCGCGTCGGCGGGCTTGGCACTGACGCGCAGCGCGACGAGCGCCGCGAGCGCCGCCGTGACGTTGATGATGCTTTCCAGGGCGTCGGAGTACAGGGCGACGCTGCCCGTGAGGAGGTACGCGCCGAACTTCAGCGCCAGCACGGCGACGCCGACGAGGACGCTTCCCAGGGCCAGTTTCGATGCACGGTCCACGGTTCACCTCCCGGAAGCGGGCTCCCGAGCTCACTCACCCTAGCATCTCGCGGGCGCGCGCGTCCGGAACGTGACACGAGGCCGGAATGTCGTCCTTAGGGTTGCTGCTACACTATCCGTATGAGCGTTCGTTTGGTTCACCGTCCCGTTGCGCCACACGGCGCCCATCCGCCCCGCCCGCGCACCGGGGTGCGCCGATGACGCAGCCCAAGAGCCGCCGCGACCAGATCTACGAGGTGGCGGGCGCGCTGTTCAGCGAGCGCGGCTATCACGCCACCAGCATGCGCGACCTCGCCTCGCAGCTCGGCATGCAGGGCGGCAGCCTCTACGCGCACATCAGCGGCAAGGAGGAACTGCTCGTCGAGCTCGTGAATCAGGCCGCCGCGCAGTTCGACGCGGCCCTGATGCCGCTGCGCGCCGAGAACCTCACGCCCGAGCAGAAGCTGCGCGAGGCCATGCGCCGCCACATCGAGGTCGTCGCGCACAACCTCGAGAGCGCCACGGTGTTCTTCCACGAGTGGAAGCACCTCAGCCCGGACGCGTACCGCAAGGTCACCGAGTGGCGCGACACCATCGACGCCCTGTACCGCGACCTCGTCCGCGAGGGCATCGACAGGGGCGTCTTCCGCGCCGACCTCGACGTGAAGATGACGGCGTACCTGCTGCTCTCCGCCGTGAACTGGACGTACACGTGGTACCGCCCCGGCGGTCCCCTCACCGCCGCGCAGATCGCCGACCAGTTCGCCGTGATGCTGCTCGACGGCCTGCGCGCCTGAGGTCCGGGACGTGGCCGCGCCGCCCACCGTCACCGTCCGCGTCCGCGAACTCCTGCGGCACGCCCGCGACCGCGCCGTCCGCACGGGCCGCACCCAGCAGGTGGAGCTCGGCGAGGACCTCTTCGTCCGCATCGCGCCCGACGGGCGGCGCTTCCTGCTCTTCCAGCTCGAAGGGCTCCCCGAGGAGGGGCAGGCCCGCGCCGTCGCGGACGCCCTCGGCTTCACGCGCCCGACGTTCGGCTGGCATCAGGGCGAGACCCTGAAGTCGCTCACCGTGCAGGACGAGGCGGAGTAGAGGGGAGGGGCCCGGCGTGCGTGCCGGGCCCCCCGCGTCACTTCAGGTACCGGTCGAAGAACGCCACGCTCCTGTTCAAGGCGAGGCGCAGGTTGCGGCTGAGGTTGTGGTCGTCGCCCGCGTACGTGTAGAGCTCGTACGGCTTTCCCGCCGCCTTGAGGCCGCGCGCGAGCGACTGCGAGAAGCTCAGCGGGACGTCCGCGTCGGCGGTCCCGTGATGGATCTGGATCGGGCCCGACACGTCCTTCAGGAAAAAGTTCGGCGACACGGCCCGCCACAGCGAGGGGTTCTTCTCGGGCGTGCCGTACTTCGCGAGGAGCAGCTCGCGCCGCCGCAGCGCGCCCGGCGGACGGCTGCTCGGCGGGCGCCGCCACGACGAGAGCAGCTCGTCGTACGGCACGGTCACGCCCGCCCAGATCACGCCCACCTTGATGCTCCTGTCGATCACCATGGACCGCAGCGTGATGTGGCCGCCCATGCTGTGCCCCCACATCCCCAGCTTCTGCGGGTTCACGCCGGGGAAGCGGCGCAGGCTCGCGGCGGCGTTGAGGACGTCCGTGGTGTAGTCCGGCGACCAGTACGCGCCCGTCGCCTCGCCCTCGGAGCTTCCGTGACCGCGGTAGTCTGGCTTGAGGGTCACGTACCCGGCGCGGGCGAAGGCGTCCTGGTACGCCACGTACCGCTCGGTCGTCCGGTACACGTTGGGGGGGATGTAGCCGTGATTGAACACGATGGCGGGCCAGCCGCCCTTCGGGGGCGTGCCGTTCGGGACGGTCAGCAGGGCGTCGATGCGCAGGCCGTCCGAGCGGTAGGACACGACGCTGCGGCGGTAGCCGGACCCGGCGGGAAGGACCCGCACAGTCGTGAGGGCGCTGCCCGGGTACGTCCGGGCGCGCATCGTCTCGATCCTGAGGTCGTCGAGATCCGGCACGGCCACTCGGGCGGACGCGGCGGACGTGACGGCGAGGGCGGACAGCACGGCGAGTCTGAGCACGGAACCTCCGGGGTGGTGTGGGAACTGGCGTCAGCATCCCACGTGGGGCGTGCGCGCGACTGCGTGCCGCCTCACCGGGAGCGCCCGTGACGGACCCGCGAGGACTCCTGCTCGGCGCCTTCCGCGCCGCCGTGGACGCCGCGCGGC
>NZ_KI912664.1:13750-24537 GCF_000519345.1 Deinococcus pimensis DSM 21231
GGAGCTCACGGAGGCGCTCCTCGCGTCGGGCGCGGCGATCCACGAGATCAACGCGGTCCGCAAGCACCTCTCGCGCGTGAAGGGCGGACGGCTCGCGGCGGCCTGCGCGCCCGCGCGGGTCGTGACGCTCGTCGTGTCCGACGTGGTCGGTGACGACCTCTCCGTCATCGCGAGCGGCCCGACCTTCCCGGACCCCAGCAGCTTCACGGAGGCGATCGTGGTCCTCGACCGTCACGGCATCCGCGCGCCCGAGGTGCGCCGTCACCTCTACCAGGGCGCGATGGGCCACCTGGAGGAGACGCCGAAGCCCCGCGACCCCGTGTTCCTGAACGTGGAGCACCACCTCGTCGTGACGAACGCCGCCGCGCTCGCCGCCGCCGTGGCCTCCCTGGAGGGCGGCGGCGTGCACGCGCGCGTCCTCAGCGACGCCGTGGAGGGCCCCGCACGGCGCGCGGCGCGCGAGCACGCCCGGCTCGCCCGCGCCCTGCCGCCCCCGGCGGGGCTCGTGTCGGGCGGGGAGACCACCACGGTCGTGCCGCCCCGCGCGGGTCGGGGCGGACGCAACGTGGAGTTCGCGCTCGCCCTCGCGCTGGACCTTGCCGGGGAGCCCGGCGTGTACGCCCTCGCGTGCGACTCGGACGGCGTGGACGGCACGAGCGGCGCGGCGGGCGCGCTCGTCACGCCCGACACGCTGGAGCGCGCGGCCCGCCTCGGCCTGGACGCACGCGAATACCTGGAGCGCGGCGACGCGGGCGGCTTCTTCGAGCGGCTCGGTGACCTCGTGGTGACCGGCCCGACCGGCACGAACGTCAACGACGTGCGGATCGTGCTGCGGGTCTAGCGGTCAGGCATCCTTGAGGCGCGCGAGGACCTCGTCGTTGTCGTCGAGGACCTGCGAGACGGCGGCGTGCAGCAGCGCGGCGCGCCTGCCCTGCCGCAGCGCTTCCTCGTTCCGGGCGGGGGTGACCAGCAGGACGTTCCCGACGACCTGGATCTCCACCTCGTGCTCGATGCCGGTGAGTTCCTTGAGCTCCCTGGAAATCACCAGAGCCTCACTGTTTCCCACGCGCGTCAGGGTCACCCTCTTGTTCTGACACCGTTCGTACGACTGCCGCCGGACGAGGTTCACAGTCCTACCGCGCGCGCCGCGCTGTACATCACGATCAGGGCCGTGCAGGCGACGAGCACGAAGGGCGGCTCGCGGTGGTCGCTCTCACGGCGCGTGGCGAGGTAGTGCGACACGGCGGCGGCGCCCCAGGCGGGCGCCAGGATCGCGCCGAGCGCCGCGAAGGTGGCGGGGGAGAGCGCGTCGCCCGCCTCGCCCCACGCGAGGTTCGCCCCGACGAAGACGCTCAGGCCCAGCACACCGAGACCCGTCCACTTGTACAGCGGCCGGTACTCGGGCCGCGCGGCCCGGTACCGCCAGCCGCTCAGGCCCAGCAGCACACCCCCGACGACGAGGCAGACGACGTTGAGGACCAGTCCGGGGTGCATGACCCAGCATCCGCCGATCCCACGTGATTCGTGTGAATCGCCACACATGAGCCCTTCAGGCCGATCTTGAGGAAATCGTGAGAGAGGCGGGCGACCGAAAGGCCGCCCGCCTCCGCCGAAGCGCTCAGTAGTCCAGCACCTGCTTGATCGCCTTCGCCACGCGCGTCGCGTTGGGCCTGTAGGTGTCCTCCACGCTCGTGAAGGGCGGGTAGGGCGCGTCGAAGCCCGTGACGCGCACGACCGGCGCGAGCAGGCTGTCGAGCGCCCGCTCGGCCACGAGCGCCGCGATCTCGTTGTGGAAGCCCCCGGTGCGGGGCGCCTCCGTCACGATCACCACGCGGCCCGTCTTCCGGACGCTCGCGAGGACCGTCTCGGTGTCCATCGGCACGAGTGTCCGCAGGTCCACGACCTCCACGCCGATCCCGTGAGCCCGCGCGGCGTCCGCGGCCTTCGTGCAGACCTCCACCATGCCGCCGTAGCACACGACCGTCACGTCGTCGCCCTCCCGCACGAGCCGCGCCTTCCCGAGCGGCACGGTGTAGTGCCCCTCCGGCACCTCCTCCTTCGTGCTGCGGTACAGCTTGATCGACTCGAAGAAGAACACGGGATCGGGGTCCTCGATCGCGGCGAGCAGCAGGCCCTTCGCGTCGGTCGGGGAGCTGGGAATCACGACCTTCACGCCCGGCACGTGCGCCAGCACCGCCTCCGGGCTGTCCGCGTGCTGCTCGGGCGTGTGCACGCCGCCGCCGTAGGGCGCGCGGATCACCATGGGGACGCTGAAGCGCCCGCGCGTCCGGTGCCGGTAGCGCCCCAGGTGCGACAGGATCTGGTCCAGCGCGGGGTACAGGAAGCCCGCGAACTGGATCTCCGCGACGGGCCGCATCCCCGCGAGGCCCATCCCGATGCCCATCCCGACGATGCCCGCCTCCGCGAGGGGCGTGTCGAACACCCGCTCCCGCCCGAAGCGTGCCTGCAGGCCGTCCGTCGCGCGGAACACGCCGCCCATCACGCCGACGTCCTCCCCGAAGAGGCACACCTTCGCGTCCCGTTCGAGCGCCACCGCGAGCGCGTCGTTGATCGCCGCGACCATCGTCATGGTGCGCGTGCCCGTCCCTGTCCTGACTTCGGTGGCGGTCATGCTCCGTACTCCTCCAGCAGCTGCGCCCGCTGCTCCGTGAGCTGCGGGGTGGGCGTCGCGAACACGTGATCCACGATCTCGGACGGGGTGGGCTCGGAGAAGCGGTCCGCCTCCTCCACGGCCGCCTCGAACTCCTGGGTGATGTCCCGCGTGAGGGCGTCCTCGCGCGCGTCGTCCCACAGGCCCCGGGTGGTCAGGTACGTCCGCAGGCGCGTCACGGGGTCCTTCTCCAGCCACTCCCTCGTCAGGTCCTCGGTGCGGTAGCGGCCCGGGTCGTCGCTGACGGTGTGGGGCTTCACGCGGTACGTGACCGTCTCGATGAGGGTGGGGCCGCCGCCCGCGCGGGCACGCTCCACCGCCTCCCGCGTGACGTGATGCACCGCGACGATGTCGTTGCCGTCCACCCGCACGCCCGGTATGCCGTAGCCCTCCGCGCGGCGCGAGAGGTTCACGGCGCGCGTCTGCGCGGTCGTGGGCACGCTGATCGCCCAGCCGTTGTTCTGCAGGACGAACACGCAGGGCGCGTCGAGCGCCCCGGCGAAGTTGAGGGCCTCGTGGAAGTCGCCCTCGCTGGACCCACCGTCGCCGATGTAGGCCATCGCGACGTTGCGCCTGCCCTGCATGCGCTCCGCGAGGGCGCAGCCCACCGCGTGCGGGTACTGCGTGGCGATGGGGATGTAGAAGGGCAGCACCTTCAGGCCCTCGGGCATCGCCCAGCCGTGCGGGCTGGTGCGCCAGTACAGCACGATCTGGCTGATCGGCAGGCCGTACGTGAGCGCGGCGCCCGTGTCGCGGTAGGTGGGCAGCAGCCAGTCGTCGTGCGTGAGGGCGAGCGCCGTGCCCGCCTGGCTGGCCTCCATCCCGCCGAAGGGCGGGTAGACGCCCATGCGGCCCTGACGGTGCAGCACCACGGCGCGCTCGTCGAAGTGCCGCGCGCGGCGCATGGCGCGGTAGAGCCGCGCGAGCGTCTCCTCGTCCGGCACGAGGTCGGGGCGCACGCACCCGCCCGAGGCGTCGATGATCGTCAGCATGTCCTGCTCCTGGGGTTCGGTCATGGCGCTCCTACTTCGTGTTGATCCAGACGCTCTTCGTCTCGGTGTAGAGGTCGAGGGCCTGCTCGCCCATCTCGCGGCCCCAGCCGGACTGCTTGTAGCCGCCGAAGGGGCTCGCGGCGTCGAAGGCGTTGTACGTGTTCACCCACACGGTGCCCGTGCGGATGCCCGCCGCGACGCGGTGCGCCCGCCCGAGGTTCTCGGTGTACACGCCTCCCGCGAGGCCGTACTCGCTGTCGTTCGCCATCTCCACGGCCTGCTCCTCGGAGTCGAAGGGCATCAGGACCGCGACGGGCCCGAAGATCTCCTCGCGGACGCAGACGTTCGAGGCGTCCTCCGTGGCGAGCAGGCCGGGCCGGAAGAAGTAGCCGGGGCCGTCCATCACCTCGGCGCCCGCGACGAGGCGCGCGCCCTGCTCCCGGCCCTGCCGCACGAACCCGGCGACGCGGTCGCGCTGCTCGGCGCTCACGAGGGGCCCCATGGTGGTGCTCTCGTCGCGGCCGTCGCCGAGGCGGACCTTCTCCACCTCCGCCGCGAGGAGCTCCGCGACCTGATCGTGGATGCTGCGCTCCACCAGCACGCGGCTTCCCGCGACGCACACCTGTCCCTGGTTGTAGAAGACGCCCATCATGACGCCCCGCACGGCCTTCCTGAGGTTCGCGTCGGCGAAGATGACGTTCGCGCTCTTGCCGCCGAGCTCCAGCGAGACGCGCTTGAGGTTGGCCACGCTGCCCGCCACGATGCGGCGGCCCACCTCGGTGGAGCCCGTGAAGCTCACCTTGTCCACGTGACGGTGCGCGACGAGCGCGGCGCCCGTGCGTCCGTCTCCCGTGACGACGTTGAGGACGCCGTCCGGCAGGCCCGCCTCGCGCGCGAGTTCCGCGAGGCGCAGCGCCGTGAGGGGCGTCTGCTCGGCGGGCTTGAGGATGACGGCGTTGCCCATCGCGAGGGCGGGCGCGACCTTCCACGCGGCGATCAGGAGGGGGAAGTTCCACGGCACGATCGCCGCGACCACCCCGACGGGTTCGCGCAGGGTGTAGTTGAGCATGCCGGGCACGCTGACGGGGTTCGTCTGACCGCCGAACTTCGTGGGCCAGCCCGCGTAGTAGCGGAAGTGCTCCGCCGCGAGGGGCACGTCGCCGCCCTTGCTCTCGCGCAGGGGCTTGCCGTTGTCGAGGGTTTCGAGCAGGGCGAGCTCGTCGCGGTGCTGCGCGACGAGCTCCGCGAGGCGGTACAGGACGCGCGAGCGCGCGGCGGGCGTCTGGTTCGCCCAGACCGGCTGTGCGGCGCGCGCGGCGTCCACGGCCTGATCCACGAGGCTCTGATCGGCCTGCACGACCTCGGTGAGGACCTCGCCCGTGGCGGGGTTGCGGGTCTCGAAACGGTCACGGCCCGGCACCCAGTCGCCGCCGATGAAGACGCCGTGCTCACGTTCGAGGAACGCGGAGAGCTTGTCCATGAAGGAAATCGTATCACGAACGTTAGTTCGGACTCCGCGCCCTGCCGCGCACTCGCAGGCCCTCCCACGCCCCCACGCCCCTACACTGTCCCCATGACCGCCACCTCGCGCCGCCTGACGATCCTCGCCCTGCTCGCGCTCGCCCCGACCGCGCTCGCCACGCACCAGCGCGACAACCTGCGCGACCTGAAGCCCGCCGACCTGTGCCCGCCCTCCGCGCAGGTCTCGCTCGGCGACGGCGAGGACGAGGACTTCTCGGCGCTCGTGCAGGACGCCCTCGACCGCTACACGGGCGCCTGGGGCCTCAAGTGGGGCGATCCGGAGAAGTGCGGCGTGGACCAGATCCTCACCCTCGACGCGTACGAGGACCGCGGCAGCTTCGTCTACGTCGCGGAGTTCGCGCTCGAACCGCGCGGCGACACCGTCGTGCAGCAGGGCGCGCGCCGCCTGCGCGTCAAGGCGCCGCGCCTGTGGGGCAACCTCTACTACGGCACCTACGACACCGAGTTCCAGGACATCGCCACCCGTGAGATCCGCGACCTCTACGAGGGCTTCCTGAGCGACTGGACCGCCGCGCACAGGAAGTGATCCCCGCTCCGGTGCGTCCCGCGCGAAGCGCGTGGGAACGCCTGTGAGCGCCGCGCGGTAGGCCCGCTTCCAGTCACGCGCGGGCGCGCGCGGCACAATGGACGGCACGTCATGAAGGCGTCCGCGCCCCGAGGGTGGATGGCCGCGCTGCTCCTCGCAGGCGCGCTCCTTCTCTCCGGCGAGGGCCAGCGTCTCGCCGTGCCGCCCGTCCGCGTGGACGAGGACGGCTGGCTCCTCCCGGACCTCGTCGTGAGTCCCGCCGCGCACCTCTGGGTGGAGGTCCGCGACGACGAGAAGGGCAACCGACGCCTGCTGCACTTCGCCACCACGGTGTGGAACTACGGCTCCGGCCCCCTCGAACTCGTCGGCGACGTGCCCGACGACCCCGCCGTGAGCCGCGTGCGGGCCTGGCAGCGCGTCACCCGGCGCGGGGGCGCCACGATGGACCTGCGCGTCGGGGACTTCGTCTACCACCCCGCCCACCAGCACTGGCACCTCAACACCTTCGCCCGCTACGACCTCTACGCCCTCGCGGACGGCAGACCGCCCAGGCTGGTCCGCACGAGCGGCAAGGTCACCTTCTGCATCCTGAGCTCCGACCGCGCGCCCACCACCCCCGTCTACCCCGTGGACCAGGAGGGCTGCGGCCTGCGTCGGCAGGTGCTCGAACCCGGCTGGGGCGACACGTACGGCTCCTACACGCCCGGGCAGGACATCGACGTGACCAGCCTGCCCGACGGGGAGTACGAGCTGCGCACCACCGCCGACCCCGAGGGCGCCCTGCGCGAACTCGACGAGGACGACAACGTGTCCGTCACGCGCCTGCTGCTCACCGGCCCGTCCGTGCGGCCCCTCATGGAGTGACCACGCTGTAGCATGACCGCGATGAGCGCCCCCGGAGAACGACGCGAAGCCATCTACCGCGCCGCCGCCCGCCTCTTCTCGGAGGTGGGGTACCGCGCCACCAGCATGCGCGACATCGCCGCCGCGCTCGACCTGAAGGCGGGCAGCCTGTACTCGCACATCAGCGGCAAGGAGGAACTGCTGTGGGAGATCGTGAGCCGCGCCGCCGACGAGTTCGACGCGGCCCTCGCGCCCGTCCGTGCCTCCCACGCCACGCCGCGCGACAAGCTGCGCCTCGCCATGGAGGCGTACACGGACGTCGTGGCGCGCAACCTGGAGTACGCCACGGTCCTCTTCCAGGACTGGCGGCACCTGCCGCCCGAGCGCCGCGAGGCCGTCGCCGCCCGGCGCGACGCCGTGGAGCGCGTCTTCCGCGACGTCGTGGAGGAGGGCGTGCGGACCGGGGCCTTCCACGAGGACCTCAACGTGAAGCTCACGGCGGTCCTCGCGCTCTCCGGCGCGAACTGGCTGCCGTCGTGGTTCCGCCCGCAGGGCCGCCTCACCGCCCGCGACGTCGCCGACGCCTACACGGACCTGCTGCTGAGGGGAGCGGAACGCGACGAGAAGGGGAGCCGGACGTGACGATCCCCAGGAGGAGCGCTGCCGTGGACGCCTTGCTGATCCGGCTCAAGGATGCCGACGCGCGGGAGCGGAATGTCGAGCGCCTGGTGCGGAGCGTCGCGGGCAGTCTCGGCGTGGCCGGACATGAGGTCAGTCCTGCTGCTGTACGTGAGTATCTGCGGGCGAGGGAACGCGAGGACGCCCGACACTGAAAGGTCAGTGCGGGCGTGGGGTCAGGTCATGGGGAACCTATTTTCGTGGTGTTTCCGGCCCCTGAGGAGTCGGATACGGAAATGGGCCATCCGTTGGACTCTTTGGAGTCCTATGAGGGGTTGGTACCGGGTCGCTTGGCCCGGCGGCCAGAAGTCCAGCGGTTGCAAGATTTTGAGTGAATGTAATCAAAGCGATCGCAGGAATAATGATCATTGCGATCTTTTCTTGTTGTGAAAACATAGGAAAACCTCCAAAAAATAAACAATTCACCCGTCTCCGGGTCATACTCTTACCTTGCCGCAACCTCCCGCCCCACCCCGGCGTTTTCGCTCATGGAATGGTGTCCGGGCACATCCCCGCGGGGGTCCGGTCTGGTACACTGAGGCTAACTAATGTTAGGAAGCGGTTCTCGCCCTGCCCTCCAGGAGGCCCCCATGACGCAGACCCCGATCACGCCCGACCCCGCCACCGAAGAGAAGCTCGCGCACTTCGAGGCCCGCATCGCGCGCGGCGAGAAGATCGAGCCGGGCGACTGGATGCCCGACGAGTACCGCCGCCAGCTCAAGAGGATGATCAGCCAGCACGCGCACAGCGAGTACGTCGGGATGCTCCCCGAGGGCGCGTGGATCACCCGGGCCCCCAGCCTGCGCCGCAAGATGATCCTCATCGCGAAGGTGCAGGACGAGGCCGGGCACGGCCAGTACCTCTACCACGCCGCCGAGACGCTCGGGATTACCCGCGAGGAGATGATGGACGCGCTCCTCACCGCCCGCGCGAAGTACTCCAGCATCTTCAACTACCCCAGCCTCACGTGGGCCGACGTCGGCATGATCGGCTGGCTCGTGGACGGCGCCGCCATCAAGAACCAGACGATGCTGGCGGGCTGCTCCTACGGCCCGTACTCCCGCGCGATGGTCCGCATCTGCTCCGAGGAGACCTTCCACCACAAGCAGGGCAAGGAGATGATCCTCACCTACGCGCGCGGCACCGCGAAGCAGCGCGCCATGGCGCAGGACGCCCTCGACCGCTGGTGGTGGCCCAGCCTCATGATGCTCGGGCCGCACGACGCGGAGTCCACCAACTCCGGCGTCCTCACCCGCTGGGGCGTGAAGCTCAAGAGCAACGACGAGGTCCGCCAGGAATTCATGAACGAGCACGTCCCCGAACTCCTGGAGGCGGGCCTCACCATCCCCGACGCGGACCTGCGTCAGGACGAGGACGGCAACTGGAAGCACGGCCCCATCGACTGGAGCGAGTTCTGGGCCGTCGTGAAGGGCGAACGCGGCCTCATGGGCGAGCGTCTCGGCGCGCGCCGCAAGGCGCACGAGGACGGCGCCTGGGTCCGCGAGGCGATGGAGGCCCACGCCGCGCGCCGCGCCACCGCGCAGGCGGCGGACTGAGGTGGTGGACGTGACCGGGCGTCCCGACACCCAGTGGCCCCGCTGGGAGGTCTTCAAGCAGGACGCGCCCGGGCGGCCCCATCAGGCCGTCGGGAGCGTCCACGCCACCGACGCGGACCACGCCCTCGTCACGGCCCGCACGCTCTTCGCGCGCCGCCCGAGCGCCGTGAGCATGTGGGCCGTGCCGGACCACGCGATCCTCGCGCGCACGCAGGAGCAGGACGAGCGCGGCGAGCCCCTGCCGGACCTCGCGTCCGGGGACGTGCGGACCTACGTCGTGGCGCGCAAGACCACCCACAAGCGCAGCATGACCTTCGTGGACGTGGTGGGCACGGTGGACGCGGACTCGCCCGCCGCCGCGCTCGCGCTCGCCAGGGAGCGCTTCCCCGAGCCGCCCGCCCTCGCGTGGTGGGTCTTCCCGGACGCGGCGGTGGCCCGCACGGACGACACGCCCGGCACCGTGGAGAGCTGGTTCGCGCCCGCGAAGGACAAGACGTACCGCCAGCAGTCCTCGTACGGCGTGGTCGGCACGCACGCCAGCAAACGCAATCCCCGCGCGGGAGGCCCCGACCGTGACTGACGCCCTCACCCCCGAACTGAGACTCGCGCTCGTGGAGCGCCTCACCGCCCTCGCCGACGACGAGCTGATCCTCTCGCACCGCGACGCCGAATGGGTCGGGCACGCCCCGATCCTGGAGGAGGACATCGCCCTCGCGAACATCGCGCAGGACGAGCTGGGGCACGCGGGCGTGTGGCTCTCGCTGCGCTCCGCCCTCGATGGCGGCAGCGACCCCGACACGCTCGCCTTCCGGCGCGGCGCCCACGAGTACCGCTGCGCCCGCCTCGTGGAGCTCCCGCGCGGCGACTGGGCCTTCACGCTCACGCGGCAGTTCCTCTTCGACGCCCACGAGGCCGTCTGGACCGACGCGGCGCGCGCCAGCACGTACGCGCCCCTCGCGGAGGCCGTGGAGAAGATCGTCCGCGAGGAACGCTTCCACCTCCAGCACACCGCCCTGTGGGTGGAGCGCCTCGGGCTCGGCACCGAGGAGTCGCGCCGCCGCACCCAGGCCGCGCTGGACGAACTGTGGCCGCTCGCGGCGCAGCTCTTCGCGCCCGTGCCGGGCGAGGACGCCCTCGTGGCCGCCGGGATCGTCCCGGACCTCGCGGCGCTGAGGGAGCGCTGGACGACCCTCGTGACGGCGCACCTGCGCAAGAGCGGTCTGAACGTCCCGGCTACGCCCACGCAGGAGCCCGCCCCCCGCACCGAGCACACGGAGCACCTCGCGGACCTCCTGCGCGAGATGCAGGAGGTGGCGTCGCAGGAGGAGGAGGGCGTCCTGTGGTGAGCGCCGCGCCCGCCCGGCGGGTCTGGGACGCCCTCGCGCGCGTCGCGGACCCCGAGATTCCCGTCGTGAACATCGTGGAGATGGGTATCGTGCGAGACGTGCGCGTGGACGGGGAGCGCGCCGTCGTGGACATGACGCCCACCTTCAGCGCCTGCCCGGCCCTGCACGTCATCCGCGACGCCATCGCGGGCGCGGTGCGCGCCGAGGGCCTCACGCCCGAGGTCCGCACGGTCCTCTCGCCGCCGTGGACGACCGACTGGATCACCGAGGAGGCCCGCGCGAAGCTGGAAACCTACGGCATCGCGCCGCCCGCCCCGACGGGCGAGGGCACCCTCATCCAGCTGGAGATGGCCCCACCGCGCTGTCCGAGGTGCGGCTCCTTCGACACGGGCATCCGCAACACCTTCGGCAGCACCCTCTGCAAGACGCTGCACGTCTGCCACGCTTGCGGGGAGCCCTTCGAGGCCTTCAAGAGCCTGTGAGCGCGAGGCACGCGGGTGCGCCGGGCGCGTGGTATAGATTGAGCGCACATGCCTGATCAAGAGCAGCACGGGACGCGCCCCGCCCCCGCGTCCGCCGGGCCCCGCCCGGAACCCCTCGCCGTGGGCGTCGTCGGGGCGGGCACCATGGGCG